>JBJEQK010000031.1:0-51041 GCA_051881715.1 Acutalibacteraceae bacterium
CGCCTTTGGAATCCGCAAGCCTTTAAAAAGGCTTGAGCGAAACTTTTAAGGCAATGCCGCACACGTCGATTATGTGGTGTCGTCTTAATTCCACAAAAATCTGTGATGAACCAAAAACAAGGAGCGGTCAGGCAATTCGACCGCTCCTGTGTACAGTGTGTCTCGTTTAAGCCCACGGGTCAGCGGCTTTGGGGGTGCGGATATCCGTCAGCAGGGACTGCTCCCACAAAAACCACTTGCCGTCCCCGCGCATACGCAGCTTGATGGGACGGGGGCTGTCGGCGCCGCCGCAGGGGATGAACAGCTTCTTGTACCCCTGTTCGGCATCGGAGTAGGGATTGGTCTCGATGGTGACGGTGAACGGCTCCGAGGGGGTGTAGTTGTTCTCCGGCGTTGCGCCCGCAAAGTAGGAGAACGGGATATAGGTTCTGCCGCCGCGGAAGCGATCGTTCATAAAGGAAATATCGTGACCGCCGAGGGGACGGGGACCGCGCAGCCAGTTGAGCATTTCGGTGCCGATCTTCGGCTCTGCCGCATAGGCGCACAGGGCGCACACGGTCAGTGCCGCCGTTTGGAAGGGCGTGTCAAGCGCTGCCTCGGGCAGTGCCTGCATCTCGTCCAGACTTTCCGGCAAGGCGGCAAAGGTAAAGGTTTCCCGCCGGCTCCCGGCGGACTGGATCGCCGCGCCCACCGCAGAAGCGGCGGAGCTTTTCAGTTTGTCAAAAATACCCATAGTCAAATCTCCCAATTCTGTTTTGTGCGGCTCAGAAACCGCCGCCGCCATGGGTTGTGCCGGAGGACGATGTATGTGTCGAGGAATCGCCGCCCGAGTCGATCTGTTTCGGCTTTTCGGTGCGTGTGACATTGGAATACAGGAACATATCCTTTTGATTGACGAGATGCATACTGCCCTGCTTGAGATAGTTGGAAGCGGCGCTTTGACTGCGAACCGTTTTCAGCTTGCCCTTCATGATGCCCGTGACCACAAAAGCCACGACCAAACCTGCGATCACGGCAACCAGGAGGGAGCGCTGCACATTAAACGGCACCTTTACCGGTACACCGGGTTCGTAAGGCGTGTAAGATTTGGCCTGTGTGATCAAGCTATCGGCCAGGGCAGCGTACTGGGAAAAGGCGTCGGCAAAATCGCCCTCTTTCAACGCAGGGGTGATCTGCTGCCCGATGTACTGGATGTCGTCGTCGGTGAAGGCGGTGATGCCGTAGCCGGTGGTGGTGATCCAGCAGTTGCCGGGGGAGTAGGTGCCGTCGTCCGCAATGCGGGCGAGCAGCAGTACGCCGTCATGGTTTTCACCGAAGCCGTAGCCGTTGTAGTCGAAGTAGTCGTCAGCGTATTCCATAAGGGTCTTGTCGCCGATGTCGTTGACCGTCACGACGACCACGTCCAGCTGCTGCCGTTCGCTCACCGCATTCAGACTGGACAGCAGGGCGGTCTCCTCGGCGTCCGTGAGTACGTCTGCCATGTCCACCATGCGGCTTGGGGCGTCGGCCGGAGCCGCCGTGTACAGCTGTACATCGGGGAGAGACTCCACGCCGTCGGTGTTTTGCCGGACGAGTGTCGCCGCCGCCGACAGATAGGCGGTGATGGACTCGGAAAAGGACAGCGCTTCGTTGGAATACGTTTCCCACAAATTGTTCGCTTCCGTTTCGGTCACATAGGCGCTGGGTTCACCGTAGGTGTAAACATCGTAAAACTCATCGTTTTCGATCAGCAGGATCCAGTTGTCCCGATTGCCGGGCATTGTGGTCTGCACATAGTCCTCCAAGTCCTCCTCGAGGGTGTACGCATACAGCAGATCGCAGTTGAGCGCATCGGAGAAGGTGGCGGCGATGGCGTTCAGCTCTTCTGCATCCTCTTCGCTTAGGATGCCCTTTTCGTCGATGATGTAGTCACCCTGTACTGCGAACGCCGTTGCGCTCAAAGAGAGGCACAAAACGAGCATCAGTAAAATTGCAGTTATTTTTTTCTTCATCGTCTGCACCCCCTTACAACAGCCACATGAGATAGGAGATCAGGAACACCACCGCGCCGGTGATGCCTGCCAGAGCAATGCGCCACTTCATCAATGCGCTTTTGTCCAGCGGCAGATCGCCGACAAGCTTGCCCGTCTGTCCGTTCATGGCAAAGGTATACTTTTGACCGTTCCAGCTGGTGTTCAGAATCCAGACGGGGTACAGCGCATACTTTGCCGTGCCGTTGCGCAGGCGGATGCTGGAAGATTCTGCGTGCACGGTGGCGTAGCCTTCCACCGTAGATTGGAAGGCTTGCTCTGTGCTGACTTTGATGCGCTCATTGGCGCGGTTGATGCTCTGGGCGGCGTCCACGTCGTACTTATCCGCGAGGTAGCCTGCCAGGTACGCCGTTTGGAAATCCACCGCCTGAGAGAAGTCGAAAGGCTCGATGGATTCCATCAGGTCATCCGCCATCTTGGACGAGCCGTCCACGGGGACGCGCTCAAAGCCGATGGAGCCGCTGCGGCTGACGGAGTAGTAGTCGGTCTTGGTGTAGTCGTAATCGTCGTCGCTCCAGTGGCTGACGCGGGTCGCATTGTAGAGAATGTCGGCGTCGGCGTCAGCATCGAAGAGCCAGAACGGGACATAGATCCCCTTGATCTCGTCGATGTGGTTGGCATCCTTGAATACCTTGGGCAAGAGCCTTTTGCCCTGATAGTGCTTTTTCAGTGCTTCCTTTGCGGCATTTTTGTCCAGCTTGAAGGGGATAATGTAGTCGGGCTTGAGACTGCCCGAAAACTGTCCCATCATCACCACGGGGTTGCCGCAGAACGGACAGGAGGTCGCACCGGTCGTTTCGTCGCCGACGATTTCGCCGCCGCAGGAGTTGCAGACGTAGGTGCGCAGTCCGTCCGTTTCGCCATCCTGCCAGTCGCCGCCTGCCGTGGTTTCCCACTGCATATTATCTGTCGATTCGTTTTTCAGCTGATCGTCCAGAGCGGCGAGAGCTTGCATATCAAACTCCGTATCGCAGTACGGACATTTCATTTTCTGCGCTGTGCTGTTGAATTCGATCGCACCGCCGCAGTTCGGACACTTGTATTCCTGTAACACTGCCAAAATATCACCTCATTGTGTTGCGACAGCGCCGCACAAGGTGTACGACGCCGTCTGAAAAGTCGGGATTTAGCGCATATCGTTCCCGTCGATGGGATCGCCGCAGTTGGGGCAGAAGCGGGGCGGCTGTTCCCCCGGATTCGGCATCCAGCCGCACTTGTCACAGCGAACGGTGCGGGCTGCCTGCGTCTGTGCTCTCGGTGTGCCGCAGCTTTGGCAGAAAGCACCACTGTTCTGTGTGCCGCAGTTCGGGCAGAACCATGTGCCGCCGGCGGGAGCACTCTGCTGCACGCCGCCGAAAGCGGCACCGGCAACCCCTGCCACCGCAGCGCCGAAGCCCGCCGGCTGTGCGTAGGACTGCTGGGCATAGGGCTGTGCACCTTGGGCAAACGCCGGCTGACCATAGGGCTGCTGTGCGTAGCCGGACTGTGTGCCGAATGCTGTCGTGGTGCCCAGCAGTGCGTCACGGATGGAGTACGCTGTCTGCTCCAGCTGACGATACAGATCGCAGAAGCGGCTGTCGGGCTTGTTGCCGTTGTCGAGGTCGATGTTGATCTCGTTGAACCACGGGGAGTTCACGAGAATTTGTACTTGAAAATCGTAGCTGTACTCGTAGCGGGGCGGCGTGTAGCTCACACGCTTGCCATCGGTCGTCTGCTGGTAAATTTCGTCTCTGTCCTCTTGGATGTCCACGTTGCAGGCGGTGACCTGCGAGAGCAGGATGATGTCGGGGTTGTCGTCGCGCCAGTTGGTGCGGGAGGTGACGATGAATGTACCGGCGGTATCATCGATGTAGACCTTCTTGGATGTGCCGAGGGTGCGGGTCGGACGGAACGAAGCGAGCTTTTGTTTGTTTTCCTCACGGTAGGCAAGCTGCTGCTTGATGTCCGCAACGGTCGATTTTTTTCTGCCGGTGAAGAAGGGGGAAAGCTTTGCGTTGCAGTCCTTGCAAAGGTTGCCGTCGTCCAGTTTGCGGTTGCCGAGCAAGCCGATTTTTTCACCGCAGACGTCGCAGAATTTTTTATCAAAAAGTCCCATAAGTGTTTCCTCCGAAATCCGTTGTCAGGCTTTATCGTTTTCGTCGAACAGGTCGCCGCATTCGGGGCAGAATTTGGGGGGATTGTGGGGGTCGGCAGGCTGCCAGCCGCACTTGTCACAGCGATAGAGGGGAGCGCCCTCCGGCTTTTTCGCACCGCAGTTGGGGCAGAACTTGCCCTTGTTGACGGCGCCGCAGGTGCAGGTCCAGCCTTCGGGTTCGGCGGGTTTCTTTGCACCGCACTCGGGGCAGAAATTGCCCGTGACGGTAGCGCCGCAGGTACACTTCCAGCCGCCCGCCTGTACCGGCTCCGGCTTCTTTGCGCCGCAGTTGGGGCAGAACTTGCCCGTAGCGGTAGCACCGCAGGAACATTTCCAGCCGTCCGCACTTTGTGCTGGGGCTTGTGCCGCCTGCTGTTGCTGCTGTTGAACGCCCATGCTGTAGAAATTCTGTGCGGCGTTGAATCCGCCCTGACCGCCCATGCCGGTCATGCCCATGCCCATGAAGCCGGTCATGGCGCCGGCGGAGTTTCCGGCGGCGGTCTGCATGGCGTTTGCGGTGGCGTCGGTCATGCGGCCGGCCATCATGAAGGGGTTGGAGCCGATGTTGGCCGCATCCTCCAGCTCGTTGATCTTCTTCATGTCCTCCTCGGTCAGCGTGATGGGGTTGAGGGCGATCTTGCCGATGGAGATGCCTCTGTTTTCGATCCACTCCTGCTTGAGCGCCTCGTTCATGGCGTTTTTCAGCTCTTTGACCTTGGCGGGGATCTGCGCGGGACGCAGTTCCTGCTCGGCGAGCATACCGAAGGCAGGCTGGAGGGCGTCGATAAACTCGGACTTGAGCTGTTCGTCGATCTGATCTCTGGTGTATGCGCTCTCCACGTTGCCGCAGATGCGGGTGTAGAACAGCAGGGGATCGGTGATCATGTAGGTATACACGCCGTTGCAGCGGATGTTCACCGTGCGGGCGATGCCGATACGCTTGTTGGTGACCTCAAAGATGATGGGGTTGGCGGTGCCGAATTTGTTGCCGAGGATCTCCTTGGTGTTGAAGTAGTATACACGCTGATCCTTGGCGGTGTCGCCGCCGAAAGTGAAACGCTTGCCGACTGTTTGGAAGGTCTGCTTGATGCTGTCCCCCAGATTGCCCGAGAAGATGCTGGGCTCGGTGGAGGTGTTGTATGTATACTCGCCCGGTTCGGCGCAGACATCCACGACCTTGCCCTGCTCCACGATGATCATGCACTGTCCGTCGGCCACGGCAATGCCGGAACCGTTGGAGATGATGTTGTCATTGCCTCTTGTGTTGGAGGAACGACCCGAGGTGCGCTTTTGTCCCTTGACGACCAGCGTATCGCTGTCCAGTGCATCGCAGTAGAAAAATTCCTTCCATTGATCGGCCATCGTGCCGCCGAGGGCGCCGACGCCGGCTTTAATCAGTCCCATTGTAAAGACTCCTTTCTCATTTACACATTCCAATTCATATTTAACCGGCATTTTGCCGGAGGGAAACAATGGGCGCGCAGACATATCCGATGTCGTGGGATACACTGCACCTATTCCATTATAACGGTTTTTTTACAAAAAATCACTATCCAAAAGTATAGGATTTGTAAATTTTTTGCAAAGATTATTCGACAACCGGTGTTTTCTTTTCAGCGGGGATGTCGGGGATGATAAAGCGCTTGTTTGTCACAGAGACGGCGAGCTGGACGCGGTTGGCGTAGCCGGTGATTTGGAGAATTTGGGAGACGTGGTACTTCACGTTGTGTACCGAGCAGTGCAGGCGCTCGGCGATCTCGCTGTATTCCAGCCCGTCGCACACCAAGCGAAGCACCCGAATCTGCTGTTCGCTGAGCTGATTGCTGGTGCCGGCGACAAATTCCACAAGGGGCGTTTGGTCGGGATAAATGCTTTCGCCTGCCATGGTGCGGTTCATGACGGTCAGCAAGTCCTCGGGGCTGACGTCCTTGTACCAAAAGCTGTCCGCTCCCGCTGTGCGGGCACGTTTGAGATAGCTTTGCTCCGCCATGGAGGTGACGATGATGATTTTGATTGCGGGACGGCTTTTTTTCAGCACAGCGGCAACATCGATGCCGTCCTGCTGTCCTCGGGTGCAAACGTCCATCAGTACGAGGTCAACGGGATTGCGCTCGCAGTACAGGACGGCGAAGTCGGCGTCGGTGATGCTCCCCGAGAGGGTGTAGCCCTCTGCCTCGGAAACGATATGCTCCATGTATTCTCTGGCGATGCGTTGGTCATCCACGACCAATACCCGTGTCATTTACAAGACCTCCTCTTGAACAGCCGTCGCAGGGACGGTGGCGGTGAGTGCGAATGTGGGGGCGGAACGAAGGGTGAGCGTGCCGCCGAATGCGGTGAATGCGCGCGAGAGATTGGAAAGTCCGCCCTTGGGGACGACCTCGCCCTCGGGCGCTTTGCCGTCATTTTCGATGTGCAGGGCGTATTGCGTGGCGGTCTGCGTCATGTGCACCGTGAGCGTTTGTGCACCGGCGTGGCGTGCGGCATTGGTACAGCATTCCTTGACCGTGAGCAAAAACAGACGATGAAGCTGTTCGTTCTTTGGAAATTCCCCCGTCATGTCCACCCGAATGCCGATGGCTTGTGCGTTGTGGATCAGCTCCTGCGTATCGGTTCTGCCGACAGGGGATTCGTTGTCGTTTTTCAGGATGCGTACCGCCTTGCGCAGCAGTGCAATGGCTTCGGCGTTTTCTGCCGAGGTTTGGCTTCGGCGCAGACTCTGGCGGATGGCGGTGATGCCCGCACCCATTTGGTCGTGCAGATTCGTTTTGGCGGAGAGGATTTCGCTTTCCTTCGTCATCTCCAAAACGCTGTCGGATAAGCGCTTGATGTCGCTGTAGACATCCTTGAGCGCGGCGTTGCGCCTTTTCAGCTCCTGTTGCTTTTCGTACAGTGCGGTGACATCGCTGAACAGCGCCTCGGTATACACTTCGCCCTTTTTGGTCGTCACCTCGGTTTGCGTGTACTGCCACACCGTCCCGTCGGGAAAGAGCAGCGTCTGCTTTGCATTGCGCAGGGGGACAACGCCGCTGTCGGCATGGGGAGCGTGTACGGCGGCACACAGCTCGTCCAAGGATTGCAGGTCGCTTTGGGTGAGGGTGCGAAACAGTCGGTACATCTGTAAATTGCACAGCTTGACGGTACCGTCGGGGTTAAAGAAGCAGATCCCGCTCGGGAGGGTGTCCATCGCCTGTCGGACGGAGTGGGGGCCGATGGTGTTACTCATGCGGCGAACGAGACCGACCGCCGCCGTCACAAACAGTGCGCAGGCAAAAAGGCTGATACTCCACAGCGCCCAAACGGGTACGGGGAACGGACGGAACGACAATGCATCCTGTACCTCACGCACACACAGCACGACGCAGGTGAACAGGACGATAAACAGCGCCGCACAGACGGTACGCAGAGCGATTCGGCGCTTGCCGAAGCGGGAAAGATGCAGACAAAAAAGAGCCGGTAGGGTCGGCAGAAACATACAGCACAGCAAAAGGGACTGATGCGCTGTGGAGAGCTCGTGGAAATAGGTCAAAGCGATGCACCGCCTTTCCCCATACGGACGGTAAAGCACACGCAGTCGTCCTCGGCAGTATAGTCGTCCGCCTCGTCCGCGAGTGCGGACAGGTCGCGCAGACAGGAAACCGTGATGCGCAGTACAAACGATTTGCCCTCTGCCCGTCCCTTGATCCATACGGCGTCGAGGCTGTCCGAGGCTGTCTCGACAACGGCTTCAAAGAGGCGATAGGCACGAAGGATATCCTCGGTGCGAACGGTTTCGTTTTTCGGCAGATCACACCCGCAGACAACGCCCATCAGTTCGAGATTGAGAAAGGACTCTTCCACGCACCGTGTCAGTTCCTCTATGTCGGCGGTGTCGTCGCTCTCGCACAGCAGGACAAGATTGCCCATACGTTTGATATAGGTGCCGACGACTGCCGTCTGCACCAGCAGCTGCCGCCGCTTCGCTTCGTCCCGCTCCGTACTGTACTGCGATAGCAGTCCGTCGAGGACGGCAATCGGCGTTTGCGTTTGCTGCTGCACCAGGTCGAGCAGGCGGTTGCGCTCCCGCAGGGCGCTGATGTTGCGCTTGGCCTTGTAGTTTTCCTGCTCGACAAGGGTGTGTTCCTCCAGCTCATGCCCGACGGTTTCCAGCTCGTCCAGCAGTGCCGCCGCATCGGAAATGTCCTCCTTCCACAGGACGTGACCGCCGGGAATGGCACAGCTTTTGATGGACGTGTTTTTGTCGAGCAGGAACGGCGCCGATTCCGCACGGCGCATGATTTCCGGCGTCAGCGCCGGTGCATGGCGGGAGGCGTACTGCGTACAATATCGGTCATCGACAATTTGCACACCGAGTGTACACGCCTCGAACAGGTCGCCGTAGCCCGTGTTGCACTGAATCAGCCTACAGCGGATACAGCATTCAAAGGTGAGGGTGAACAGACAGCATTGCACGACGGTCAGGTCGTTGGCGATCACCCGTAACCATGAAAAATCGAGCGCATACAGCAGGGCGTACAGAAGCGACAGACCCATACAGATCAGCGGTGTTGCCGTTTTGAAGGTGCGCACACGACAGCGCTTGACCATGATGGCAAACGCCGCAAGGCTCAGTAAAACCTCCCAGCCGATGACGAAGTAGAAGCCGATACCGTAGCTGTAGTTTTCGCCGGTTCGGGGCATATCGGGCGCAAAGACGAAAACAAACTGATGCAGGTTATTGGTCAGTACCAGCAGAAACAGCAGGAACGTGACAGCGTAGATCATCCATGCCGACTTCGGGATGCGGTAGTTTTCGCTTTTACCGAGAGAGGCGGCCACGAACACCGCCAGCATCGGGATAAACAGCATCGGCAGATAGTACAGGTACCACAGCAGAATGGACGCATGGGGTTCAAAAACGAAGAAATACTTGATCGTCCGTACCAATAGCCAAAACACGGTCAGCACAGAAACGAACGTCAGATACCGCCGCACCTGCACCTGCATGACACGTCTGTGCATGGAAAGGCACCAATACATCATGAGATGGATATACAGAATACTGCGCACCATGTTCGGCAGATTGGCGAAGTCGCCGTCTATGTGCACGAATCGGGCGAGGACAGCGACCGCAACTGTGACGAGAACAAAGACCGTACCCGACGGCATTTTTCGCTTTGCCACGATTCGTCCCTCCCTGCGCAGTCTATACAATTATTATAACGTACTTCAGCACGGAATGCAATCGACATTTTTTGTGCAAAACCATTGACGAAACGGGGAATGGGGTATATAATAACTTGTATATGTGGGAAGTTCCGCTTTTTTAAAATTCTTTTTAAACAATAAATTAAATTTAAACAAAGAAAGAGTACAGGAGGCGTGACGGAGCATGGGTTTTGAACTGATTTCCTTTTCCTCGGGTCTTGTGGAAAAACAGGCAGTTCGGGAAATCGTGCAGTGCAACGACTACACGGAGCAGTTCGGTCTTGTTTTGACGCAGCAGCAGGCGGCAGAGCTTGTGCAGACCCGCTCGGATTCCCTGCGGCAAAACGGGCGCATCGAGTTCGGCGGGGGCGTCATCGACAAGATCATTCGGGAATTTTGCGATTCTCCGTATATTTCTGCGGACAACTATGCCCAGACTTTGCACGAATTGATCGAGCTGTTTTACGCTTTCAAAAACGAAACCATGGATCGTGTGCCGGACGACGATTTGATCCATTTCATGAAGTCTGCCTTTGACGGCGTTTGCGGCGGCTCCCTGGAGCTGCTGGCGGACAGGGAAATGTATCGGATGGCGAAAAACGTGCGCAGCGGTCTGCCTTTCGATTTGGCGCAGGAGAATAAGGAGGACGGCTATGCACTTTGAACCGGATGTGATTCACCGCATCGACCGCACCGCACTGCGGGAGAACGACTACTTTTCCTCCCTGCTGGAGCAGGCATGGGGTCAGCAAATGCTGGGGATGCACGACATGGAACGCATCCAGTACGAGTGCTTGGCGCTTTTGGCGGAAAAGACGCGGCACTTCACTGCGGGGGATAGCAGCTCCATCCCCACGGACAGGGCGAAAGAGCTGCTGCAGTCCGTGTATTTCACCATCGGTCTTTATTTGAAATCCTATTCCAACCCGGACGAAGCGGTGACTTGCCTGCAAAATATGCCGATCCGGGCGCTGTACCAAAAGGGACGCCAAAAAATCGACCGACTGATGGCGGCGACCAAGGCGGCGCACACCAAGCTGACGGTGCAGCTGATCCACACCCCGAACGTCTTTTACAGCGCCACCCTCCAAGACGGGATCCGGGGCTTTTTTAAACTGTACGACCCGGAGCTTTTTGCCCATGAAATACACATCACGGCGGATTACCCGCTGTATAACCCAGTGCCCCGGCTGGACGGGATCGAGTTCATCCACGCCTATGTGGGTGCGGCATACTACGAAAACCGGTTCATGCATTCCTTTTCCGACGAGGACATACACCGCCTGCTGTGCGCCTATGCGCAGGATTATGCACAGCTGCCGATGAATTTGTACGAGCCGGTTTTGGCGGCGGCGCTGGGCTGTGTTCTCGCCGGAACCGACCCCTGCCGGCTGGACATGACTGCTCGGGGACTGGATTGCGTGACGAAAAAATTGGAGCATCAATCCAAAGCGCAGATCGCACAGATCCTGTCCGATGCCGCCGAAACGCTGTGTGCGAAACTGCAATGTGCCGATGGCTTGTGCCGGTATGTGCAAAACAGTGTGCAGATTTTGGCGGGAACGGTCAGCCGCGCCCTGTCCGAGCAGCTGCTGCACCGTGTGTTCCTCCTGCCTGCGGATACGCAGGAAAAGCCCGAGATCCGCTTTTCCTTCGGCGAGAAGATGGAGGATGCGCAGTACCGCCGTGTTCTCGAAGCCATCCATCGGTGCGAAACGCTTGCGCAGAAGCTGTCCGTGATCCGCAAAGCGGTGCATTCCCTTGCGGATTTGGAGGATGTGCTGTTGGATGCGCCCATGACTTCCTCGGAAATGCAGGGCGTATTTGCGGTGCTGAGCCTGCCGGAGATTGCGGCGCTGTCCAAAAAATACGGCGCGCAGTACGATGCGCACTCCCTGCATATGCGCGAGCAGGAAGCCGTACTGCGGGAAAGCCTGCACACGTTTATTGCCGACCTGCCGGCGGAAAAGCAAAGGTTCATCCGGCAGACGCAGGCACTGCTGCGGCAGGAGGAATAAGAAAAAAGACAGATTCATCACGGATTCTGTGGGATTGAAAGTTTCGCTCAAGCCTTTTTAAAGGCTTGCGGATTCCAAAGGCAGCGCCTTTGGTCGCCGACCGCAGTCGGCGAAATCCTGATGAAAGAAAAGCGCAGGAGGGGCGCCTAAACAGTCCGGTGGACTGTTTAGGCGTGGGGAACCCTCGCCGGGGGTTCCCCGGTGCGAAGCACGAATTCCACAAAAAATTGTGATGAACCAAAAGACAGACCGTTTTAACCATCCATGCCGGATGGAAACGGTCTGTCTTTTTCGCAGATGGAAAACGGTTCAGCGGCGGGCGAACGATCGCAGAGAAAGATCGGAAAACTCCACGGCACAGCGGATGTTGCCGTGGATCTCAAAGCCGATATTCATCCCCGTAAAACGGAAGTCTCCGGGAGAAACCGTTTTGCCGAAGGTGCCGCTTTGGTTGGCTCTGCGGATGCAGTCACGGATGTACGGGGTGAGATCCACGCACACCCTTGTGTATTCGTCCGATACACCCTTTTGATACAGACTGCGCCGGGAAAAGCCGTAGGTGTCCCGGGTGGAGAGGGTGTAGATCATGTTGTGCGCCCCGTCGGCGAAATCCCGGCTCCATGTGGTGTCCTGCAGCCCTCTGTCGTCGAACAGGTTCAGTCCGAACCAGATAAAATCATCGCTGTTTTTCCCCGACATATAGAAGTAGATCAGAAACTGTGCCGCATTGACGCCGTCGGGATTGGTCGTTGGGACATAATCCGCCAGCCGAATGTCCATGGATAAGAGGAAACGGTTATCGCAGGAATAAAAATGCGCATTCTCCTGCGTTATGGCAAACGGGGACTGTTCGAGCAGTAGATGCGGCCAGTTTTCCAGCGCCGCAGGCTCACCTGCATATTCTTGGGCGGCGTTCATGTCTAGGAGCACGGAACCCTGTTCGGGGTCACAGCGGACGGTTTTCACGCCGTCGGAAAGTGTATACGGATCCCGCGGTACCCGGTCGTCCCAAAGGCAGAAGCGGGAGTTCCACTGGGCGATCTTCCACTGCGGCTGAGTGTCCGGTGCAAAGGTGAACTGCCCTTTTTCCTCTCCGTCGGCGGACAGCACGGCAAAGCCGGAGGCGAACTGTGTGTCGGACAGCAGCTCCGAGACGTCGTATCCGGGGAGCGTGAAGCCGAACCATTCCGACAGCAGAACCGCAAACGCAAAAAGAAAGGCTTGGGCAACACCGCACAAATCGCGGCGCACGCCTTGCTTGAATCTTATTCCGTCAGATAGCACAAAAATCCCTTGACTTGCGTCAGCAAGTCTGCGGTCTTTCTGCACAACCTGACGAAAAATCTCGCTTCGCAATCCGCACACCCCGATTGTGCGGTGTTGCCCTTGTATTCTCAGCATAGAAACACCCTCACGATTTCAAATTACCTATAGTTTACCATACCCCGTCTTTTTTCGTCAATCACAGAACGGGACGAAACGATGCGCCGATGCAGAGTTGTGCTTTTGGAAACACGCTTTCTTGCCGAAGAAAGAAAAATTTTAAAAAAAAACGGGATTTTCTCTTTGCAAAACGGCAAATGTGTATTATAATAGAATCTGTATAGATGTGTGTAGAGGTAAAATCATGAAAAGCGGAAACTTTCAGAAAAACAGAGCGCTCCTGCGTCGGTTCCTGCCGTATCTGCGGTCAGAATACAAGGTGCTTGTGCTGGATCTGTTTTGTGCATCGCTGACCACGGGCGGGGAGATCGTGCTGCCCCTGATCGTGCGGCAGATCACCAACGCCAGCGTGGATACGGTCGGTTCCCTGACCGCACCGCTGATCCTGCGCGTGGTGGGGCTGTATCTGCTGCTGCGGGTTATCGACGCGCTGGCCGCATACTACATGGCGACCAAGGGACACTATATGGGCGTGCGCATCGAGACCGCCATGCGAAACGATCTGTTCCGCCATATGCAAAAGCTGTCCTTCTCCTACTACGACAACAACAAGATCGGTCAGCTGATGTCGAGGCTCACCTCCGACCTGTTCGACGTGGCGGAGTTTGCCCACCATATGCCGGAGGAGGTCATCATCACTTCCATCAAGATCGTGGCGTGCTTTGTGATCTTTCTGTGTATGAACGGCTGGCTGGCATTGCTGATCATGGCGTTCATGCCCTTTATGTTCCTGCTGACCAAGCGCAACCGCACCAAAATGCGCCAGGCGTTCAAGGACTCCCGACACCGGGTGGGCGAGATCAATGCCGGCACGGAAAACAGCCTTCTGGGCATCCGTGTGGTCAAGTCCTTTGCCAAGGAAGAGAGCGAGATCGAAAAGTTTTTGCAGGATTCCGAAAAGTATCAGCAGATCAAGCGAAGCAGCTATACCTACATGGGCAGGTTCCAGACCACGATCCGCCTGTTTGACGGCGGGATGTATATCCTTTGCGTGGCGGCGGGCGCCTTTTTTATGCGGGCGGGCAAGACGACGCCCGGCGACTTTACCGCCATGCTGATGATGGTCAACACCCTCATCGGCTCCGTGCGCAGACTGATCGACTTTTCCGAGCAGTTCAGCCGCGGCATCACCGGCATCGAACGGTTTGCCGAGGTCATGGACGTGGCAGGGGAGCCGGGCTGTGACGGCGAGGGCATGGATCCGGGCGAAATCGGCGGCGAGATCGAGTTCAAGGACGTGTCCTTCCGCTATGAGGGCACGGACAAATATGTGTTCGAGCATCTGAACCTGAAGATTCACCGGGGCGAGAACGTGGCGATCGTCGGACCCTCCGGCGGCGGCAAGACCACCATCTGCAACCTGATCCCCCGCTTCTATCCCTGCACCGAGGGAGAGATCACTCTGGACGGCAACAACATCAACGACCTGTCTCTCGGCGCCCTGCGCAGAGGCATCGGCATTGTTCAGCAGGACGTCTACCTTTTCTCCGGCACCATCCGGGAAAACATCTGCTACAGCAAACCCGACGCCACGGACGAGGAGATATGCGAGGCGGCGAAGCGTGCCGGTGCGGCGGAGTTTATTGAGGCGATGCCGGACGGCTACGATACATACATCGGCGAGCGGGGCGTGAAGTTGTCCGGCGGACAGAAACAGCGCATCTCCATCGCCCGTGTGTTCCTCAAAGACCCGCCTGTGCTGATTTTGGATGAAGCGACCTCCGCACTGGACAACGAGAGCGAACGCCTTGTCCAGCAGTCGCTGGAGGAACTGATGCGCGGGCGCACGACCCTGACCATCGCCCACCGCCTGACCACTATTCGCAACGCCACCGAGATTCTGGTGCTGACCGAGGACGGCATCGTCGAGCAGGGCAGTCACCGGGAGCTGATCGAAAAAGGCGGACTGTACAGCGAGCTGTACTCCCTGTACGCAACCTTGTAAATCTGTTAAACTTTGAGCCGCTTTGCGGTTCACGAAATAAAAATTTTAAAAGGAGGTACTGCAATCATGCAATACAACATGAAACTTACCCCGGAGCAGGAGGCTCTGCTGAACGGCTCCAAAGGCGACGTCGTGGCAAAGGTCATGAAAACCCTTGTGATGTACGGCGAAGCATTCGGTGCCGAGAAAATGGTTCCCGTCACGAGCGAAAAAGGTCACCTCGTCACAAGCTTCGGCTTGAAGGTCATGAAGCCTGTGTACGATTTGATGGACACGCTTATTGCGGGCAATGCGCTTTCCAAGCAGAAGTTCTCCGTGGACCCCAAGCCCCTCGATCCCAATGTTCCCGCAAGCTTCCTTGAAAACTTCGTCTTCAATAAGCTGATGTACACCATGCAGGACAGCTACGACGAGCAGCTGCGCAAGCTGGGCATCCTTGACGACAAGTCCTACACCTGTACTTGCTACATGGATGAGGTGGGCAACAAGCCGAACAAGGACGAAGTGCTTTCCTGGGCAGAGTCCTCTGCCGTTGTCTATGCCAACTCCGTTCTCGGCGCACGCTGCAACAGAAACTCCGGCATCATCGAGCTGTTCGGCTCCATCGTGGGCTGTGTTCCCTACTTCGGTCTGCTGACCGATGAGGGCAGAAAAGCCACATGGATCGTGGAAGTCAAGACCACCAAGAAGCCCGAGGCACAGGTGCTCGGCTCCGCCATCGGCATGAAGGTCATGGAGGATGTTCCCTACGTCAAGGGTATGGAGCAGTGGCTGGGCACAGAGCTGACGGATGACGTTTGCGCCTATCTCAAGGATTTCGGTGCGGCAACCGCCTCCAACGGCGCTGTTGGTCTGTACCATATCGCCGGTCTCACTCCCGAAGCGAAGGAGCAGGGCGAAGCGCTGATCGCAGAGGGCGCCAAGGTCTACGTCATTGACGATGCAGAGCTTGCCCGGGTACAAAACAGCTATCCCGTCATGTGGAAGGACGCAAACGCAAAGCCGGAGCTTTGCTTCGTCGGCTGCCCGCACCTGTCCATGGCTCAGCTGAACGAGTGGACGGACAATGTTGCCGCCGCACTGAAAAAGAACGGGCTGAAAAAGGTCACCGTGCCCACCGTCTTTACTGCCGCACCGGGCGTTAAAGAAGCGTTTGAAAAAACGCCCAAGGCCAAGGTGCTCAAGGACTGCGGCGTGGTGCTGAGCTACATCTGCCCGCTGATGTACATGAACAATCCGCTGTGCAAAAAGAAGAACGTCATCACCTGCTCCAACAAGCTCAGAACATACACCACCGCTCGCTACTACAGAAACGAGCAGATCCTCGACATTATCACAAAGGAGGTAAAGTAAGATGAAACAGTTTAAAGGACGCCCCGTAGTGGCCGGCACCTGCACCGCAGAAGCCGTCGTTTCCCACGTTGGTTTTAATACGCTTGCTTCCTTCCAGGGAGCGCTTCAGTTTGGAGAGATCCCCATCCTCGGCAGCAAATACAAGCAGACCGAGTGCGACGACCAGAACAACAAGGATCTCTACCGCAAGCCTCTGCTCAACCGTGCCCTCTGCCTGCCCCAGACCATCGGTTCCACCACGGGCGGCATGGTGCTGTACTGCGCCAAGGCGCTGGGCAAAAGTCCCGCCTGCCTGCTGTTCTCCGAGCACATCGACTCTCTGGCGGCAGCCGGTGCCATTCTTGCAGCCAACTTCTGCGACACGCCCATGGTCACCGTGGACTGTCTGGGTCAGGAGTTTCTCGACTATGTCAAGGACGGCATGAAGATCACCGTCGCCGAGGACGGCACGGTCACCGTAGACTGATTTTTTTCGGAGGGATCGGGTCTCGCTCCCGATTCCTCCCTTTTCGGAGCATACTATGGATAAGTTCTGGACATGGATCGAAAAACTACCTCTTTATAAATTCTTCAACACGCACAGAATATTCGGCAAGATCTGCAACCGCGAAGTGCTGTCGTACCTTTTTTTCGGTGTGCTGACGACGGTGGTCTCCCTCGTCACCTTCTGGCTGCCGGACAGGCTTTTTTCGGCGGTGGGATATCCGGGCGTTTTGCACTACATCCTGCATAGCGAAAAAAACTTTGCCTATGTGGAGTCCAATGTCCTTTCATGGATCTGTGCGGTGACATTCGCTTTTGTCACCAACAAGCTTTTTGTGTTTGCATCCAAGGCGAGGGACAAAAAAACCGTTCTGCGGGAGCTGTCCTCTTTTGTGGGCGGCAGACTGACGACACTGCTCGTGGATACGGCGCTGATGTTTTTGCTCGTTACGGTGTTGTTGATGGGAGAAATGCTCTCCAAGGTGCTGGTGCAGGTGGTCATCGTGATTTTGAACTACTTCATCAGCAAACTGCTCGTTTTCCGAAATAACGCAGATAAGGGAGAATCCAAATGATGAAAAAAATTCTTGTTTCGGTACTGACTGTCCTGATCGTTGTTCTGCCGCTTTGCAGCTGTACAAAAAGATCGGGCGGCTACAAGGTTTTGGACCTGCCGGAAGAGCTGACGATAGATGCATCTGCCTTGTCCGAAGATGTGGACAACCTGCTGAATATGGATGAGGACTTTCCGCTTTTGACCGCCAAGCCCGAGGACGGCTTGTTTCTGTACGTCGTGAATCCCCAAGTCATGCAGGGCGTCGTGGTCAAGTACAACGGCTTTTTGCAGTATTTTTCGTGGAATTTCATTCCCCAGCTTGCCCAGCCTGACGTGTATCTTTGCGACTATGACGGGGACGGGGAAAAGGATATCGCTGTTACCTACGTGGAGGAGTCCGCTTCCCCGCGCTTCAACGAGACGCTGCACATTTTGCTTTGCACCAAAAAGGGGATGCAGGACTGCGTGTATTCCTATGAAAAGGCATCGTCCGAGGCAGGCAACCACATTATCGCCGAGAAAACGTCCGACAAGGACTACGTGCTGTATGTGGACGGTACCCCGAAGCCCTTTGTGATGGAGGGGGACTATGGCGAGCTTTTGGGCATCTATACAGATACTGTGCAGGATTTCACGCTGGGCGACACCATCACGGTGGAGGTCGATCCCGGGCTTGTGTTTGACAACAAACAGGAGCCGGTGTATTCGGTGTTCCGCTACACGGCGACCATCACGCTGAACGATGCTGTCATCACCCAGATAAAGCCCGAGGTCACTTTCGGATAAGCGCTTTAAACGCACAAAAAAACAGATGGATTATGCAGCTGCTTTCTGTGTGATTCAGCTTGCAGTCCATCTGTTTTCGTTTGTCCTTCACAGATCGTCCGCATCCTGTACCGGCGTTTCCTTCGTCTTTTCGGGGCGGCCGGTATAGCTGCCGTTAGGATCTGTTTTGTCCTGCGGAAGCGCTTCCCAAAGGCTGACCACGTTTTTGTACATCACGGAGCCGGGAAGCTTGCGCTTTTTCTTGTGCTTCATGTTATCACCCTTTTGTAGTGTGGCGCTTTTCGCACACACCATACGCAGAAAATAATACCGAATCGGAGCGGATCTCATGAAAAAAATCAGCGCATTTGTTTTGGCGGTTCTGCTGCTTTTCCTCTGCGCCTGCGGCAAAAAAACGCAGCCGCAGACCACGCAGGCGGCGCCGAATACGGTGACGGTCATGTTCCCCGAGGGCAAGACCGTGTACCAGATCGCACAGCTTTTGGAGCAAAACGGCGTCTGCTCGGCAGTGGACTTCGTGGAGGCGGTCAACCAATCCGATAGCGCCTTTGCCCTGCCCCTGCAGGGACGCACGAGGGCGTTTCTTCTGGAGGGCTACGTGTTCCCGGACACCTACGAGTTCTACAAAAACGAGTCGGCACAAACTGCGCTGAACCGCTTTTTGAACAATACGGACAGAAAGCTTACCGACGAATACAAAGCCCGTGCGGCGGAATTGGGCTATACCATGGATGAAATATTGACGCTGGCGTCCATCATTCAGGCGGAGGCGGGCATCCATTCGGAGATGAAAACCGTGTCCTCCGTACTGCACAACCGCTTGGACAGCGGGATGATGCTGCAGTGCGATGTCACATACTATTATTTGGAAAGAAACGTCATGGCGTATCTTTGCCCGGACGGCTGGGACGACGAAGTGTACGAGACCTATGCCCCCCTGTACTACACCTACCGCTTTGCCGGACTTCCCGAGGGACCTATCTGCAACCCCGGCGTCGCCGCCATCGAAGCGGCGCTGTACCCTGCGGATACGGACTACCTCTACTTCGTCACCGACAAGCAGGGCGCATTCCACTACTCTGCCACCTTTGCGGAGCATGAACGTGTGTGCGCCGCGATTCAAAATTCCTGAGAGGAAAAATTATGAAGCATATTGCCGTACTCGATCAAAAGCCGGTCTTATCCGGCAAACAATCTATCCCGGACGGCGCAGTCAACGGCAACGGGAATCTGGGCATTATTTTGGGCAGCTTTGCCGAGGGACTGCGGGTCTACCTGTGCAAATGCGATGTTTGGATGGGTGTGGAACGGGAAGAAAGCGGCGGACTGCATCCTTTGGGTGTGGTGGATATCCCCGTACCTGTCTCACTGTACGAACACTACCATGTACAGCAGGACATGGATAAGGGGGAACTGCGCTGTACCTTTTCCGACGGCACCCGGTGCTGTGCGGTGCATTTGCGTGTCTGCAAAACGGAAAACGCTGTCATGATCGAGTCTGTCGGCGACGTGAACATCACCCCGTCTTTGCACCTGACGGACGATGCCGAGGACGGCGTATTCGGTGAATTTTGTGAAAAGGGAATGCCGGGCATCTTCCGCAGCTTTGCGGGGGAGGAATATCTGTTTGAAACCCACGCCTTTGCTGTGCTGAAAACCGTGAGCGATACGCAGTGGGTGGTTTGGACGGCCACCAACCATGACACGGAAAACCCGAAACACACTTGCCTGCAAAATGCCGCCGCTATAGATGCATCGCAGTATGCGGCGCTCAAAGCGGCACACGATGCCGCATGGACGGCGTTTTGGAAAAAGTCCTCCTTTACGCTCTCGGACGAGGCGCTGGAAAACAGCTGGTATGCGTCCCAGTATCTGTTGGCCATCTGTGCCGGCAATCCCCGCTTTGCCCCGGGACTGTACGGTAACTTCGTTACGGTGGAGCACCCGAACTGGCACAGCGACTACCACCTGAACTACAACTATCAGGCGCCGTTCTATGCCGCCTGCTCCTCCAACCATGCAGAGCTGACGGACTGCTACCACGGTCCGCTGGAGGATTTTTTGGAGAGGGGAAAGACCTTCGCCGCCGAATTCGGCTGTCGTGGCGTGCTGTACCCCGTGGGCATCGGTCCTTTGGGAATATGCACGGAGATGCAAAAAAAACTGCCTCATTGGTTCCTGCGCCTGTTTTTGGGACAGAAGAGCAACGCCATCCATCCGGCGGACATTCTGGTTTTCCGCTGGAACAGCACCCGGGATACAGATTATGCGCGGGAGCACGCCTACCCGTATATCAAAGAATGTCTGACATTTTTCGAGGACTACGCCGTGACAGAAAACGGCTTTTTGACGGTTCCCAAGGATGCCGTCCATGAAGTACCCTATTACAAAGAGGATTTTTCTGAAAGGAAATATAAGCGATACATCCACGATAAAAACAACTGTCTGACCTTGGGACTTTTGCACCTGTGTCTGCCGGCGGCCATAGATATGGCCAAGGCTCTGGACGTGGATGCGGACAAGCGAAGCCGGTGGCAGGAAATGCTGGAGCATTTGCCGCCGTTCCCGACCTGTCGCCGCCGGGGGCGCAAGGTGTTTCGGTATACACAGTCGGGTCAAAGGTGGAACGACAGTAACGATGTGGGTTTACAGCACGTTTATCCCTGCGGCGCTGTGGGTTTGTCCTCCGAGCCGGAGCTTCTCAAAATCGCCCGCAACACATTCCGCATGAAAGCGGCGCATTGCTTCGACGACGACAACGCCGTCAGCTCCTTCTTTCCCATGGCGGCACGTTTGGGGATCGCTCCCGAGCGTATCGTCCGGGAATTGCATGCCATGATGGGCAAGCGCTGCCAGCAAAACGGGATTTTCACATTCGCCGGCGGCTGTCTCGAAAACTGTTCGATTGCCGCATCCACCCTCAACGAAATGGCGCTGCAAAGCCACGAGGGGATTTTACGTTTGTTTCCCGTGTGGGACAAAACCATAGACGCACGCTTCGAGAATCTGCGGGCGGACGGCGCATTTTTGGTGTCGGCATCCATGCGCGGCGGCACGGTGTGTGATGTGCGCATCGTCAGCGAGCGGGGAGAGACGCTGCACCTGCTGAACCCCTACAAAAAAACCGCCCTGCAAATGCAGGACGGAAGTGTGCGGATTTTTGAGACGACAACGATCACGATCCCCACGAAACAGGGAGATGTGCTGTGCGTTCGTGCATTGTAAGGAAAGCGGAACACCGCCAAAAACGGCGGGTAGAAATTATTCCATGCCCAACAGCCACCCGACGGAAACGCCGAGCACATCGGCAAGGGCTTTCAGCTCGAAGTCCGTGACATAGCGCAGCTGACCCTCCAGCTTGGACAGACCGGAGGCGTTCAGGTCGATGCCCTTGATCTGCAGCTGGGTGAGCAAATCCTTTTGCTTCATCCCCATGGATTTGCGCTGCTGCTCCACTTTTTCCCCGATAATGTTGCGGTCGCCGAGAGCCTGTTTTCTGATTCTCATATTGCTATCCCCTTTGCCGGAATTTCATCTTATCAAACAAAACCAATGGATTCAAAGAAAAAATTCTATTTTCATTGTACCACGGTAAAATATTTTTTGCAACACTTTTCATGAAATTTTTTTGTAATTTACGAAAATTTCATGAACCTTGCGGTGTCGTATAGATCATTTTTGAAGGAGAGTTGTGCACATGAACGATACACGAAATTTAACAATGCTCATGGACTTTTATGAGCTGACGATGGCGAACGGATATTTTTCGGCGGGCAAGCAGGATATGATCGCCCATTTTGATATGTTCTTCCGCACCGTCCCCGACGGCGGCGGATTTGCTATCATGGCGGGTGTGGAGCAGCTGGTGGAATATCTGCGGGATCTGAAGTTCACCGCCGAGGATATAGAGTATCTGCGGGAGCGTGGGATGCGGGAGGAATTTTTGGATTACCTGAAAAATTTCCGCTTCTGCTGTGATGTTTGGGCGGTGCCGGAGGGTACGCCCGTATTTCCGGGAGAGCCCATCGTCAAGGTGCGCGGTCCCGTGGTACAGGCACAGCTGGTGGAGACGATGATCCTGCTGTGCATCAATCATCAAAGCCTCATCGCCACCAAGGCAAACCGCATTGTCCGTGCGGCGCAGGGCAGGGCGATCATGGAGTTCGGCTCCCGCCGGGCGCAGGGCTTTGACGGCGCCGTGTACGGGGCAAGGGCGGCGTATATCGGCGGCTGTGCGGGTACGGCCTGCACCCTGTCCGACACCCGCTTCGGTGTGCCGGCGCTGGGCACCATGGCGCACAGCTGGGTACAGCTGTTTGACAGCGAGTACGAGGCGTTCAAGGCGTATGCCACGGAGTACCCCGACGCCTGCACACTGCTGGTCGATACCTACGACGTCCTGCGCTCCGGCGTGCCGAATGCCATCCGTGTATTTGACGAGGTGCTCAAACCCCGGGGACACCGACCGAAGGGCGTGCGCATCGACAGCGGCGACATCACCTATCTGTCCCGCAAGGTGCGCAAAATGCTGGACGAAGCCGGCTACCCGGACTGCGGCATCGTGGCGTCCAACGCTTTGGATGAATATCTGATTCGGGACATGATCCAGCAGGGCGCACAGATCACCTCCTTCGGTGTGGGCGAACGGCTGGTCACCTCCTCCTCCAACCCCGTGTTCGGCGGTGTGTACAAGCTCTGTGCCGTGGAGCACGACGGCGTTGTGGAGCCGAAGATCAAGATCAGCGAAAACGTGGCAAAGGTCACAACACCCGGGGTGAAGATGGTCTACCGCCTGTACGACAGGGAAACGGGCAAGGCTATTGCCGATCTGATCACGCTGGCGGACGAGGTGATCGACGAAAGCAAGCCCTATGAGCTGTTCGACCCCGTGGTCACGTGGAAGCGCAAGACGGTGGAAAACTTCACCGCCCGTCCTCTGCTGGTGCAGATGTTCCAAAACGGGGAGTGTGTGTACCCCTTGCCCGACCTGCAAACCATCCGACAGTACTGCAAGGCGCAGATCGACACGCTTTGGGAGGAAGTGCTGCGCTTTGAAAACCCTCACAATTACTATGTTGACCTGTCCCAAAAGCTTTGGGACGAGAAGCACCGCCTGATCTCCGAAAAAAAGAGAAAGTAAAGGGAACAGCAAATGACCGCCGTGGATAGTCCATGGCGGTCGTTTTTGGTTCATCACGGAATGAAAAGTTTCGCTCAAGCCTTTTCAAAGGCTTGCGGATTCCAAAGGCGGCGCCTTTGGTCGCCGACCGCAGTCGGCGAAATCCTAACAATAGAAAAGCGCAGGAGGGGAGCCAAAACAGTCCGGTGGACTGTTTTGACGTGGGGAACCCTCGCCGGGGGTTCCCCGGTGACCGGCACAAATTCCACTTTTTTCCGTGAAGAGATTTTTTTACAGAAGAATCGGTTGGAGCTGCTTTTCCTGCACAGCGGCTTTGGCGGCTTCATAGATCTTGTCGAAATCCGCCACGATGGACGTGGGCTTTTTTTCGGCGTTGTCCTGCCGCATGGGCACGAAATAGACGTGCTTGGTGTTCATAAGTTTGCCGATGTTCGGTGCCGAAGCACTCAGCGCGTCGTTGGTAGAAACGGCGAGCAGAACGGGTCGGGCATTGCGCAGATGTGCCTTAACGGCCAGCGTTACGCAGGAGTCGGTGATGCCGTTGGCCAGTTTGCCCAGGGTGTTGCCGGTGCAGGGTGCCACGATCAGCAGATCCAGCAGCTTCTTCGGCCCGATGGGTTCCACATCGGTCAGTGTGTGTAAGATTTTATGCGAACAGACGGCTTCTATGTTTTGGCGGAAATGCTCTGCGGCGCCGAAACGTGTGTCGGTGCTGTAGGCAGTCTCGGACAGAATGGGGATGACATCCGCGCCGTGGTCTTTGAGCACCTGCAGCTGCGGGATCACCCGATCGAACGTGCAGAAGGAACCGCAAAGGGCGAAGCCGACGGTCAGTGCGTTCATTCGCTTCCCTCCCGGAGAATATTCAAAACCGTATCGGCGATGATGATGCCCGCAGTTTTCGGTGCGACCTTGCCGGGCAGGGAGGGCGCCGGGAGGACGGTGATGCCGTATTCCGCCGCAAGCGCCGTGTCCACGCCGTAGGGTGCGGAAGCGATCTCCACAATGGGACAGCTGCGCCGCATGGCGGACAGTACCGTTTCCCCCAGCACATGGGCAGGCACCGTGTTGACAACGGCGTCCGCCTCTCCGATGCACCGGGGCAGTTCCCGCAGGTAAACGCTGTTGTAGCCGTCGGCGTTCGCCATCGCCAGAGCACTGCACCGCCGTGCCGCCACCGTGACCCTTGCACCCATAGCGGTGAACAGCCGGGCGCAGGCACGGGCGCATCGTCCGTAGCCGGTGATGAAAATATGTGCGCCCCGAAGCGTAACGGGCAGCGTGTGCAAAAGGATTTCCGCAACGCCCTCCGCCGTGGGTACGGCGTTGCGCACGGCAAATTCCTCCCGGGCGGCATAGTCATACAGGCGGATGCCCCGCTTGAAAAACAGGTCGGAAACCTCCGGCCGGGGCATTCCGCAAAAAACGCGGCAGTCCTTGCGCACGGTGGAGGATAGGGTGTCCAGACGGATGTCGGCGGTGTTGACGGTGACGCCGTCCCGGCTGACGGGAACGGGCAAAAGCAGTATGTCGCACTCGGCAAGATGCTTTGCCGTGCATTCGGCGCTGTGCCCCAGACTGCGCAGGGCTTCGGCTGTATAGAAAAGGCGTTTGTCCTCGCCCAAAATGGTAAAGCTCCAAGTGTCCTGCATGAAGATCATCCTTTCTCGGATACGATTCCAATAGCAGTGTATGCAGGCCGTTCGGCTGAGGTGATAGGAGGTATGGGCGCAAATCATCTGAAAAACTTTTGCAAAAGTGATTGATGTTTTCGCAAAAGTAGAATATAATAGATAGGATAATGAGGAGAAGTGTGTGCTTTTCCCGACAAGAGGGTGAATTCTTTGTTTGATTTAGACGAACTTCTGCGCCGTGTGAAGCGTGTACACTTCATCGGCATCGGCGGGAGCGGGATGTGTCCGCTGGCAGAAATTTTGCATAACGAGGGCTATGCGCTTTCCGGCTCCGACAACAACGAGAGCGACACGCTTGCCCGCATCCGCAGTATGGGCATCCCGGTGTACATGGGACAGCGTGCGGAAAATATCGAGGGGGCAGAGCTGATCGTCTACACGGCGGCCTTGCTGCCGGACAATCCCGAGCTGGTGGCGGCGAAAGCCTCCGGCATCCCGACGGTGGAGCGCTCCAAGCTGTTCGGCGCCATTTCCCGGATGTACGGCAACTGCATCGGCGTTTGCGGTACCCACGGCAAAACCACCACCACGTCCATGCTCTCTCAGATCCTCATCGAGTCCGGGGCGGATCCGACCTGCGTCATTGGCGGCAAGCTGCCCCTCATCGGCACCAACGGCCGTGTCGGACACAGCGACACCATGGTCTGCGAAGCGTGTGAATTTGTGGACACCTTTCTCGACCTGTCGCCGGATATGTCCGTGTTTCTGAACATCGACGAGGATCATCTGGACTATTTCAAGACGGTGGACAATCTCAAGGCTTCTTTCACCAAGTTTGCCAACCTGACCAGCCGCACCGTGCTGTACAACGGGGACGATGCACGTACCGTGGACGCCATCTCCAAGGCAGAGACCGGCAAAGCCTTCCTCTCCTTCGGGCAGGGAGAAAACTGCGACTACCGTGCCGTCAACGTGCGGATGGAAAATGCTTTCCCCGCCTTCGATGTGGTGCATGGGGGAGAGAAGCTCGGCGGTGTCCGTCTGTCCGTGCCGGGTGCACACAACGTCTATAACGCACTGGCGGCGATTGCGGCGGCTCTCGAAAACGGCGTGCCGATGGCGCAGTGCGTTGCCGCCATGGAGGATTTCCGTGGGGCAGGCAGACGCTTTGAAATGCTGGGCACGTACCGGGGCGTCACCATTGCGGACGACTACGCCCACCATCCCAAGGAGATCGCCGTGACCCTGACGGCCGCCAAGCAGATGGAGTACAAGCGGGTGATCGCCGTGTTCCAGCCCTTTACCTATTCCCGCACAGCCATGCTCATCGACGAGTTTGCCGAAGCGTTGCAAATTGCGGACGGCATCGTCATGACCGAGATCATGGGCTCCCGTGAGCGCAACACCTACGGCGTGCATACCGCCGATCTGGCGGCAAAAATACCCGGCAGTGTCTGGTTCGATACCTTCGACGAGGTGGCGGACTATATTGTCGAGAATGCCGAGCCGGGCGATCTGGTGATCACCCTCGGCTGCGGCGACATTTATAAGGCAGCAAAAATCATGATAAAGAAGTATAAAGCGATGGGGGAAAACGCATGAAGTACACCGTAAACACCACCAACTACAGAGATTTCGACGTCCTTGAGCAAAACCGGGAGCAGGGCAGAGCCTACGCCATCCCGTATTCCGACAAATCCGTGCTGGCGGCGACGCCCTTTGAAAAAGAGCGCACTTCTTCCGATATGGTGCGTGTTCTCAGCGGCGAATGGGACTTTAAATACTACGCCGATGTGTCCGAACTGCCCGACACGCTGGACACCGACGCCGTGGCGTTCGACAAGGTGAAGGTGCCCTCCACATGGCAGAGAACGGGCTACGATGCACCCGCTTATATCAACTGTCCCTATCCGTTTGACAATGTTCCGCCTGAACTGCCGGAGGAAATGCCCTGTGCGGTCTATCGCACATTTTTTGATGTGGACGACATGGACAAGGTGTTTCTGCTGGACTTCCTCGGTGCGACAGCCTGTATAGATGTCTATCTCAACGGCGCCTTTGTCGGCTACGGCGAGGGGGCGCACAACACGTCCGAGTTCAACATCGGCAAGTATCTCGTAAAAGGGCAGAACGAGCTGGTGGTGATCATCCACAAGTGGTCTACGGCTACCTTCTTGGAGTGTCAGGATATGTTCCGGGAAAACGGGATTTTCCGGGATGTCCTGCTGTACGAAATGCCCCGGGACTATATTGCGGACTACATCGTGCGCACAGACGAACAGAGTATGTGCGTGGACACGAAGCTCTGCGGCACGGGGGATGTACATATCTCCCTCGAGCGAAACGGCGCAGTCATCGCCGAAGCGGACGGTGCGCAGGTCTGCTGGAAAGATCTGGACGTGACGGCATGGAACGCCGAGGTGCCGACGGTGTACGAACTGTACATCACCCTGCGCAAAAACGGCAAGGACGTGCAGACCGTGCGGCAATATGTGGGCTTTCGCAAGATCACCATCGACGGTCATGTGTTCCGCTTCAACGGCAAAAATATCAAGTTTAAGGGCGTCAACCACCACGACTCCCACCACACCAAGGGCTACGCCATGGAGCTGCCCGACCTCCTCAAAGACGTACAGCTGATGAAGAGCCTGAACGTCAACGCCGTGCGCACCTCCCACTATCCGCCCGATCCCCAGTTCCTCACCCTGTGCGATTTGTACGGACTGTATGTGGTGGACGAGGCGGACATTGAGACCCACGGCGTGGCCATGGATCCCCACAACGACATCGACTTCATCAGCCAGGACCTCAAGTGGGCGCCCCGCTATCTGGATCGTGTCCGGCGTATGTATCTGCGCGACCGCAATCATCCCTGCGTGACCATGTGGTCGCTGGGCAACGAAGCGGGCGGCTACAAGTGCCAGGACGTTTGCTACGATTATCTGCACGAAAACTGCCCCGAAATTCCCGTACACTACGAGAATGCGTGCCACACGGATCGCATCGGCTACGATGTCAACTCCGAGATGTACACCCACGACCCGCAAATGCGTGCTATTCGGGACAGAACCTCCGGGATCAAGACCTATGACGAAAAGCCCTTCTTCCTGTGCGAGTACTGCCACGCCATGGGCGTCGGTCCGGGCGCACTGGAGGAGTACTGGGACTACTTTTACAGCGACGACATCTTCATGGGCGGCTGTATCTGGGAGTGGTCGGATCACGCCGTGTACCACGAGGACGGACGCTACACCTACGGCGGCGACCACGGCGAGTGGCGGCATGACGGCAACTTCTGCGTGGACGGTCTGGTCTACCCCGACCGCACGCCCCATACCGGCGCTTATGAAATGCAGGTCGTTTACCGTCCTGTCCGTGCCAAGTACATGGGCGGCAGCACCTTCCGCTTTGAAAACACCAACCGCTTCCGCAACAGCGACTACCTGAAAACGACCTATACGCTGTTGAAAGACGGCGTTGCCGTGCAGACAGGGGATTGTACGCTTGCTTTGGCGCCCCTTGCCGGCGCCGATGTAACGCTGGATCTGCCCGCCCTTTCCGGCGACTGCTTCATCAACTTCACCTATACCGACGGCGATCATGTCGTGGCTGTAGAGCAGATCGCCCTGTGCGAAGCGATGCCTGCCGTCGCACCCGATGCAGGCGCCGTCACGATGACGGACGACGGCGAAACTGTCACGGCGCACTTTGACGGCGGCGAAGCGGTGTTCTGCAAGTCCTGCGGCGCACTGCGCGCCTACACCGTCGGCGGCAAGCAGTATTTCAACGACGATCCCGTGGACAACCGGTACGGCTTGTTCCCGAATATGTACAGAGCGCTTCTCGACAACGATGCGCACAGGAGAGGCTTCTGGCGCTATCACCGCCTGCACCACCTGCAATATCCCTTGACAGGCTTCTCCTACACCGAGGACGGCAAGGTCACGGCGACATTTTCCGTGGAGGGCGGCGGCATCAAGCTGTTTGACCTGACCCTTATCTACACCGTCGGCGGCAAGGGCACCGTGGAGGTGGCGGCAACGCTGACGCCTGTGGCGGACAGGGACATCAACAAAGACCTGATCCGTTTCGGTCTGACGCTGGAGCTGCCGGAGAATATGCGCTGTGTGCGCTACTACGGCAGGGGCGAAAAAGAGAACCTCTGCGACTTCAAAGCACAGTCCCCCGTGGGGATCTACACCGCCAAGGTCGAGGATCTGTACGAGCCGTACATCAAGCCCCAGGACAGCGGTCACCACGGCGAGACCCGCTTTGTGGAGCTGACGGACGAGTGCGGAGACGGTCTGCGTTTCACCGCACTGGATAAGGCGTTCAGCTTTACCGCAAGACCCTTTACCCAAAAACTGCTTTGCGGCGCCAAGCACCGCGAGGATCTGCATGACGAGCACACCACCGTGCTGCATATCGACGGCTTTATGCGCGGTACAGGCACGGCCAGCTGCGGTCAGGACACACTGGCACAATACCGGGTCAATGCAGAAAACGGACTTTCCTATCGCTTCTGCTTTGCGCCCGTGCACAAATAAGGAGGCATCATCATGGCTGAAGCAGCCTTAAAGCGCAGTGAAGCGATCGTTTATGATACCATCAAGCTGCCCCGTGCAGCCTGCCCGGAGGAAGTGGGCGTTCCGTCCTCTGCCGTTCGGGAGCTGATCGAATCTCTGGAGGACGCCGACTACAACTACCATTCCATTATGATCATGCGCGGCGGCAAGGTGGCGGCGGAATGTCACCGCTTCCCGTTCTCCGTCAATTCCCCGCACATCGTCTATTCCATCAGCAAGAGTGTGACCTCCTGCGCAGTGGGCATAGCGGTGGAAGAGGGCTATCTGACCCTCGACACCACCATTGCGGAGGTGTTCCCGGAGTTTGTTCCCGAAAAGGACGCCGAAAAGTTCAGCAAGATCCGTGTGCGCCATCTGCTGACCATGACCTCCGGCAAGATGCCCAGCTACCTTGCGGACAAGACCAAGGGGGAGTGGATCCGGCAGTATGCGGAGAGCAAATGGTACGCAGAGCCCGGGGAAGAGTTCCGCTACATCAACGAAAACATCTATATGCTCTGCGCCATGATCCGCCGTCTGACGGGGCAGACCGTTTCCGAGTATCTGACGCCCCGCCTTTGGGAGCCGCTGGGCATCGAGACGCCCTACTGGGAGACCGATGAAAACGGCACCGAATCCGGCGGATGGGGACTGTTCCTGACGCCTGAGTCCTTCGCCAAATTTGCGCTGATGCTCCAGCAGGGCGGCGTGTTCGGCGGCAAGCAGATCGTGCCGAAAATGTATCTGGAAAAGGCATCTCTGCCCCAGGTCGCCACGGGGGAATCCAGCCGCACGGGGTACGGCTACTGCTTCTGGACGTTTAACGAGTTTGAATATATGGGCGTGGGCGTGTACGGTCAGGTCGCCTATATGCGCAAGGATATGGATCTTTGCGTCATCGCCCTGTCCGGCATCACGGGCAGCAACGATCCCCTGTACGACGGCATTCACGCTTTGGCGGATCGCATTCGCAATTTTGACGGCACGGAAAAAGCGGAGGATCTGACGGATTTCCTCGGGAGCCGTCCGCTGGATGTTCTGCCGCAGGAGATCCAGCGCAGTCCCTTGGAGCAGACGATCCATAACAAGGTCATCCGCTTTGCCAAACCCATCGCCGCCAACCTGATCGGTTTCCCGCCGTCCGTACTGCCGCTGGTCGCCGTCTATATGACCAAGGACCGCGCCGGCAACATGGACAGATTCCAGTTTGATTTCCACGAAAACTACGCCCTGTTCCAGTGGCGCGAGGGGGACGAGGTCTGCTGTATCCGTCTGGGACTGGACGGCAAATACCGCATCTCCCGTGTGACGCTGGCAGGCACCCGATACACCATCTACGGCGCCGCCGACTGGGAGGATGAAGAGACGCTGCATCTGTACATCCGCCCCGTGGAATGCCTGTGCATCCGCCACCTTCTGCTGAAATTCTCCGGCAAAAAGGTGGAGCTGACCAGCAGGACGGAGCCGAGCTTGGAAAGCATCATGTCCGACGTCCGCTTCACCGTGGATCAGATGTTCCACACCAAGCCCGGACGGGAATTCGGCGGTATGCTGTTCGACTCCATCCGCAAGATCGCGGAGCCGACCATGCACGGCGACCTTTTGGACAAGGTGGAGAAAGCGCCGGAATCCGAAGATGAGGAAAAGATCGTGGAGCCGGAAACGGCTGAGAAAACTGTAACCGAAGAAGAAAGCGAGTAAGCAATGAAAACAAATGTTGTGATCGTCGGCGCAGGACCTTCCGGTATTTTTACCGCTTTGGAAATGCTGCGCCGCGGCAGTAAAAAGAAAATCGTGATCGTGGAAAAGGGCAAGGCTGTGGAAAAGCGCCGCTGCCCCAAGGCGCAGACGGGACACTGCATGAACTGCAAGCCCTACTGCCACATCACCACCGGCTTTTCGGGCGCCGGCGCCTTCTCCGACGGCAAGCTGTCCCTGTCCTATGAGGTGGGCGGCGATCTGCCGTCGCTGGTGGGGGAGGATCTGGTGCAGGACACCATCGACTATACCGACAAGATCTATCTTGAATTCGGCGCAGACACCCATGTGGAGGGCGTGAGCAACTACGAAGCCGTCAAGGAGATCCGCAAGCGTGCCATTCAGGCGGGGTTGAAGTTAGTGGACTGTCCCATCCGCCACCTCGGCACGGAAAAGGCGCAGGACATCTACTACGCCATCGAGCAGGAGCTGCTTAAAAACGGCGTGGAACTGTGGTTCGGCTACGAGTGCACCGACCTGCTTTTGCGGGACGGGGTCTGCCATGGCATCCATGTGACGGACGGCAAACAGGATCTGGACATCGAAGCGGACACCACCGTTGTGGCCACGGGGCGCAGAGGTGCGGACTGGCTGGAAAAGATCTGTGCGGAAAACGGCATTGCCCACCAGCCGGGCACAGTGGATATCGGCGTGCGTGTGGAGGTACGAAACGAAGTGATGGAGACGGTCAACGAGGTTCTTTATGAATCCAAGCTGGTCGGCTACCCCAGACCCTTCAAAAACAAGGTGCGTACCTTCTGTCAAAATCCCGGCGGCTTCGTCAGTCAGGAAAACTACGACAACGACTTGGCGGTGGTCAACGGTCATTCCTATAAAGAGCGCAAGAGCAGCAATACAAATCTGTCTATCCTCTGCTCCCACAACTTTAACCAGCCCTTTAACCAGCCCATTGCTTATGCGCAGAAGGTGGGGGAACTGACGAATATGCTCGGCGCCGGACACATTCTCGTCCAGCGGTACGGCGACATTCTGGACGGTAAGCGCACGTGGCAGAAGGAGCTGAACCAGTCGAACCTGCGTCCCACACTGCCCGACGCTGTGGCGGGTGACATCACCGCCGCCATGCCGTACCGTGCCATGATGAACATCATCAATTTCATCCAGGCGGTGGATCATGTGGTGCCGGGCTTTGCCTCCACGGAAACACTGTTGTATTCCCCGGAGCTGAAGTTCTACTCCAACCGTGTGCGCATGGATGCAAAGCTTACCACCAGCATCGAGGGACTGCACTGTCTGGGCGATTCCAGCGGCTGGACGAGAGGACTGATGATGGCGTCGGTCATGGGTGTACTGATGGGCAGAAGATTATCGCAAGACGAAAAGTGATATACTATAAAGAGAAGGAAGGTTGTCCGAAATGGAAAAGACAAAAGTCAATCTCAATATCTGCGGCGCCGGCTATACGCTGGTCTCCGAGGAGGACGATGCGCAGTATATGCAGGAGTTGGGCGCAGAGCTGGATGCGAAAATGCGGGGTCTGCTGGAGGCGAATCCCCGCCTGTCCATCACCCAGTGCGCCGTGCTGAGTGCGCTGGATTATCTGGACGAGTGCAAAAAGGCGGAGTCCAGCTCGGAGAATCTGCGCTCCCAGATTCAGGATTATTTAGAGGATGCCGCCCGTGCCCGTACCGATTCCGAAATCTCCAAGCGTGAGCTGGAGCGCATGGGCAAGGAGCTTGCCGCCCTGCGTGCCAAGAGAGCGCAATGAGTTCCCCGGAGATTCTTGCGCCCGCCGGTTCCTTTGAGGCACTGACTGCGGCGGTGCGATGCGGTGCGGACGCCGTTTATCTCGGCGGTCAGACCCTCAATGCCCGGCGCAACGCTGCAAACTTTGACGACGCTGCCTTGTATGAGGCGGTGTCGCTTTGTCATACGCACGGGGCAAAGCTGTACCTGACGCTCAATACGCTGGCGTCCGACGGGGAGATGCAGGACGTGCGGCGTATGCTGGAATATGCGAGCCGCATCGGCGTGGATGCGCTGATTTTGCAGGACTTGGGCGTGGTTCGTCTGGTGCGGGAAAGCTGTGACATTCCCATGCACGCCTCCACCCAGATGTCGGTGCAGACGTCCGCAGGGGCGGCGAAACTGCGGGAACTGGGTTTTGTGCGCATGGTAGCGCCCCGGGAGCTGTCCAAGGCGGAGCTGCTACGGCTTCGTAAAGAAACCGATTTGGAGCTGGAAATCTTTGTCCACGGTGCGCTGTGTATGAGCGTGTCGGGACAGTGCCTGATGAGCGCCGTGTTCGGCGGCAGAAGCGGCAACCGGGGACTGTGCGCCCAGCCGTGCCGCCTGTCCTTTGGGGCACCGGGCGGCACGGGGCACGATTTGAGTTTAAAGGACAATTCCCTCCTGCCGCACCTGCGGGATATGCGGGACATGGGGATGGATTCCTTTAAAATCGAGGGACGCATGAAGCGTCCCGAATATGTGGCGGCGGCGGTGACCGCCTGCAAAAAGGCGCTGGACGGGGCAGGGGAGGACGAGATCTTCTACGCCCTGCGCAGTGTCTTTTCCCGCTCGGGCTTTACGGACGGGTACTATACGGGAAAGCGCGGCATTTCCATGTTCGGCACCCGGCAAAAGGAGGATGTAACGGCGGCGTCCGCTGTCCTGCCGAAGCTGCAAGCGCTGTACCGGGAGGATAAACCGCTGTATCCGGTGCACTTTTCCTTGCGCTGTGCCGCCGAAACGCCGGTGACTTTGACGGCACACAGCGCAAGCTTCACCGCCGAAGCACAGGGCGAGATCTCCTCTGCGGCGAAAAACAAAGCGCTGGATGCCGCTTCGGCGCACAAGCAGCTGCAAAAATGCGGCGGTACGCTGTTCTATGTCGACGGCGTGGAAACGCAAATCGAGGACGGACTTTTTTTGCCGGCATCGTCCCTCAACGCCCTGCGCCGAGAAGTGCTGGACGGTCTGCTCTCCCAAATCGGCAAAAGGGACAGCCGCACCTACACGCCTTTTGCGGATGAACCCGCAAAGCACACGCCGTCCCCTCAGCAGACCTATGTCCGCTTTGCGGACGTGTCCCAGATCCCCGAAGAAATGCAGGCGGACAAAATTTTCCTGCCCCTGTACTGCGGTGCGGAGGCGATCGCGAAGCATCACGCCGTGGCGGAACTGCCCCGTGCCCTGTTCGGCAGGGAGGATGAAGTGCGGCAGGCTTTGCTCCGGTGTAAGCAGGCGGGCGTGACGGAGGCGACCTTTGCCTCTTTGGACGCTCTTGCGCTGATCGAGTCGTGCTCCATGACGCCCATCGCCTTCTTCGGCAGCAATATTTACAACACATCCGCCCTCCTGCAGCTGGAAACCATGGGCGTGGGGGAGGCGGTTCTGTCGGCGGAGCTGACGCTTTCCGAAGCGGAAAAGCTGGGCGGCAAACTGCGGCGCGGTCTGTTTGCCTACGGGCACTTGCCGCTGATGCTGACGCGCAACTGCCCGCAAAAAAACGGCAGATCCTGCGCCGAATGCCGGCAGACAGGCAGCCTTACCGACCGCAAAGGTGTGACGTTCCCCATCGAGTGCCGAAGCGGCTGTGCGGAAATTCTCAATGACCGCCCCGTGTATTTGGCGGATAAGGCTTTGCGGGGCGTGGATTTCCGGCTGTTGTATTTCACTGTGGAGAGCGCCGAGGCGTGCGCCGCTGTGCTGCGGGCATATGGAGAGAATTTGCCGCCGACGGGGGCGTTTACCCGAGGACTTGCCCTGCGCGGCGTGGAATAAAGTTGTGATATTATACAAGAAATTCCTTGACTATTTGGCGATTTTGCCTTATACTGTACGGGATATGCAGATAGAAAGAGAATGAAAGGTGATCCCTTTTGACACAAAGAAAAGATGTAAGAAATATTGCCATCATCGCCCACGTTGACCACGGCAAAACTACGCTGGTGGACGAGATGCTCAAGCAGAGCGGCATTTTCCGCTCCAACGAGCAGGTGCAGGAGCGTGTGATGGACTCCAACGATTTGGAGCGGGAGCGCGGCATCACCATCCTGTCCAAGAATACGGCGGTGCACTACAAGGACACCAAGATCAACATCGTGGACACCCCCGGTCATGCAGACTTCGGCGGTGAGGTGGAGCGGATCCTGATGATGGTGGACGGCGTTTTGTTGCTGGTGGATGCCTTTGAGGGCTGTATGCCCCAGACCCGTTTCGTCCTGCAAAAGGCGCTGAATCTCAAAAAGACCGTGCTGGTCGTTATCAACAAGATCGACCGCCCCGGCGCAAGACCGGCGCAGGTGGTGGACGAAACGCTGGATCTGTTCATCGAGCTGGGCGCCGATGAAGATCAGCTGGAATTCCCCGTCATCTACGCCTCCGCCAAGGACGGTTATGCAAGCGAGGATGACAGCGTTCGTGAGGGCGATATGCGTCCGCTTTTGGATGCGATTTTGCGTGAGATCAATCCGCCCGAGGGCGATGCACAAGGACCGCTGCAAATCCGCTTCTCCAGCTTGGAGTATGATGATTACGTCGGCCGGATCGGTATCGGCCGTGTGGAACGGGGCAGTGTACACAAGGGTGACGCCATCGTCCTTTGCCGCACCGACGGCAGTACGGAGAACGTCAAAGTTTCCCGCTTGTATCAGTTTGAGGGTCTGCGCCGTGTGGAGGTGGATTCCGCCGCACTGGGCGATATCGTCTGCGTGTCCGGCATTGAGGACATCAACATCGGCGAGACGGCCTGCAGTCCTGACAAGATCGAGCCGCTGCCGTTTATCAAGATCGACGAACCCACCATTTCCATGAACTTCATCGTCAACGACAGCCCCTTCGCCGGTCGGGAGGGCAAGTTTGTCACGTCCCGCAATATTCGTGACCGCCTGTTCAAGGAGGTGGAGACCAACGTCAGTATGCGTGTGGAGGAGACGGAGTCCACCGATACCTTCAAGGTCTCCGGCAGAGGCGAACTGCATCTGTCCATTTTGATCGAGACCATGCGCCGTCAGGGCTATGAGTTCCAGGTCTCCCGTCCCAAGGTCATCTTCAAGGAGATCGACGGACAGCTGCAGGAGCCGATGGAGCTGCTGATCGTGGAGGTGCCCGAAGCGTATGTGGGCGCAGTGATCGAAAAGCTCGGTTCCCGCAAGGGCGAGCTGGAGAATATGGGCGCCAGAGACGGCGGTGCCACCCATCTGGAGTTCCGCATCCCGTCCCGTGGTCTCATCGGCTACCGCTCCGAATTTATGACCGACACCAACGGCAACGGCATCATGAACCAGCTGTTTGCCGGCTACGAGCCCTACAAGGGCGATATCGTCACCCGGGAGCGGGGCTCCATCGTCGTGCACGAAACGGGCGTGAGCACCGGCTATGGTCTGTTCAACACGCAGGACAGAGGCCGTCTGTTCATCGGTCCCGGTCTGGAGGTGTACGAGGGGATGATCGTCGGCGAGTGCGCCAAGAACGAGGATATCGTCTGCAACATCTGCAAAAAGAAACAGCTCACCAACACCCGTGCCGCCGGCAGTGACGACGCTTTGCGCCTTGTGCCGCCGACGACGCTGAGCTTGGAGCAGTGCATGGAGTTCATCAAGGACGATGAGCTGTTGGAGATCACACCCAAGTCCCTGCGCCTGCGCAAAAAGGTGCTGTCCAAGGAACAGCGCCTGAAGCAGGAGCACAGAAAGAAATCGTAAATGGAACACAGAACTTCGGTCGCCCTCGGCAGTTTTGACGGACTGCACAGGGGACACAGGAATGTATTGCAAAACGCCCTGTCGTCTGCGGACGGCGGGCTTTTGCCGTATGTGCTGTTGTTCGATGTCCATCCCCAGACCGTGCTGCGCGGAGAAACGCCGCCGCTTCTTTTGACCACGGAGCACAGGGACGACCTCTTACGGCAGATGGGCTTTTCCCTGCATACGGTTTCCTTTGCGGCGATCCACGATATGGAGCCGGAGCAGTTTGTGCGGGGGATCCTCTGCGATGCAATGCACGCCGGCGCCGTGTCCTGCGGCTACAATTACCGCTTCGGCAAAAACGGAAGCGGCGATGCGCAGCTGCTCCAAGCGCTGTGTGCGCCGTGGGGCATTCGGGTTTGCGTCAGCGAGCCTGTCCGTTTTGCGGGCAAGCCCATCAGCTCCACGAGGATCCGCCGCGCTGTGGAGAGCGGGGAGATCGCCGACGCCGATGCCATGCTTGGGCGAAGCTTCTCCTTTACGGCGCAGGTACTGCACGGCAATGCCCGGGGACGGGAGTTGGGCTTCCCCACCATCAACCAAAAACTGCCCCGGGGGCTCGTTGTGCCGAAGTTCGGCGTGTATGCGTCGGATGTGTGCGTAGACGGCAAAATGTACCGGGGCATCACCAATATCGGTGTGCGTCCCACCATCCCGGATACCGCCGTGATCAGCGAGACGAACATTTTAGATTTCTCCGGCGACCTGTACGGCGAAACCCTCACCGTCTCCCTGACCCGCTTCATCCGCCCCGAACGAAAATTCACCGACCTGGAAGCGGTGTTTGCGCAGGTGCGCAAGGATATTGCGGCGGCCTACGGGCAGGAATGACCCTATACCGCAATTTTATTCGGCAAAGAAGAATCCTGCCGTCATGTCTAAGTAGTTTTCTCCGCTGTAGTTCGGGAACTGCTTTTGCACGGCGGACTTGAAAGCCGCAGCATCCGAACAGTTTGCCGCAATTTCTTTCAGAGTATGCAGATAGGCGATCTTGGTCTCGGCGTCTTTCAAATCCTCCGGCGTGTAGTGGGAGGTCAGGATCAGTGCACAGTCCTTGCGGATGTAATCGTTCAGCTGTGCGATCATGGCGTCCGCATGGTCTGCGCCGGCTACGATGGAGTGGCAGTCGTGACCGAGCATATGGGTGTAAACTGCGCCGATCTCGGGGATCTCCACATCAAAGGCGTCCGCAGTTTGCCGGATAAGGAAATCTATTCCGCCGATGGTTACCTGTCCCTCCTCGAGTACATGGGTGATCTTGTGGATGGAACTGTCAAAAATGCTGCCGAATGCGCCGGCAAATTGGCTGATCAGTGCGTGACCTGCGCCGGTGGCGGCGTAGTCCACGGCGTTTTGCGTGGCATATTTCGGCGCATCGGGCAAAAAGCGCCCGCCTGCTGCGTGGTAGGCGACCAGAATGCCCGCCACATCCATGTCCTGAAGATACTGCTCCAGTTCCTGAATGTTGTCCGTAAAACAGGGGGATTCGATGATAACCGCTTTCCCGTTTTTTACGAGGACAAAGACCTCATCGTCGATAAGATCATTCGCTTTGTATGCGTGAAGCTGCATACTGCCGAAGTCATAAATGTGCATTTCCCCTTTGGCAAGCTGTACTTTTGTAAATGTATTCTTTTTCATCCTGCGATCCTCCAACGGTTGTTGTTTTTCAGCCTCGGAGCGGCCGTCCCCGTAGCCTTGAGTACAGTATACGCAAAACAGTTCCCGTTGTAAAGTAAGCACTTTATTGTGCTGTAGTTACCCAAAGGAAACTATTGTGCTCTGACAAGGATTCTGTGTAAAAAAGACGGTTGACTTGTCGAAGCGTCATGTGATATGATGAGCGTAAGAAATATACATGAACGGGGGAGCCGCACAATGAACGACGGAAAAGCAAAAAAAGAACTGCCTGCCTGCCCTGTGGAAACGACCCTTGCCTTGATCGGAGACAAGTGGAAGGTGCTGATTCTGCGCGACCTGATTCCGGGTACGAAGCGGTTTGGCGAGCTGAAAAAGTCCATCGGCACCGTGTCGCAGAAGGTGCTGACCGCACAGCTTCGGGACATGGAAGAAAACGGACTGGTGCACCGGGAGGTGTATGCCGAAGTGCCGCCGCGGGTGGAATATTCGCTCACGGCGTTGGGACAGAGCCTCAAGCCGATACTGGATGTCATGCGGGAATGGGGCGAGGAGTACAAAGCAGGATTTTAAAAGAAAAAGGGGCTGTCGCATTTCGCGAAGAACAAAAAGAAAAAGCAGAAGCTATTCTTGAACAAAATGTTTCGGAAAAACTTCTGCTTTTTTCTAATTAGGAAATATAAAGGTAAGTGTATTTCTTTTTTCGCCCTCGACGTATTTATATACGCCTATCAGGCGAAGAAAACGGCGTCTTCATCGAAATGCGACAGCCCCCTTTTGGGTGGATCACGCTCCAATCCTGCCGTCGTCCCGTCCACTTTTTTGGGATATCCATCATCGCCAAATACAGCATTTTGAAAAGACTGTCATCGGTTGGAAAGACGGACTTGGATTGGGTTACTTTTCGAAGCTGGCGGTTGAAGCCCTCAATGGCGTTGGTGGTGTAGATCAGCTTTTGTACTTGAAATAGGTGCTAAGATTTGGACGATTCCTACGCCAAGATTGAGAAATCTTCAATGTCCTTATTTCGGTTGAGACCCTCCTTCTGTTTTACAGGAGTGTGACGTCCCAGCCGCCGGCCAGATACCGCGTAAGGAGAACGACGTCCTGCAGGGTTACTGCATTATCGCCATCGACATCGGCAGCGGATGCATCGATCTCCACATCCCAACCTCCGGCAAGAAAACGCTGGATCTGCACCACGTCCTTGAGGTTCACCTCTCCGTCCCCGTTGGCATCGCCTGCGATCCTTTTGGTTGCGGTCGTGACCGTGACAGTCAGATCACCCGTGATCTTCGTCACGCGGTATAGCAGCGCACTCTCGTCCACGACTTTCAGATTCTTGTAGTTTTCCGTGCCTTCCGTGATCGTAACGCCCGTCAGAATATAACCGTCTTCCACGGTCACGGAGAAGTTGACCTGTCCATTGCCGGAAATGTCCTTTGCGCCGCTGTCGCTGTTTCTGGCGTAGGCGGTCTGCGCGTTTTCTTCGTACGCTTCGGACGTATCCTGCATCAGGTACGACGTCACGCTGCTGTGTTCGTCTGTCACAAATGTGACGACAAACCACTGTGCATCCGGATCTTCCGTACCGCAGCGTGTGCAGTAACCGTTTGTATAACTGTGACCGAGGGCTGCTGCCGTGACGGTTTTGGTCTTACCGCACACGGTACAGGTATACAGGATCGCACCTTCCCCCGTACAGGTCGGCTCGGTCGTGTATGTGCCGCTGTCCCATGTGTGCCCGTCGTCGCAGGGATCGCTGTCATCCGAGATCAGCGCAGACGTATCGACCGTGAACGCCCAGCCGCTCGAAGACGTCATATCGGGTGAAGAATAGAGGATATAGTTGATCGACTTTTCCGCAATGATATTGTATACGGTCGTGCCGTTGTATTGGACGTTGATCGTTTGACCTTCTGTCGCGGTCAGGCTGGTGGAACGCACGTATGCCTGACTGTCCGTGGACGGCGTCGTCATCATCATTTTGGATCCTGCTGCGAACACCGTTGCGCCTTGGATCGTCAGTGTACCGTCGCAGTCCAGCGGTTCGTTGTCACCATTGGCCGCCTGTCCCCAGACGATGATCTTGCCGCCGTACAGATTCAGATCGCCGTTCGCGTCCAGACCATCGCCGCTGACGTTTACATAGACCTTGCCGCCGTAGATATGGATGCCGTAGTCCGAAGTCGTCGTGGAACTTCCGGGACTTTGACTTCCGGGACTTTGACTTCCGGGACTTTGTCCGCCCGGTCCGCCGGGTCTGCCGCCGGGATTGAATCCTTCATTACTACTGCCGTCCCCCGCAGCGTTGATGCCGTCATCGCTGCCCCATACTTTGTAAATGCCGGAGTAAATGTACACGTTGCCCGCTTCCAGACCTTCATAGCTGGTCGTCACGGTGATATGCACGTCGCTGTTGTCGCCGTCCTCCTCACCGAGTGTCAGAGAAGTATCGGCATGTACGCCGTCGTCGCCCGTCTGGATGGTGAGATTGCCGCCGGTGATGACGATGTAGCCGTCGGAATGGATTGCGTCGTCCGCTGTGTTGAGCGTAAACGTACCGCCGGTGATCGTAATCGTGTTGGTCGATTCCGACGTGTCCGTTTCGTCTGTCGAATCCGTGTTGAAGGACGCCTTGATCCCCTTGCAGCTCATTGTTTCCTTGTCGAACGTACTGTCATTGTATCCGCTGCCGGTCTGGATGTCGAACGTGCCGCCGCTGATCGTAATGTCCTGCGCCGCCTGGATGCCGTCGCTGCCGGAACAGATCGTGATTGCGCCGCCGCTGATCATGATGCATCCCGCGCATCCTGCGTCTGCATCGACTGCATCGGGGTCGGAACGGATCGCATCATCCGTGCTCTGGACGTTGATCGTGCCGGAACGGATCTCCAGCGTGTTGTCGCTGGAAATGCCGTGTTTCACGCTCGTGATGTTCAGCACAACATCTTCAATGACCAGACTGCCGTATTCGCCGACCTTCACGGCATTTTTCGTGTTGCACACGAGGTTGAGTGTACCGGTGCCGTTCAGCGTTACGTTGGCGTTCGCCTTGCCTTTGATGACAGCGGATTCCGCATACGCTGCGTTGGTGCCGTCGCCGCCGTCCACCGTGTCGCCGTACAAGTCGGCGTTGTTCAGCACGGCATCTGTCAGCGTATTGACGCTGCCCGCGAGCGCAGTGATCGTGACCGTGCTGGACGAGTTCTTTTTGACCGTGATCGGCGCCGTAAATGACGAAGTGAGCGTCAGACCGTCGAGCAGCAATACGGCAGGAGAAGTCGCTTCCTTTTTGACTGCGATCGCCATATTGTCGCTTTCGCCCTCAAAGACGAACGTGCCGCCGCTCTTTTTTACTTCAACGCAAAGCGTATACGTTTCCGTGTTTGTATACGTCAGCGAGCCGTCTGCATTCGTCACGGCTGCGGGCGTATAGGCGTTGTCCGCCATATCGACACCGCTGATTTCATAGTTCGAGCTGCTGCCGGGAAACACCGTAAGCGTGTCGCCCGCAAATGCGAACGTCGTATAGCCCACGGGCACTTCCACCGTCTGCGTCGTGCCGGAGGAGGTCAACTCGACCGATGCGACGCCGACCGCACCCTCGACAGCGCTGACCGTAACGGTATTGGCATCTGTCTGCGTCAGCGTGACGAGCGAAGTGTCGGCCGTCTGTGCTGTAACCGCTGCGTCCGCAGTCAATACAGTGCCGCTGTTTCCGATCGCCGTTTTCGTCACGGAAAACGTACTTGCCGTCGAACTGATCGGTAAGCATGACAAAAGAAAACAAAGGCAGAAAACGATGCTTAGAATCCTTCTTTTGTTTTTCATCACTGAGCCCTCCTTAAAGTATTGTAGTTGGGTACAATATCAGTCTATCGGTGAAGATCGAAGAAAGATCAAAAAAGTTTTTTTAACATCGTGAAAAGTTACGCAAAGCCATTAACAAGTTTACAGTAAAGTGTACGTTCATTCAGATTCTTGTTGAAATATGGAATTATGCATCCTCTTCGGTGTCCTCTGCTTCGCTGCCCTCAAAATCTTCCTCTTGCGCATCGTCTTCCATCGGCTCATCTTCCGCAATATATTTGGCCTTTTTGGCGTTTTTCTTTGCTCTCTCTTTTTCTTCGAGCGCCTCTTTTTTGTCATCGGACATCCGGGCATAGGTCTTGTAGGTCATGATGACCGTGACTAGGGAGACAACCATCATGACTGCCGATGCGACGATCACCAAAAGGATGCCAATGCTCATTCCTCTGGAGACAGTCAGACCGCCGTTGTTGGCAGGGGTGGCGGGGGTCTGCGTGTCGCCCCAGGCAAACGCGGGAACCGTCAGCAGTACCACCATCAGCGCCGAGCAAAACCATGCTGCAAATTTCTTCATTTTACCCACCTGCTTCTGCAAAATCCTACAAAAAAGCTATTTTTATTGTAGCAGTTTTTTTGACAGGTAGCAATACATTTTTGAAAAAAATTGAAAAAAGTTTCAAAAAGGACTTGCATTTTCAAAAAAAATGTGGTATTATAAGCAAGCTTCATTGAGGCAGTTCGTTTTGGCCCGGTAGTTCAGCTGGTTAGAACGCTAGCCTGTCACGCTAGAGGTCGACGGTTCGAGCCCGTTCCGGGTCGCCATATTTGCTGCTATAGCTCAGAAGGTAGAGCGCATCCTTGGTAAGGATGAGGTCACCAGTTCAACTCTGGTTAGCAGCTCCATGATGCTCGAAGCATCCGCTTTGAGCATCATTTTTTAAAAAATGGGCCATTAGCTCAATTGGTTAGAGCAACCGGCTCATAACCGGTCGGTCCGGGGTTCGAGTCCCTGATGGCCCACCATATAGGGGTATAGCTCAGCTGGTAGAGCATCGGTCTCCAAAACCGAGTGTCCCGAGTTCGATCCTTGGTGCCCCTGCCAAATCTCGCTGCGATGCAGCGAGATTTTTTTATAACTCATCTTCAAGGAGAATGCGTATGCGCGGCAAATGGATTTGGATTTCCGATCCTGCGTTGCAGGTGTCCAACTACAATCTTTTTTCGCAAACGGAGCGTCCGTACTGCATGGCGCAGTTCCGCAGGACGTACACCTTTGACAAACCCATCGTGCGTGGGCAGTTTCGTGTCAGCGGCGATGTGCGCTTTCGGCTGTTTCTGAACGGGGAGCTTTTGCTCGCGGGACCTGCGGCAGTCGGCGGCGACTTTGAAATGGAGGATCGTCCCTTCGGCCGCTATTTTGCGCAAAGGCTGGAAGTGCCGCTTTGCGGGACAGCGCTGGAGTTTTCGGCGCTGGTGCAGCAGCAGCCCGTCCGGCTGACGGACATTTCCCGTGGACACGGCGGCTATCTTTTGGAGGGCACCGTGTTCTTTGCGGACGGGACGCAGACGTCCATCGGCACCGACAGCACATGGCAGGCGAGGCAATACCGGCACTATGTCGATCCGTTCACCGTGGATATGCGGCGGGATGCGGGTGTCTGGGAGCAGGCGGCGGAATTGCCTGACATCTGGAATGTGCAGGATGCGCCGATTCGTCCCCTGTCCCACACGAAGATTTTGCCCACACAAAACGGCACATGGACGCTTCGCCCCGGCGAAACCCTTTCCGGCGTGGTCATGTTTGACAAAATCTATGCCGCACACCCTGTCGTGGACTATACGGGGGACTGCACCGTGCGGATGGACTGCATGGAGCGACCCGACAAAAAATCCGGCACAGAGACACTGCATCTGTGCGGGCAGGGACAGCACTGCACTTTCGGGATGCATTCGGTGGGCGAACTGCACGTGACGGCAGAGAACACGGGCGCAGAACCGCTCACACTGCACTTTTCCATCCTGTTCGTGTGCTATCCCGTGAAGCAGTGCGGCACATTTGTGTGCAGTGACGGGGAACTGAATCGGGTGTACGAGGTCTGCCGCCACACACTGCAAATTTGCCGCCAGACGCTGCATCTGGACAGCCCGATGCATCAGGAGCTGATGGCGTGTACGGGGGACTACTACATCGAGTCTCTGATGACCGCCATGACCTTCGGAGACTTGGATCTTGCGAAGTTTGACATTTCCCGCACAGCGGATATTCTGCGGGAAAAACAGGGGGTCATGTTCCACACCACCTACAGCATGATTTACGTGCAGATGGTGTACGATATGTATATGTATACGGCGGACAAGGACATGGTCGGGGAAGTTTGGGACGCGCTGGATATTCTGATGGAGCGTATGCACGGCTATGTGGACGAGAGCGGGCTGGTCAATAACCCGCCCAGCTATATGTTCTTTGACTGGATGGTACGGGACGGGGTGAATATGCATCATCCGCCCCGTTCCATGGGACAAGGTCTGCTGTGCGCATTCTACTTCGGCGCCCTGCAAACCATGGCGAAGCTTTCGCAGATCATGGGCGATGCGGCAAAAGCACAGCGTTATCTCGACCGTGCGCGGGCACTGGGTGCGGCGATGAACGAAAAGCTGTACGACAGCGAAAGGCGGCTGTATTTCGACGGTCTGGATGGGGAGGCGCCGGTGAACGAATGGACGCCGGAGAATGTGCCCGGGCGGCATTTCTCCAAACACGTCAACATTCTGTGCGCACTGTACGGCGTGTGCGCCGAGGCGCAGGCTCGGGATCTGGTGGAGCGGGTGCTGTTTGACGAGACGCTTCTCGATATGCAGCCCTACTTCATGCACTTTGCGCTGGAGGCGGTATACAAAGTCGGTCTGTTCCCCAAGTACGGCATACAGCTTTTGAGCCAATGGAAGCCGATGGTGAAAGCCTGTGACAAGGGTTTGCAGGAGGGCTGGTTCAAGCCGACGCCGGAGTATTCCTTTGACTACTCCCACGCATGGGGAGGCACACCGGCGTATCAGCTGCCGCATAAACTGCTGGGACTTTCCATGGTGGAGCCGGGCTGGAGAGCCATTCGCCTGAATCCTAACCTGTACGGGCTGGACAGTGCGCAGATCGCCGTGCCGACGCCCTACGGAATGCTGCGGTGCAGGATGAAAAAGGGCGAGACGACGCTGGAAGTCCCGCCGCAGATTCGTGTGCTGTGATCACAAAAATAGGTTCATCACGGATTCTTGCGGATTCCAAAGGCGCCGCCTTTGGAATCCGCAAGAAAAGAAAAAAACAGAGGCTTTTCTCGGATAAAATGTTCCGAAAAAGCTTCTGTTTATTTTTTAATGGAGAAATACACAAGGAGTTGTATTTCTTTTTTTGCCGTTTTTTCGCCCTCGCCGTGGGTTCCCCGGGGCAAAGCACAAATCCCACAATTTTCCTTGAGAGAGAAAACATTTTCTTGCTTTGTCGAGCGGAAATCGTTATAATGCATATGTACGATTCAGAAGAGGTGATTTTTTTGCAAAATAAAGAATTTTTCCCCGGCATTCCCTATGTGCAATATGAAGGAGCGAACAGCGGCAATCCCTTCTCTTTCAAGTTTTACGATGCACAGCGTGTCATTCTGGGAAAGCCCATGAAGGAGCACTTGCGTTTCGCCATGGCATGGTGGCATAACCTGTGCGCCGGCGGCACGGATATGTTCGGCCGCGACACCTGCGACAAGTCCTTTGGCGCTGCGAAGGGCACTATGGCGCACGCCAAGGCGAAGGTCGATGCCGGCTTTGAATTTATGGATAAGCTGGGCGTGGAGTATTTTTGCTTCCACGATGTGGATTTGGTGCCGGAGGCGGACACGATCGCCGAGACCAACCGCCGGCTGGACGAGATTACCGACTATATGAAAGGGAAGATGGAGAAGCACGGCAAAAAGCTGCTTTGGGGCACTGCCAACCTGTTCGGTAATCCCCGCTTCATGAACGGCGCAGGGTCATCCAACAGTGCGGATGTGTTCTGCTTTGCGGCGGCACAGGTGAAAAAAGCGCTGGACGTGACCGTCAAGCTGGGCGGTGAGGGCTACGTGTTCTGGGGTGGTCGTGAGGGCTATGAGACGCTGTGGAATACCGATGTGAAATTGGAGCAGGAGAACATCGCCGCTTTGATGCGCATGGCGGTGGACTATGGGCGCAGGATCGGCTTCACGGGCGACTTCTATATTGAGCCGAAGCCGAAGGAGCCTATGAAGCATCAGTACGACTTCGATGCCGCTACAGCCATCGGCTTTTTGCGCCGGTACGGTCTGGACAAGGATTTCAAGATCAACATCGAAGCCAACCACGCCACACTGGCAGGGCACACTTTCCAGCATGAACTGCGCATCGCCGCCATAAACGGTATGCTCGGCTCCATTGACGCGAATCAGGGCGACCTGCTGCTGGGATGGGATACCGATGCGTTCCCCTGCAATGTTTACGAAACCACCGCTTGTATGTATGAGGTGCTCAAGGCAGGCGGCATGAAGCACGGCGGCTTCAACTTTGACGCCAAGACCCGCAGACCCAGCTATACCTTTGAGGATATGTTCCATGCATACATTCTGGGCATGGACGCCTTTGCACTGGGCTTAATCAACGCCGCCCGGATTATCGAGGACGGTCGTGTGGACAACTTCGTAAAGGCACGCTATGCCAGCTATGCAGAGGGCATCGGCGCCAAAATTCGCTCCGGCGAAACGACGCTGGAGGAACTGTCCGCCTACGCCGAGCAGCTTGGCGCACCGGAAATGCCCGGCTCCGGTCGTCAGGAATATCTTCAGAGTATTCTGAATCAACTGATGATGAAAGACTAAAAGGAGGATGCCGTATGACACGTTCTGAAGCGAAGAGGCGCGCCGCAGCGCTGGTGGAGCAGATGACCACAGAGGAAATGGCATCACAGCTGCTGAATGATTCCCCGTCCATCGAGAGGCTGGGTGTGCCGGCCTATAACTGGTGGAACGAAGCACTGCATGGCGTGGCGCGCGCAGGACTGGCGACCATGTTCCCGCAGGCGATCGCCATGGCGGCTTCTTTTGACAGGCAGCTGTTGGGGGATGTGGCAGACGCTATTGCAAACGAGGCGCGCGCCAAGTGCAATGCCGCCCGCAAAGAAGGGGATCGGGGCATCTATAAGGGCTTGACGTTCTGGTCGCCCAATGTGAACATTTTTCGAGATCCCCGTTGGGGACGAGGGCAGGAAACTTATGGCGAGGATCCTTTTCTGACGGCGGAGATGGGCAAGACCTTTGTGCGCCATATGCAGGGGGACGGGGAGTTTTTAAAGACGGCGGCCTGCGCCAAGCATTTTGCGGTGCACAGCGGCCCGGAGAATCAGCGGCACACGTTTGATGTCTGCGTCCGTGAACGGGACTTATGGGAGACGTACCTGCCCGCTTTTGAACAGCTGGTCAAGGAAGCGGGGGTAGAGAGCGTCATGGGCGCCTACAACCGTGTGAACGGCGAACCCTGCTGCGGCAGTCAGCGCCTGCTGGAGGAAATCCTCCGCGGTCAGTGGGGATTCGAGGGTCATGTGGTGTCGGATTGCGGCGCCATCGCCGATTTCCACCTCCATCACCACGTCACCGACAGCGGTCCCCAATCCGCCGCCATGGCGCTGAAATCGGGCTGTGATCTGAATTGCGGCTGTGCTTACGCCTGTATCATGCAGGCACTGCGTCAGGGGCTGATCGAGCGGGAGGATATCGCCCGTGCGGCGGTACATCTCTTTACGACCCGTTTTCTGTTGGGCGAGTTTGAGGAGAATCCGCCCTTTGCGGATATTTCGCTGGACGTGGTGGACAGCCCCGCCCATCAGGCGCTCAACCGCACGATGGCACAGGAAGCAATGGTACTGCTGAAAAATGACGGCATATTGCCTTTGGAGCCGTCTGCACTTCGGTCGGTGGCAATTATAGGTCCCTGCGCCGCCAGTGTTTCGGTGCTGGAGGGGAACTATTGCGGCACGGCAGGGGAGTACATCACCTTGGCAGACGGCATTCGCCGTGCCCTGCCGGATGCCCGTGTCTATGTGGCGCAGGGGAGCCATCTCTACCGGAATCGTACTGAGGACAATGCGGCAATGGACGACCGTATTTCCGAGGCGGTGAGCTTGGCGAAGATGACAGACCTCACCATTCTGTGTGTAGGTTTGGATTCCACCATTGAGGGCGAAGAGGGGGATGGTTCCAATGCATACAGCGCCGGGGACAAGCGTGATCTGTATTTGCCGGTCAGCCAGCAGCATTTGGTGCAGGCGGTGTGCAAGGTCACGGACAATGTGATCGTGGTCGTCACCGCCGGCAGTGCCATGGATCTCGGCGTTGCCAACACGCACGCCAGAGCCATCCTGCACGCATGGTATCCCGGTTCACGGGGCGGCGAAGCGGTGGCAGACATTCTGTTCGGTCGCTGCAGTCCCTCCGGGCGTCTGCCGGTGACGTTCTACCGTGGGGAGGACCCGCTTCCGGATTTCACCGAGTATTCCATGGCGGGTCGCACCTATCGCTATTTGCAGAAAAAGCCGCTGTATCCCTTCGGATTCGGATTGAGCTATACCGAGTTTTCCTATGCGAGCTTGTCCGTGGCGACCTCGGAACAGGGGGCGACAGTCACGGTATCCGTCACCAACACCGGCGGCCGTGCCGGTCGCGAGGTGGTACAGGTGTACGCCGCCATGCGCGACAGCCGCTATCCCGCGCCGCAGCTGCAGCTGTGCGGATTTACAAGCGTGATGCTCCGACCCGGCGAAACTGCCCGTGCGGAGGTGGATCTGCCCGCCTATTGGCTCCAAGTCGTGTCGGAGGAGGGCAGCCGTGTGGAGCCGGACGGCGGAATTATCCTGTATGTGGGCGGTCACCAGCCGGATGCACGCAGCCGCGAGCTGGGCTGTGCCGACTGCTTGGAATGGAGACTGTAAATTATGTATCTATTGGGCATTGATGTCGGCACATCCGGCACCAAAACCGTTCTTTTTGACAGTGAAGGTCATGCGCTGGCATCCTATACAGGCGAATATCCGCTCTATCAGCCGCAAAACGGCTGGGCAGAGCAGGAGCCGGAGGATTGGTGGCAAGCGGCGGCAGAGGGAATCCGCGCGGTGCTTGCCAAGGTGCCTGCGGCCAAATCGGATAAGATTGCAGTGGGGCTTTCCGGGCAAATGCACGGTCTGGTGATGCTGGACAAGACCGGCAAAGTACTGCGGCGCTCCATCATTTGGTGCGATCAGCGCACCGGCGATGAAGTCGAGTGGATGAAGCAGACCGTGGGGGAGAAGCGGCTCATGGAGATTTCCGCCAACCCTGCCATGACCGGTTTCACGGCGGCAAAGATCCTTTGGGTACAGCGGCATGAGCCGGAGATCTATGCACAGTGCGCCCATATTTTGCTGCCGAAGGATTACATCCGCTATCGCCTGACGGGCGAATATGCCACGGAGGTGTCGGATGCTTCGGGAATGCAGCTGATGGATGTGGCGGCACGCACATGGTCGGGAGAACTGCTCTCTGCATTTCAAATGGACGCCGCATTATTGGGCACGATGTATGAATCTCCGGACATCACCGGCACTGTCCATGCAGAGGCATCGATGGCGACCGGTCTGCCGGTGGGTACGCCGGTGGCCGCCGGAGCGGGCGACAATCCTGCCGCCGCCATCGGTACGGGTATTGTGCGGCAGGGTACCGCATTCAATACCATCGGTTCCTCCGCCGTGATCTATGCGGTGTCCGATCAGCTCTGTCTCGACAGGCAGGGGCGTGTCCACAGTCTGTGCGCTTCCGTTCCCGGCAAGTGGACGGTGATGAGCTGTACGCAGGGCGCAGGTTTGTCCCTTAAATGGCTGCGGGACACCTGCTGTCAGGCAGAAATTGCCGCCGCAAAGCAGCAGGGGGCGGATCCCTACCGCTTGATGGATGCCATGGCGGCAGACGTGCCGGTGGGTGCGGATCGGCTGCTGTTTCTGCCGTATCTGATGGGGGAACGATCCCCCCACCCGGATGCGGATTGCCGCGGTGTGTTCTTCGGTCTTTCCGCACGGCACGACCGGGCGCAGATGATCCGTGCCGTGATGGAGGGGGTGGCGTATTCCCAGCGGGAATGTTTGGATGTGTTCCGTGAGATGGGCGTTTCCGTCTCGCAGATGACCGTCTGCGGCGGCGGTGGACGCAGTGTACTTTGGCGGCAGATGCTGGCGGATGTATACGGCTGCCCGGTAACCACCTTGCAGGTGGATGAGGGCGGCGCATTGGGTGCGGCTCTGCTGGCTGCTGTCGGCGTCGGTGTATTCTCCTCGGTGGAGCAGGCCTGCGACGCCGTCGTGCGGTACAGGACACCGCAGAATCCCTCTGCGGATGCGGCGGCATACGAGCCTTACTATGCGCTCTACAAAACGCTATACCCCACGCTGAAAAAATCTTTTGCCGCTCTGGCACGGCTGTAAACGACCAAAAGAATAAGGGTTCATCACGGATTTTTGTGGGATTAAAAGTTTCGGGGCTGTCGCATTTCGCGAAGAACAAAAAGAAACGAAAAAGCAGAAGCTATTCTCGAACAAAATGGTTCGGAAAAACTTCTGCTTATTTCTAATTAGGAAATATAAAAGAAAATATATTTCTTTTTTCGCCGTTTTTTCGCCCTCGACGTATCTATATACGCCTATCGGGCGAAGAAAACGGCGTCTTCATCGAAATGCGACAGCCCCAGCTTGTCGAAAAAGTGTTTTCGGCAGTCTGGGCTCCCCAGCGAGGCAATGTCATTAACTTAAGAACGAAAGAAAAAGTTGCACAA
>JBJEQK010000032.1:0-3915 GCA_051881715.1 Acutalibacteraceae bacterium
TAAAAAGGCTTGAGCGAAACTTTTAATCCCACAAAAATCCGTGATGAACCTTTTTTCTTTGAGTAATACCGCACTGCGGCATTACCTTAGTATTTGTCCATGCTGTCCACATCCAGTACGAATACGGTGGCACCGCCGACGGTGACTTCGCTTTCCATATCGTTGAATGCCAATCCCCTGCCCAGAGAGTTGCTGGTGGGCTTCACAGCCGTGCGCGTCTTGGAGTACTTCTGGATGATCTGCTTGATCCTCGGCACATCCGCATCCTCAGAGCCGATCAGCAGCGTTGTATTGCCGACCATCAGGTAGCTGCCGGTGGTGGATAATTTCGTCACGATAAAACCACTGCGTGTCAGCTCTGCGGCGACCACAGCGCTGTCCTCATTATTCACGATTGCCAATACCAATTTCATCTTTGTTTCCTCCTGTTTATAGATTGGGTAATAACATCTTCAAAGAGCGTCTGTCCAGTGCGTTGATATCCGGGATCTCGTAGCGGTTATCGTTGCCGTCCTTGATGAGGACACGTCCGTCGTAGAAGGTCTTGATCGACGCCACATGGTTGATGATCTCAAAGGTCACCCTGCCCTTGTCCGTCTCCCACGTCCACTTCCAAATGCGGAACTTTTTCGACTGGCGCACAAAGCGTGTCAGCTTCGGGATGACGTACTGCTCGTGCAGACACTGCACGATGGCCTGCTTGGATTCGGGCAGAAGGGACTCCAGATTGCGGATGATCGCCACCTCGTTGCTCTCGCTGTCCATCAGGACGATGTACTGCATCAGACCCGAAACGGGGAACAGCCGCTTCGGCTCGAGCATTTCATATTTTTCGCCGTGATAAAACTCCACATCCAAAAAAATGCCGTCACGAACCGTCAGCTTCACTTCCGGCCCTTCAATATATCTGCGTGCCACGGTGCTCCCTCCTTTAAATGGAAATCTCCAAGTTTTCTTCTTCCTTGATCTTGCGCGCCTGATCGGACATGGATTGGATCTGGATCAGCTTGTAGTACTTGCCCTTCATCGCCAGCAGCTCCTCCGGCGTGCCGAACTCGATGATCCTGCCCTTGTCCACCACGATGATCTTGTTCGCCTTGCGCAATGTGGACAGCCGGTGTGCGATCATCAGCGTTGTTCGTCCACGGATCATGCGCTCAATGGACTCCTGAATCAGGTGCTCCGTCTCTGAATCCACCGCCGCCGTCGCCTCATCGAAAATGAGCATACTGGGATTTTTCAGCACCGCCCGGGCGATGGACAATCTCTGCTTCTCGCCGCCGGAAAGACCGACGCCGCGTTCGCCGAGCATGGTATCGTATGCGTCCGGCAGGCGGGAGATGAATGTGTGGGCATTGGCGATCTCTGCCGCGTGGATGATCTGCTCCACATGGGCGTTGGGGTCGCAGTAGGAGATGTTGTTGAAGATCGTGTCACGGAACATCAGCGGCTCCTGCTGGACATAGCCGATCTGACTGCGGTAATAGGCAAGGTCGATGTCCTTGATGTTGACGCCGTCCACCAAAATCTCGCCCTCGTAGTCGTCGTAGTACCGAAGCAGGAGGTTGATCAGGGTGGATTTACCTGCGCCGGTGGTGCCGACGATGCCCACGATGTCCCCCGGCTCGATCACCAAATTGACGTCCGACAGCGCTTTTTTGGAGCGGTCAAAGGAGAAGTTCACGTTGCGGAACTCGATCTTTCCCTCTATGTGCGGCAGGATGTTGCCCTTGCCGAAATCGTTCTCCGGCTCTGCGCTGAGGATATCCAGAATCTTCTCCGCCGAAGCCAGCGCATTCTGGTACGTATCATTGAGGGACGCAAAGAAATTGACCGGCGTGTAGAACATGGAGGCATAGGAGATAAAGGAAACCAAAAGACCCAGCGAAACATTTCCCGTGCCGTGGATGACCCAGTTGCCGCCCACAAACCAGATCAGCACCGAGCCGCAGGTGACTAAGAAAGTGATCACGTTCGGCATGACCGACGCCGGCACTGCGGCCGCCCTGTCCTCCTGCATCCAGTCGTCACAATGGCGCTTGAATTTCTTGATCGTGTTTTCCTCGTTGGTGAACGCCTTGATGACGCGCACGCCGGGGATGGTATCGGTCAAAATGGAGGACAGCGCTGAAGCACGCTTCCACAGCCGCAGGTATCGCGGCGCGATCTTTTTGCCGTAATATTTGCCCACAGCCACCACGATAGGCACCGGAATCAGGGACAGCAGCGTCAGCCGCCAATCCATGAACAGCATGATGCAGACCACACCGATCAGCGTAAACGCCTGCACGACCGCCTCCTGCGTGATGCGCAGCATGAAGCTCTGCAAAGTGGCGGTGTCGCCGTTGATGCGGTTGATGACCGAGCCGGTGGAGGTTTTGTCGTAAAAGCGCATGGGCAGGAACTGCGCCTTGGCGTACACGTCCTTTTTCAGGTCGATGATGATCCCGTCGCCCACGATGCGCATCATGTACGCCCGCACGGCGCCGACCGTATATTGCAGAACATATACGCCCAGCAGTGCCAAAATGACCTGCAAAAGCAGTTGGCTGTTGCCGGAGGGGATGATGTCGTCCACCATCATCTTGGTGATGTACGGCGGGACAAGCGCCATCGCCGTGGTCAGCACCGCCAGCACCAGACAGACCGCCAGCTTCGGCAGATACGGCTTAATGTACACCGCAAACTTGCTGAACAGCTTGGACTTGCCCTGACAGTTGATACACGGCGTATCGGGAGACGGCAGCTTTCGTCCGCACTTGGGGCAGAAAGAGCGCATCTTTTTGTAGGAGGCGCGGACGATCTCGAAGCTCTCGTCCACATCCTCGCCCTCGTTCACCTTTTGGATGAACAACGCCACGGAATCCGCAATGTCCGCCACCGCATAGGAGAAGCGCATCAGCTTCTGCGAGCGGCCGTTTTGCAGATGCACGATGAACAGGGCGTTGCCGTACATTCGCTTGATCTGCACCTCACGGATCTCGCTGTACTGCACCTGCACACAGCTGTTTTCGTAAGTCTCATCGAAAGCCACCAAATGATCCCGAAATACAAAAAGCGATGAACTGCCGTATTTTGCGCGGAGCGTCAGGTCTCCGTTCATCACAAATAACGGTAATTCATCGCTTGAAATTGTCTTTTCCGCTCGTTCTCGCACGAAGTCGGATATGGGACCGTTGGTCAGAACACTGTCAAAATTCATGTCTGCCACCTCATTTCTTCAATGCGTCCATAAATTTAAGGACATTATATAGACGAGACGGCATAATGTCAACCACTTTTGGAAAAATTTTTATTTTAATTTTAAAACCTTTTGCAGCCGCTCTGCCAGCAGCTGTGCCAGCACGATCTTCACCGCATCCGGCAAAATAAACGGCACCACGCACGCCATCAGTACTGCGCCGATTCCCATGGCATTCTGCACGCCGTAGGTGTAATAGAACCACGCCGTTCCCAGCGCATAACACACCAAAAGCCCGGCAACCATGCGCAAAATATCCATGACCTTCCCATGCTTCGGCACCTTTTCCAACAGCAGGTACACAAGACCGGCCGCCAAAAAGCCGAGAATGTAGCCGCCTGTGGGACCAAACAGGACACCCACGCCGCCGGAAAAGCCGGCAAACACCGGCACACCCACGGCGCCGAGCAGGATATAAATAAGAACGCTCACCGTTCCCTTTGCGCCGCCCAGCAGCCGAAGCGCCAAAAACACACCCAGCGTTTGCAAAGTAAACGGCACCGCCGCCGGAATGCTGATCCACGAACAGACGGCGATCAATACCGCCATCAAGGCGATCAGCGCCAGATCTTTTACTGTCCATTTTTTCATTGCTTTCTCTCCTCTGCACAAAAAAATACGCTCCTCACGGAAAATTGTGGGATTTGTGCTTCGCACTGGGGAACCCCCGGCGA
>JBJEQK010000033.1:0-17675 GCA_051881715.1 Acutalibacteraceae bacterium
CCGCCGTTCGATCTTCATCCCACAAAAATCCGTGATGAACCTTTAAAAAGGCTTGACCGAAATTTTTGATCCCACAAAAATCCGTGATGAGCCCATAAAATAGAAAGCCACATCGTTGGATGCGGCTTTTCTCAACTCCTATTCCATGTCCTCGTCTTTCTTGATCCCGAATATCCACCGCAGGATCCCCCGCAATGCTTTTGGACTTTTGACTACTACAATCTTCATCGTACCACCTCTCCCCTGTCAGCAGCGGCAGACAGCCGTGCCGATAAAAATCAACGAGGCAGCAGCGACAATGAGCAGTACCGAATACGGCAGTACCTGTGCAGTGATCAAGCCGAGTCCGAATGCGATCACCACCGGTCCAAATCCGCGCAGTCTGCACCTGCCCACAGCATCGCCCCCCTTTGACGGTTTGTCATTAACCAGTATATACAGGGTGAGAGAAAATGGTGCGGGGTCGTCGCGATTTGTACGGTGTCGCCCAAAGTTTCGCCGGTGGCGGTCGGCGACCAAAGGCGCCGCCTTTGGAATCCGCAAGCCTTTAAAAAGGCTTGCGCGAAACTTTTAACCGTAACGAGCCTTTCTTCTGGTTCTTTAAGAAAAGCGACAGCCCTTTACTTCAGTTGCCAGTCCTTGACCTGTTTGGCTTCCTCATACAGGGCAACGTAGCTTGTGTGGCGGGAAACGGGAATGTCGCCCTCCTGCACCGCCTGTATAATGCGGCATCCGCTGTCGCAGGTATGGGCGCAGGAGGTAAACCTGCATTCGCCGAGAAAGGGTTCAAATTCCCGGAAGCAATACTGCAAGTCATCCTTGTGGATAAACTCGCCCTTTTCAATATCCAGTGCGGAAAATCCGGGCGTATCCGCCACATAGCCGCCGCAGGTTCTGTACAGCTCCACATGGCGGGTGGTATGCCGCCCTCTGCCGAGTTTGCGGCTGATCTGCGCTGTTTCGATATGCAGGGCGGGGTCGATGGCATTAAGCAAGGTGGACTTGCCCACGCCGGAATTGCCCGTAAAGGCGCTCACCTTTCCGCACAGGCTGCTGCGAATCGCATCCACATCCCCCGATGACTCGGGACTGATACAAAAGGTGGTGAACCCGGCGCTTTGATAGATTTTCAAAAGCGGCTGCGGGTCTGCGAGATCGGATTTGGTGATAACGATCAGCGGCTCGATCTGCTTGTGCTCCGCAATGGCGGTCAGACGATCTATGACCAGCGGATTCGGGTTCGGCTCGCACACCGAAACGACCACAAAAAGCCGGTCAATATTGGAAACCGGCGGTCTGGACAGAACGTTTCTGCGGGCAAAAACCTCCTCCACCGTACCTTCCTTGCCGTTTTCGCCGGGGATGATGCGCACCATATCACCGGGAAGAGGCGTTATCCCCTGTTTGCGGAAAACGCCTCTTGCTTTACAGGTATGCAGTTGTCCGTCAGCTTCCACCTCGTAGAAGCTGCTGATCCCCTTTAGGATCCTGCCCTCCAGCTGCATCATCATTCTCCCTCGTACTTATACACAGACAGCACGATCTCTGTGCTGTACGCATAGCGGGTGAACGCCTTGTAGGGCGGTGTTTGCTGGAAAACCAGATCGTTCTTGGAGGCATCGCCGGTTGCAACATCGTTGCGCTTGATATTGGTAAAGCCCGCATTCGTCAGCGTCTCGTAAGCCTCGTCGTAGCTGAAGCCCTCCACAGACGGCAAAATGCCCTTGCCCGTAACTGTGCCGCCCGAACCGACATAGGTGTTTGTCTTTTCGCTGGTGATCTTGGCAGGCGTCTGGGTGAAGTCGATCAGGCACTCATAATAGGTGCTGTCGTTAATTTTGACGGTCAGCTTTTTGGTTTCATCGGAGGAGGTGATATCGAACGCATGACTGCTGCCGTCAAGCAGAAGTGTCTTGGTCAGATCCGATTGCAGCTCGTTGCCGAGATACACCTTCAGCACACCGTCCTCCCCGGTGTCCGGCAGACGGAAGGAAACCTTTGCCGTCGCTTCCGCCGGCTTGCCGTTGCTGACGACCACGCTGATCACGGTGCCTTTGGGCACCTGCGTCTCCTCGCGGTAGTTGGTCAGGCGCAAAACGACATCCTTGTTTTCATCGCTGTTTTCTTCGGAGGCAACTTCCAGATCCAGTCCGACCGACTGCACCAGCTCCCGAGCTGTCTGCAAATCGTAGCCGACAATCTTCGGCACGGCAACCGTGTCGCTGGCCGCAGCAACATACAAAACAACAGTCGTCCCCTTGGCCGCCTGCGTGGCACGCTCCGGCTGGGTGCGGATGACCGTCTGCTCCGGTGCGCCGCTGTCTTTTTCATAGGTGATCTGCGTTTCAAACCCGGCGGCTTCGATCAGTGTGATCGCATCGGTGAAGGTGTAGCCGTAGACGTCGGGAACCTCTGTTTTCTCCATCACCTTGGGGATGTACAGCACGATCTCCTCTTTGGGGCGGATCTTGACACGGGCAGAGGGCGACTGCTCGTATACAACGCCCTGCTCATATGTAGCCTTTTCCACCGTGTCGTTGAGCTTGATGTTGAATGCGGCGTAGGCATCATTGTTCTGAATTTCCTCGTAATAGTTCATTCCCACGAAGTTCGGCACGGTAACCTTTTGGGCAAAGACACCCGTGGCAAAACAGGTGACCACGATAATGACCGCCAGAATCAGCATACCGCCGATAATACCGCCGATGACAGGCAGTGTACGGCTGCCGCTTTCCTCGTCCTCCTCTTCCTCTGCGGGGCGCGCAGGCTGGGGTCTGGGACGGGGATTTTGGCGGGGATTCGGCTGGGGACGCTGCTGTGCAGGTCTTTGCTGCGGCTGTCTTTGGGGCGGACGCTGCTGCGGCTGCGCAGGCCTTTGGACATGACGTGTCGGCGCCTCGTCTACAAAGTAATTGTAGTTGAACTGCACACGGGGATTGCGGCGGAACTCATCGAGATCCATCAGCATCTCCGAGGCTGACTGGTAGCGGTCGCTCTTGCGCTTCTGCATAGCGCGCATGGTGATCTGCTCCAGACCGACGGGAATGGAGGGGTCGATCTCTCGGGGACGCTTCGGCTCCTGCTGGAGCTGCATGAGCGCCACGGAAACGGTACTTTCCCCCTCAAAAGGAAGCTGGCCGGTCAGCATTTCATACAGCATCACACCCACGGAATAGATGTCCGCCTTGTTGTCGGTGGTCTCGCCCTTGGCCTGCTCGGGGCTGATATAGTGCACCGAGCCCACGGCACTGCCCGCCATGGTCTGGGTCTCACTGCGGCTGAACCGGGCGATGCCGAAGTCCGTGACCTTGATGGTGCCGTTCTCTAAAAGCATGATATTTTGGGGCTTGATGTCCCGATGGACAATGCCCTTGTCATGGGCGTGCTGGAGGGCGCGCAAAATCTGGGTCATGAAGTAAATGATTTCTTTGTAGGAAAGCTTGCCCTGCTGTCCCATATACTCCTTGAGGGTGATTCCCTCCACAAACTCCATGACGATATACTGCATCCTGTCGCCGTAGCTGACATCGAACACCTTGACGATGTTCGGATGGGACAGCACGGCGATCGCCTTGGATTCATTTTTGAAACGACGACGGAAGTCCTCGTTGGAAAGATACTCGTCCTTGAGAATCTTGACAGCCACGATACGGTCATCGATGTTGTCGTACGCCTTGTACACAACGGCCATGCCGCCGACACCCATGATCTCCCGCAATTCATAGCGGCCGTCCAGTCTTTTACCGCAATAATTATCCATAGGAACCCTCTTTAATTTGAAATCGCGACAACCGTGATGTTGTCCTGACCGCCGTGCGCATTGGCAAGCCGGATCAACTGCTCCGATACATCTGCGCTCTGCTCATGCAGTGTGTGCAGGATATCGGGGTCGTCCACCGTATTCGTCAGTCCGTCCGTGCAGATCAGCAGGGTGTCTCCCGCCTCAAACGGTTCTTCGCAGAAGTCGATCAGGATATTTTTGTCCACGCCCAAGGCACGGGTGATGATATTTTTGCGGGGGTGATCTTTCGCTTCGGAGGCGGTGATCTGTCCCCTGTCCACCATCGCCTGTACCATGGAGTGATCCCGCGTCAGCTGGACGATATTTTCCCCGGTGATCCGATATGCGCGGCTGTCTCCGGCATGGGCAACATACGCCGCACCGTCCCGAACCACTGCGGCGACCACCGTAGTGCCCATTCCCTCGAAAGCAGGGTTGGAGCAGGACATCTCGTACACCACCGCATTGGCCGCCTCGATGGCGGAAAACAGGAGACTGCGGATGGAATTGGCCTGCATCCCCTCACGGTAGGATGCGTGGATGCGCTCGGAGATGATGCGCACCGCCGTGGTACTGGCCACATCGCCGCTGGCGGCGCCGCCCATACCGTCGCAGACCACTGCCCACGCCATACCGTCCGGGAACTCGCCTGCCTGACAGGCATCCTGATTCATTTTGCGAACCATCCCGATATCTGTTTTTTGAAATATCTTCATGAGGTTCGACCTCCTTTTTGATTCCGCAGACGAAGCTGTCCGCAGGAAGCATCTATATCGGAACCGAGACTGCGACGGATGGTCGCATTCACGCCGTTTTTCTTCAAAACCTCCGCAAAACGGTCAACCTGTCGGCTGTCGCTGCGGGAATAGGGGCTCTCGCTGAATTCATTGGCCGGAATCAGATTGACGTGCGCAAGCATACCGCGAAGGCGCATGGCCAATTCCCGCGCACAGGCGTCACTGTCGTTGACACCGCGGATCATGGTGTATTCAAAGGAGATCCTGCGCCCTGTCTGCCGTGCGTATTCACGGCAAGCCGTCAAAAGCTCCTCGATGGGGTAGCGCCGATTGACCGGCATGATTTGGGAACGAATTTCATTGTTGGGCGCATGGATGGATATGGAAAGGGTGAGCTGAAGCTTTCTGTCCATCAAGTCGTAGATTCGCGGCACCAAACCGCAGGTGGACAGGGAAATATTGCGCATACCAATATGCAGTCCCCGCTCGTCGCCGACCAGCTCCAAAAAACGCATCACGTTGTCAAAATTGTCCAGCGGCTCGCCCATGCCCATCAAGACCACGTGGGAAACACGGATTCCTCTGTCCCGCTGGGCGGCATGGATCTGGCTGAGGATCTCGGAAGCGGTCAGACTGCGGACAAATCCGCCGAGGGTCGAGGCACAGAACGCACAGCCCATCTTGCACCCGACCTGAGAGGACACGCAGAGGGTATAGCCGTACTTGTACTTCATCAGCACCGACTCGATACACTCGCCGTCGATCAGGCGAAAAAGGTACTTGACTGTTTCATTCTCTTGGGACACCTGACGGCGCACGATCTCGCAGGAACGCAGTTCAAAGGTGTCGCTGAGCTTTGCGCGCAGATCCTTGGACAGATCGGACATTTCCGCAAAATCCGTCACCCCCCGCGCCTGCAGCCATGTGAAGATCTGCTTTGCGCGAAACGACGGAAGACCCAGCGAGGAGATCTCCCCCGCCAGTTCCTCAAAGGTCATGGATTTGATGTCCGCTTTTGCCATAGTCACTCCGTTTTGGTAAAGGCTGTGATAAAGAATCCGTCCGACCCGGTACGGTGCGGCAGGAGGGTGACCATGTTGTCCGTTTCCCGTTTGTCCGCTTCGCCGAGAATGGGCAGCGTATGAAACTGCGGGTGCGATTGCAGAAACCGCTGACAGACCGCTTCATTCTCCGCCGGATTTAAACTGCAGGTCGAATAGAGCAGGATTCCGTTTTCCTTTACATATTGTGAAGATATACACAAGATATTGTACTGCAAATCCGGCAGTTTGTCAATGTCTTCCGGCTTTTTATATCGAATCTCCGGCTTTTTGGCGATCACGCCCAGTCCGGCACAGGGAACGTCGCACAGAACACGGTCGGCTTTCGGTCGATTTATGTCGAAAACGCCCGCATCCCACTGCCCGGAGCGCAAATTGGCGATGCCCAAACGCTGTGCGCCCTGTTCGATCAGCTGTACCCGTTGCGGGTGCAGTTCATAGGCATACAAACCGCCTGTATTTTCCATATGCTGCGCCAGCGTAAAGGACTTGCCCCCCGGCGCGGCACAGACATCGTAGACCGTCTGTCCCGGTTTTGCATCCAGCGCCTTACAGCAAAGCTGGGAAGCGATATCCTGCACATGAAAAAGTCCTTCCTGAAACGCCGCCAGCTTCTCCGGCGCACCGCACTTTTGCAAAATCAGCGCATCCGGCAAAAGATCACAGCGCTGCACCGCCACGCCGTCTGCCGTCAGCCGCTGTGCCAAAGCGTCCGCCGTTGTACGCAGGGTGTTGACGCGGATGCACGTATCGGTGCCGCCGAAGCTGGACGCCATGATGCGATCCGCTTCCTCTGCGCCATAGGCTTCGCTCCAAAGCATCACCAGCCACTGCGGCACGGAGTACAGCACACTGCGGTAGTCCGCACTGTCCTTCGGCGGCAAGCAAAGACCGTTTTGGGAAACCTTGCGCAGAACCGCATTCACAAGACCCGCGGCATAGGAAACCTTTTTGTTTTGCTTGATAAGCCGCACACTCTCGTTCACAGCGGCGGAATCGGGCACCTTGTCCATGAACAGGATCTGTGCGGCGCCCATACGCAGTACCGTGCAGACCTCGGGGCGCAGTTTTTTCAGAGGCTGTTTGAGATACAGGGACAGGTTGTAGTCCACGGTGATCTGCCGCTCCACGGCAGTATAGACCAACGCCGATGCAAAAGCGCTGTCTGCCCCGGACAATTCGCCCGCCCGCAGTGCCGCCGAAAGCGCCAAATTGGAATAGGCGCCGTCTTTGAAAATGCGCAGCAGCGTCTCGTAGGCAGTTTTTCTTGCGGTGTCCATAGAATCTCCTTAATTGCGGCGGTCGTTGGCACGCAAAATCAACCGCAGCAGGTTAGCGATGGAGACCGCCAGCGCCGCCACATAGGTCATTGCTGCCGCAGTAAGCACCTTGCGGGCATTTTTATATTCGTCCCCCGAGAGCATACCGGTCGATTCGATGGCCTGCAAAGCACGTCGGCTGGCGTTGAACTCCACCGGCAGTGTGACAAACTGGAACAGCGCCACAAGACCGTACAGCAGAATGCCCAGCCAAAAGAGAAAACCGAAATCCAGAATCAGACCGATAAACGCCAGCGGCAGACCGATGGTCGAGCCGATGTTGCAGACGGGGATGATCGCATTGCGAATCTTGATGGGCGCATAGTTCTGCGCATGCTGTACCGCATGACCGGCTTCGTGGCAGGCAACACCCACCGCCGCCACACTGGCGCTGTCATATACGCCCTCCGACAGACGAATCACGTTGGAACGGGGATCGTAGTGGTCGGACAGCGTTCCCGCCACCCGCTCGATGCGGACATTGGTAATGCCGTGTTCGTACAGCACCCTTGCCGCCGCCTGTGCACCGGTCAGGTTGCGGGAGTTGCGGATGCGGGACATTTTGCTGTAGGTGCTCTTGACCATGATCTGCGCACCCAGCGCGAGCAAAAACGCCGGGACGACCAGCAACAAATAATAGATATCCACTCCGTAATAAAAAGGCATAAGCTTTCTCCTTTCCGGCCGTTACGCCGTTGCGATACTCCCCTTTTCCACCGCACTGCCGCGCAGATACTCCGCCGCCGACATGGCTCGTTTGCCCTCTGCCTGTACTGTCAGAATCTCCACACATTTGCCGTCGCCGCAGGCGATCACCAGACGCTTGCCGCTTTCCATGACTTCACCGGGATTTCCGCCCTTGTCGGCGCACAAAATACTTGCGTGAACTTTCAGCTTTTTGCCGCAGAGCACCATTGTCGCCGCAGGCCAGGGAGAAAGTCCCCGAATCTGGTTGTGCACGGTCTGGGCGGACTTTGTAAAGTCGATGGGCGAAAGCTCCTTGGTGAGCATGGGGGCATAGTTCGACAGGGCATCGTCCTGTTTTTCGGGATGCAGTTCCCCCTTTTGTACGGCGGTCAGGGTTTCGGAAAGCACCTCGGCACCCAGCACGGACAGACGGTCGTGCAGTTCCCCGGCGGTCATATCGGGCGTGATCGGCGTTTTGGCCTTAAGCAGCATATCGCCGGTGTCTAAACCCACATCCATCTGCATGGAGGTCACGCCGCTTTCCGTCTCGCCGTTCAGCACACACCACTGGATCGGTGCGGCGCCTCTGTAGCGCGGCAGGAGGGACGCATGGATATTGATACAGCCGTATGGCGGACAGTCCAGAATCTCCTTGGGCAAAATCTTTCCGAAAGCGGTGACAATGATCACGTCCGGCTTTAACTGCTCGAGGATCGCCAGCGCTTCCCCGTCCCGCATGGAGCGGGGCTGAAAGACGGGAATGCCGTTTTCCGTCGCCGTGACCTTGACCGGCGGCGGCGTCATCTGTTTGCCCCGTCCCTTCGGTTTGTCCGGCTGTGTGAATACACCGACCACCTCGTGCCCGTCTGCAATCAGACGACGAAGACACGGTACGGAAAAATCAGGTGTTCCCATAAATACTACACGCATACCATTTCGCCCCTATAAACAAAGTGTGAATTATTTGCAACAGAATTAGTTTTCCTTGCGAATGACCTTTTGCGTAAATAAAATTCCGTCCAAATGATCCAGCTCATGGCAAAAACAGCGGGCTTTCAGCTCCGTTCCCTTGTAAATATGCCATTTGCCGGTTCTGTCCTGCGCCTGCACCTTTACGACGGCGGGACGGCGGGTAACGCCGTATTCCCCCGGCAGGGAAAGACAGCCTTCCTGCTCCTCCTGCTCTCCCTCTTCGGAGATGATCTGCGGATTGACCAGCTCCAAAAAGCCGTCGCCGCAGTCCATCACCACAACTCTGCGCAGTACGCCGACCTGCACGGCGGCAAGACCCACGCCCTCCGCCTTGTACATCGTCTCGCGCATATCGTCGATCAGGCGCGAGAGCTTGTCATCAAATTTTTCCACTCTGCGGCTCGTCTTTTTCAGAATGGGGTCGCCGACCTTTACAATCTCTCTGTAACCCATGTCAAACTCCTTGTCATAATATGCTTTCGGGATTGATATCTACCACAACCGCTACCTTGGCGTAGCGTTTATCCTTGCCGATCTCGCACAAAAGCGACGACATCATGCTGCGAAACCGCACCGTGTTTTTGCACTTGATGATCAGCCTGTAGCGGTACTGATCGTTGACGCGCAAAATTTTTGCCGGTGCGGGACCTAAAACGATCAGCTTTTCCCCGCCGTATTCCGACGTGGAAAGCGCTGTCAGCTTTGCCAAAAAGCCTTTGGCGGCGCCCCGGGCAAAAAGCTCCTCGGCGCTGATAAAGGCGACCACGCACAGATCGCAGTACGGCGGATAGATCAGCGTTTTCCGAATGCCGATCTCCGTGCGGTAAAACTCGTCATAATCCTGCCTCGCCGCCATGGACAGCACGTCATTCTCCGGGGCGGAGGTCTGGATGATGGCTTTGCCCTGATATTTGCCGCGACCCGAACGCCCCACCACCTGGGTCAGCAGGGAAAAGGTACGCTCCAAAGCACGGTAATCGTCGTTGTACAAAAGGCTGTCCACCGACACGACGCCCACCAGCGTCACGTTCTCGAAGTCCAGCCCCTTCGCCACCATCTGCGTGCCCAGCAGGATGTCGTATTCCCGGTCGGCAAACTGCTTCAATTTGTCCTCGTGGGCAAATCGGGTCATGGTGGTATCGGTATCCATGCGCAGGATCCGTGCTTCGGGCAGCATTTGCTGTAAATCGTCCTCGATCTTTTGCGTGCCGCACCCCGAATACAGCACGGCATTTTCCCCGCAGGACGGGCAAGTGGGCGTAAAGGGCACGGAATAGCCGCAGTAATGGCACATCAGCCTGCCGTTGGCACGGTGATAGGTCATGGAGATACTGCACGACGGACACGTCACCGGCTGTCCGCAGGCCGTGCAGGAGGCGAAAGTATTGTACCCACGGCGGTTCATCAAAAGGATCGCCTGCCGTCCCACAGCTAAGGTTTCCCGCAAAGAACGCAGCAATTCGCGGCTGATGTCGGAACGGTTTCCCTGCTGCCGCTCGGCCACCATGTCCACGGTAACGACTTCGGGCAGAAGGGCATCGCCGTAGCGTGTCGTGAGCGTATTGAGAACGTAGCGTCCCTTTTCTGCGGCGGCAAAGCTCTCCAAAGACGGCGTTGCCGACGCCAAAATCAGCAGTGCATTATGTTCGGCACAGCGGAATCTCGCCACATCCTTGGCGTTGTATCGGGGGGCGTTTTCGGATTTATAGGCGCTCTCCTGCTCCTCGTCCACCACGATCAGCCCGATATTGTCAAAGGGCGCGAACACCGCTGAACGGGTTCCCACGACGATCTTCGCTTCGCCCCGGTGCACCCGCTTCCACTCGTCCATACGTTCGCCCACGGAAAGGGCGCTGTGAAACACGGCGACCTGCTTGCCGTACCGGGCATGGAACAGCCGCAGCGTTTGGGGCGTCAGAGCTATTTCCGGCACCATCAAAATCACACCGCGTCCGTCCTCCAAAACACGGTCGATCATCTTCATATAGACCTTGGTTTTGCCGCTACCCGTCACACCGTACAGCAAGGACGCACAGCCCTTCCCGGATGCATACATCGCCTTTAGATTGTCATACGCTTTCGTCTGCTCCTCGGAAAGGTCGATGGGAGGACGCTCCGGCGCCTGTTTGGCATCGGCATAGGGATTGCGGTAAACCTCGGCGCTGTACAGCTCCACCACACTGCGGTTTGCCAGCGTCTTGACGACGCCCGCCGTGATGCCCGTGTAGTAGCAGATCTCCTTGACGGATGCACTGCCGACCTCCGAGAGCAGATCAATAACGCTTTTCTGCTTTTGCGAGAGCTTCGGCAACCGCAGTTCGCCTTGAATATACGCTTCGGTAAGCCGGGCAGAGCGAACAGTCAGATCTGCATTTCTGCGCACGGCATCGTAGTTGCGCACCAAAAACCCCTTGTCGCAAAGGGTGTGCAGCACAGAAACCGGCACGTGCAACGCTTTGACGATCTTGTCCTCGGCAACGTACATCTTCCCGCCGAGGAAGTCCAGCACCTGCTGTTCCTCCATGCTCAGCGCACTGAAATCCGTCTTGTCCTCCTCGGCAACGCTGACATAGGTCACCACGACCTTGTGCCCCATGCCGGACGGGAGAATCGCTTTCACCGCTTCAAAGAGGGTGCAGAAGGTGCGTTCTTTCAGAAAATACACCAGACGAATCCCCTCGTCATTTAAAACGGGAGATTCATCCAGCACTTCACTGATGGATTTCAGTTTTGCATCTTTCGGCGTTTCTCCGCCGACGGACAGGATCATGCCCTGCCGTTTTGTGGAATTGCCGAAGGGAACGGTCACCCTGCATCCCGGTTTGGCTCGTTCGGCAAGCTTGTCCGGGATCCTGTAGCTGTACGCCGTATCGAAATGATAGGCGGTCTTCTCCACGGCAACCTGCGCTATCTTCACATCGGACACCGCGACCACCTGTCTTTCTCCAATACCAACACCTTAAATGTTGCGGATCTCTTCCGGCTCCACAACGTTGTATTTGCCGTCCATGATCTCCTCGATGGCGATACTGACGGGCTTCTCGGTCAAGATCTCGTGGTCTTCCTCCGCCTGCTCGGAGATCTCGCGGGCACGTTTCGCCGTGGCGATGACCAGAGAATAGCGGCTGGTGTGGTTCTTGAGTACTTGTCTTAAATCAGGATTGAGCATTGTTGATTACCTCACAAATCATATTTTTGGAACGGGATGTTTTCAGTCTTTCCGACCGAATGATCGCCTGTATATCCTCCACAGCGCACTCCATACTGTCGTTGACGACAATATAGTCGTACTCTGCTGCGTGCTTCATTTCATTTTCCGCAATGGTCAAGCGGGATTGGATCTCTTCCTCGGTCTCGCTGCAGCGCTTGCGCAGACGGTGTTCGAGGGTCTGCATGGACGGCGGAACAAGGAAAATGCTGACGGAATCGGGATAGAGCCTGCGGATATTGCCGCCGCCCTCCACCTCGATCTTCAGTACCACCGTCTCCCCTGCGCGCAGCCAGTCATCCACTGCCTGCTTGGGGGTACCGTAGTATTTGCCGTTGTAGCTGGTATGCTCCAAAATTTTTCCCTCATCCAGCTGTTTGAGGAAATATGCCTCGCTGACGAAATAGTAGTCCACTCCATCCGTCTCCCCGTCGCGCATGGTACGGGTCGTCATGGAAACGGAACGGCGGACGCCGCTCAGCTTGGAGAGCACCGTGTCCTTGCCGCAGCCGGAAGGCGCAGACAAGACGACCAGCAGTCCTTCTCTTTTTTCACCAAGCATTTGAACCCTCCGTATTGTCCGATTTTTCCTCTCCCGCAATGCGGTTCGCCAGCGTCTCCGCCGTCAGATAGGAAAGGATGATGTGGTCGCTGTCCATGACGATGACCGCGCGGGTCTTTCGTCCGAAGGAAGCGTCGATCACGATTCCCCGGTCTTTCCCCTCCTGCACCATGCGCTTAATGGGTGCAGAATCCGGGCTGACAACGGCGATGATCCGCTGGGCATGGATCACATTGCCGAAACCGATATTGATAAACTTCATATGTTCGCCTCTTACTCGATATTCTGGATCTGCTCACGAATCTTTTCGACCTCTGCCTTGATGTCGATGACCCGCCGTGCGATCTCCACATCCTGTGCCTTGGAGCCGATGGTATTCGCCTCCCGGTTGATCTCCTGCACCAAGAAGTCCAGCTTTCTGCCGACGGCCTCCTTCGATTCAAAAAGATGGTGCAGCTGGTCGATATGACTGCGCAGACGAACCGTTTCCTCCGCCACAGCAACCTTGTCCGCATAGATGGCGGCTTCGGTCAACAGACGCTGTTCGTCCACGTGGGTATCCTCCAAAACGGTGCGCATCCTTTGCAGCAGCTTTTCGTTGTACTCCCGCACTGTTTCGGGAGAGCGCTTTTCGATAAACGCCACATTTTCCAAAATGGCATCGGCACGGGACAGCACATCCTCCCGCAGCCGTTCTCCCTCCCGGGTACGCATCTCCAAAAACTGCGCGAGCGCCTGCTGTGCAACGGCTTTGACCGCGTTCCAAACCCTATCCTCGTCCGCCTCTGCTTTATGTACGGAAAAGAAATCACTGTTGCGTAACAGGGTGGAGACACGGACATCGTTTTCCAGTCCGAAACGCTCGGACAGCTCCCGGAACGCATTCAGATAGCCCTGCACCAAGGAAGCGTTGAGATGCACCTGCACATCCGCTTCCTCCAGCGCCTCCAGCTGGACATAGCACTCTACCTTGCCGCGGGAGATGGCTGTTTGAAAGAAGTTCTTCAGCTTTTCATCCAAAAAGCCATAGGCTCTCGGTGTACGGGACGAAAACTCGAAGTAACGATGATTGACGCTTTTTATCTCTACGGTGATCGCCATGCCGTCCAAAGTCTCGGCGGCACGACCATAGCCGGTCATACTCTTAACCATGTTGTTTTCCTTCCTGTATTTTATTCCTCCGTACCCTCCGGTGACGGACGGTTTGCACGGGCGGTCAGCTTTTCCACTTCCTCAACCGTCAGTTCGCGCCACTTGCCCTGCGGCAGCATCCCCAGCCGAACCGGTCCCATGGCGGTGCGCTTCAGCCGAGCAACCTCCAGCCCCAGCTGCTCGCACATCTTGCGGATCTGACGGTTCCTGCCCTCGTACAGCACGATCTCCAAAACCACCCTACCCTCCTGCTTTTCCAGCACGCGAACCTTGGCCGGTGCGGTCATTCTGCCGTCTATCCTCATGCCCTGCGACATTTGCGCGATCTGTGCATCGGTGACGGACGGGCGAACGGTCACACGATAGTGCTTCGGAATGTGGTGGGACGGGTGCATCATGAGGTTGGCAAATTCGCCGTCGTTGGTCAACAGCAAAAGCCCCTCCGAATCCTTATCCAGCCGCCCGATAGGGTATACTCTTTGCGGTACATCCTGCAAAAGATCGGTCACACACTTGCGTCCGCGGTCGTCGGACAGCGTGGTGATATAGCCCCGGGGCTTGTGCAAAAGCAGGTAGACGGGCTGTGCGGTGTTCTGCACCTTTTTGCCGAACACGGTCACCGTATCCCGCCCCGGCTGCACCTTATCCCCGATCTGTGCCACATGACCGTTGACCTTGACCTTGCCGCCTGCAATCAGCTCCTCCGCTTTGCGGCGGGAGGCAACTGCACACTCGGACAGATATTTTTGTAGACGTATGGGCTCTGCCATGTTTAAAAAACTCCTTTGATTTTCTCCAGCGCCTTTTGAAAAAGACTTTCTTCCTCCTGCGGCACGGGAACGACAACGGGTCTTGCCGCAACGTCCTTGCACGCTACAATGTCGGCTTCGCAAAGCACTCTTTCCCCTTGGATATAGACGGCCTTGCCGACGATCTCACCCTGCTCCACGGGCGCATAGACAAAGGGCTTGCAATAGACCGTGCGCTCTACGGCGCCCTCATCTGCATCGTACACCGCACAGGGCGCCGAGGCAAATCCCGCCTGCACCGTTTTTTGCAGACCGCCCGTAACCGGCAGAGACAGCACCGTCTGCCCCGATTCCAGCGGTACACACTGTACGGCGGAAAAGCCGTATTCGTACATAGATATATGATCGTTCCAGTCGTCCGGGGCGTTGAGCGTGACCGCCACAAGCGTCACACCGTCCCGCCGGGCGGCGGAAACCAAGCACCGTCCGCTCTTTTTGGTGAAGCCGGTTTTGACGCCGATGCACGGGGCATACAGCTTTAAAAGGCGGTTATGGTTGGACAGCACACGGCGGTACGGCGGGTTGCCGTAGGAAACCGTCAGGCTTTTGCTGCTGCAAATGCGCAGAAACTGCGGGTTGCGGATCGCTTCGCACCCGAGCAAAGCCATGTCATACGCCGTGGAATAGTGCATATCATCGTCCAGCCCGGAGGGTGTGACAAAATGGGTCTGGGTCATGCCGATCTGTGCGGCTCTGTCGTTCATGCGCTCGGCAAACTTTTCCTGACTGCCGGCAAGGGCGATCGCCGCCGTATTGGCCGCATCGTTGCCGCTGCTGAGCAGCATCCCGCACGCCAAGCCGTACAGCGTTACGGTGTCCCCGGGCAGAAGTCCCATGGAGGTGCCCTCCACCGCCGTCATTTTTTTCGTGACCTTGACAGCACGTTCCGGCTCCCCGGTTTCCAAAGTCAGCAGCGCCGTCATGATCTTGGTGGTGCTGGCCATGGAATGACGCGTCTTGCCGTTTCGGGAGAACAGAACCTCCCCCGTATCGGCGCAAAGCAGTACGGCACATTCCGCCGACACGGACACGGCATCCGCCGTAAAGGACGGCGCCATACACACGATCAACAGTACGGACAGAAATCGAATGACCCTTTTCAAACAAATCACCTACCGCAATATCCTATGCGGGAGATTTGCTTTTCAGTAGTCTTATTCCGCCGCAGGAATGTCCTCGTCGCCCTTTTTGGTGAACTTTTCCACAGCGCCGGACAGCTTGTCGATCACGTCGGGCACCATGCCGATGATGCGCTCTGCCTGACCGCCCTCGGCGGCAATATGTTTGATGGTCACTTCGCCCTTGTTGACCACAAGGAAAGCGATGGGCGTAATGGTAATGCCCGCACCGCCGCCGCCGCCGAACAGCTCCGCATTGGACTTGGACGGGAAATCCGATCCGCCGGAGGCAAAGCCGTAGGTCACCTTGGACACGGGGATGATCGTCACACCACCCGCTTCAATGGGATCGCCGATGATGGTGCTGACATCAACAAGATCTCTGACCTTTTCGATGGTGGTACCGAGAATGCCTGCGGCTGCGTTTTCTTTACTCATTTCTCAACATTCCTTTCTGTTGCAACAGGTTGTTGTTTCTTTTTATCGGATGCATATTTTTTCGCTCTGAGGAAGGACACCAAAGCACGGAACGCAAAACGCACCAAAGCGTTGGTCAGCTTGATCGGGCGCACAGAAATGCGCAACAGGATGGATGCGCGGCTGCCCGTGGCAAGGTAGTCCGGGTAAATGTTTACATCGTATTGGCGCACACGAAGCGTATTGCAAAGGTATCCCACCGTCGGGAACACGGCGGCGCAGGTTTTGCCGTAGGCAATGGCTGTTTGCGCGGCGTCCTTTTTGGCAACACACATATCCAAAAACAGCTTTTCCACCACGAAGGAGCGCTTGAAAATATCGCCCAGCATGGTATTGGTCGCCGCAAGAATATCCTTCAAAAACCGCACAACGCCGTCAAAACCCTGTTCATGGTAGAAGCGCATGATGAAGTTCTCGCCCTTTGGCTTTTCCTCCTGCGGCTCCTCCTGCGCGTCCTCCGGCGGCGGCTCTTCCTTCGGTTCCTTAGGCGGCTTTTTCTTTTTCGGTTTGGCGGGAAGCAGACGGATCTTGATAAACAAAACCTTTACGAACAGGTCAAAGGTTTCGCCGTATTGCAGTTCCACCGTGATTTTAACGCAGAACAGGAGAGTGATTGCCGCTATGATGCCGAGGATTATGTATAGCACAACCATGATTTCTCCTCCTTTTCCTTGTTAATTCTCTTCCGGCAAAGCGTACAGATCGTCGCCGTCCTCCGGCACGTCGTAAAATGTATACTGATCCTTGTCCACCGCTTCCTCTTCCGGCGGAGCAGGTTCTTCTTCGATCGGTGTTTTTCCGGCTTCCGCATCCATGATATCCTCGATCTTCGGCAGATCCTTTTCCGGCAATTCGGGAAGCTCCGTTAAAGAGGACATACAAAAGCACTTTAAGAATTCGGGCGTCGTACCGTACAGAAGCGGTCTGCCCGGCAGTTCCAGCCTGCCCTTTTCCTCCACCAGCCCCTTTTGGCAAAGGGTATTGACGACGCCGGAACAGTCCACGCCGCGAACCTGTTCTATGTAGGACTTGGTGACGGGCTGGTTATAGGCGATGACCGCCAGCACCTCAAACGCCGCCGGAGACAGGGGTGCATTCTTTTTGACCTCCAGCACAGAACGGATCTTGTCGGCAAAGCGGGTACGGGTACACATCTGGTACCGATCCTCCATGCGCAAAACACACAGTCCGCTCTCCCGCTCGTCCAGATCCGCTTTCAGCTTTTCCAAAATCTTTTCCGTATACTCCGTATCCAATTCCAGCGCCTGCGCCATCCGCTCCAGCTCCAGCGGTTCCCCGCTGGCAAAGAGGATGGCTTCTGCGGCGGCTTGTAGTTCCTGTACCTTCACCATTTACGCCTCCGATGTCTCTTTGAGTTCGATGAGGATATTGTCGCCGTCCCCCTCAATGGTCACACGCTTGGCCTTCGCCAAAGACAGCACCGCCAAAAAGGTCGCCACCATTTCCGAGCGGGATTCCGACTGCTCAAACAGGGACAAAAAGCGATGCTTCCCACTGCCGCGCAGCCTGTCCAGCAAAAAGGAGATGCGGGACGCCACGGACACGATGCGGTGCGCCACGATCCGTGAAAACGCCTCCACGGGCGGCGGCAGACGACGCTTTCCCTTGCCGACGGCAGATATGTACGCCTTGAAAATTTCATACGGTTCGTGGGAGCGTGTGTAGGTCATATCCACGGGGAACTCCTGTGGCTTGCGCTCGAAATAGCCGAAGCCGATGGCCTGCTTTTCCAGCTTGCCCGCCAGATATTTGCAGTCCTGATAGGCGAGCA
>JBJEQK010000034.1:0-17640 GCA_051881715.1 Acutalibacteraceae bacterium
AAAACCTCTCTTTCATAATTGAAAGTGCGCTCTTTCTGAATATATTGTGACACATCGCAATCAAAGTTTCAATATCACGTTGAGAGAGTTTTTATCACGGTGTTGGTGAATTGTAAAAATATAAATTTCCATCCTCTTGGAAATACGGGATCAGATAATTTTTAAATGATGTGAAATCAACGAACAAATCAATGTTTGCTTTTTCTATGCTTCTTGTTGTCGCTTCGCGTGGAAGTCGTGCAATATTTTGCACGGGCGGTTTCGTCCCATTCCCGCTTGTCGTTTTGCTTGTTGGTCGTGCAATATTTTGCACGGGTGGTTTCGCCCCGTTCCCACTTGTCGTTTTGCTTTGTTGGTCGTGCAATATTTTGCACGAGGTACGGCTTTACTGTCATAAAAAACCGCCCACGAAGCGCACTCCGTGGGCGAATCGAAATCTGTCAAAGCTCTATTTACGGCTGGGTCACCGTGGCGCGCAGCATACCGCAGGCGCGCAGCAGTGCCGCATCTGTGGCGTCCACCGTACCGTCGTTGTTGGCGTCTGACGCACGGCGCATCGCCGCTGTGCTTTGGCTGTCGGTCAGATAGCCGCCGGCAATGGCAGAAATGTATACGGAATCCTCGGCGTCAAAGTCACCATCGCCGTCCACATCGCCCACCATAACGAAGGTCTTGCTGTCCAAAACCTTGCCCGTGCCGTCGGACAGGAGGATCAAACAGCCTGTGGTCAGAGAGGCATCGTCTGCCAACGCCGTACCGTCCGCCGCCGTGAAGGACAGGGATGCTCCGGCGTTGTCAAATTCCTCGCGCATCTGCGCCGTGGTGTTGCGGGTGACGTCGATGCCGGTGATGATACCGTTGTCATAGTCCACGACCATATGGGAGCTCTCCTTGAGAGAGAGAGTATCGGTATCCAGTTTGCCGTCCGCCGCCACGAAGAAGCGGGTATTGGCGATGGTGAAGCCGCTGTACAGCGCCGCCACACTGTCGCCGGTCAAAATCTGCGTACCGATCGCATAGGAGGAGGGTGCAATGGTTGCGCCCGCCTGTGTGCCCTCGGGAACGATGGTCTTGCCGTTGACCAGATAGACCGTATCGCTCGCGCTGACCACCGCAGAACGGATCGTCAGCGTGCCGTTGTCATAAATACTGCTGCTGCCGTGTACGGCTGTGTTGCCGGAAACAGAAGCGTCATCCCGAATCGTGAAGGCGGCGTCCGGCTCGATATAAAGCGCAGCGCCCACATCGGCGGTATTGTTTTCGATGGAACCGGCGGAGAAATCGCCGCTGCCGGAGCGCAGATAGATGCCGCCGCCGTTTTCTGCATGATTGGCGCTGACGGTTGCCGTGACATCCACCTCGGTATAGGAGATGTCCCCGTTTTCATCGGTGATCACAACGGTAAGGGTGCCGCCGGGCATGGTGAACTCGGCGCTGTCTGCCAGCACTGCGCCGCCGTAAACCGCTTCATTCCCGCTAAGGGTGCCGCCCTGCAGGGAAAGCACAGCCTCGTCACCGGCATAGATGGCGCCGCCGTTCTCCGCTGTACAGCCGGAGATGGTGCCGCTCTGCATTGTCGCTTCGGCGCCCAGCACATACACAGCGCCGCCGTTTTCAGAAGCGGAACAGTTGGTGACTGTGCCGTCCGTCATTTGCAGGGTGCCGCCTGTCATACAGACCGCACCGCCGTTCGCCGCACTGCAATCGGTAATACTGCCGCCGCAGATCTCCACACTGCCGGTGCCGCAGACCACGCCGCCGTTTTGCAGGGTGGATGCGTTGCAAAGCGTTGCCCCGTCGTACAGCTTGACTGTGCCGCTGTTGCTGATCATACTTTCGCCGTAGGTGCCGTACAGCTTACTGCCGCCGTCCACATACAGCGCCGTGTTGTCCGCAGAGCCTGCCGTGCCGAATTGCAGCGTTGCGCCCTCTGCGACCGTAAACATATTGCCTGTACAGGTGCGGTAACGGGACAGGGTACGACCGCCGATTTCATCGCCGATGATCGTCACATTGCCGCGCACCTCGATGGTCTCTCCGATACTGTCGTCCCCGACCATGCACACAAGACCCGTGCCCTCGCCGATGGAATCCACCGCCTCCTTCAAGGAGGTGTAGAACACATCGTAGGCACCGAACACGCTGACCTTGGCCACGTTGGAGATCTCCTTGTCCACAAGATAGCCGGTGGAGTTGATATTCAGTTCCGTCTCGTTCAGGGGAACATTCAAAACAAATTTGGCGTAGTTGGATGCGCAGAAATCGCCGCTGAGCACACGGGTACCCACTGCGTAATCCGCCACGGTCAGGTACGCCACCAAACCGTCGGTCGTGATCTGTGCCGTATTGACCACCGTCTTGCCGGACACCAGGTAGACGTCGTTGTTCTGCGCCACAAAGGCATTGTCCGCCATTTCCAGCGTACCGTTGTCGTAGATGCCGGAGCCGGTCACGGCGATGTTCCCGGTGATGGTACCGCCCGCCAAATGGAAGGTACCGTTGGTGTAAATGCCGCCGCCGGTGGTCGCCGTATTGTCGGAAAGGGTGCCGCCCGTCATGCTGACAGGACTGCCGACACTGCAAATGCCGCCGCCGTTGCCCGCCGTATTGCCGGACACGGTCAAGCCTGCCAGATTCGTCTCGGAATATTTTCCGTCGGAGAAGATACCGCCGCCATTGACAGAAGCTGTGTTGCCCGAAACGGTGCCGCCGTTGGCGGTCAGGAATCCGGCGTGGTTATAGATACCGCCGCCGCGCAGCGCCGTATTGCCCGTGATGGTGCCGCCGTTCATGACCACGGTGCCGCCGTCGATGTAGAGACCGCCGCCGTTATCCTCCGAGGTGTTGTTTTGCAGCAGTACACCGTCCTCCAGCGTCAGAGTACTGTCCACGTTCACAAACACCAGCGCATCGCCCGTCTGCGAAGAAGTTACGCCGCCGTCCAAAACCAGGGTATTCTCGCCGGTGCCCTGCACGGTCAGCGCCCCCTCAACGGAGAAGAAACTGCCGCTGAAGCTGTCACCCCGCTTCACAGTATGCGTTTCGCCGTTATCCGTGACGGTGACAGTGCCCTGCGCCGTCATGGTCTGGGTGATCGCATGGTCACGCAGCACGGAAAGCGTACCCGTGCCTGTCCCGATGTGGCTGCTGCCGGCCTGCAGGGAGTCGTAGTATGTATGCATTTCGCCGTCCACCTCTGCCATAACGACGTAGGACGGCTTGAGCACAGCCGCACTTTCCTTGGACGTATTTTTGAGCAGGGTGTTGGTGGAATTGTAAAATACCCGAAGTTCGGGACAGTAGTCAAAATACTGATCCGGCGTACGATCCACCCAGTAGGTCGTGCTGAAGCCGCTGAACGCCGAAACGCTGGTAGGCTCCGCCATCTCCGCCGTGGTCTTGGCCGTTGCCACGCTGTCCGTCGCGTTGGAACGCTCGCTGTCGTAGTAGCAGTAAGTCACGTTGCCGTTCAGGTTATAGCCGACCACGGCGCCCTTGCTGTTGCTCAGGCCGGAGACACGGCCCATATTGTAGCACGCCGTAAAGCCGCCGGAAACACTGCTGTTCTGGTAGCCGACCAGACCGCCCACAGACGCACCGCCGTTGACCGTGCCCGCATTATAGCAGCACTGGATCTTGCCGTTGTTGTTGCCGATGATACCGCCGGTACGCTGTACGCCGGTGACATAGCCCATATTGAAGCAGCTGTTGACAACACCGGTGCTGTTGTTGCTGCCGGTGATGCCGCCGGAATAGTTGCTGCCCAGCTCCTCGCCGATGTTGCCGCAGTTCTGGATCGTGCCCTCGTTGACGCCTGCGATGCCGCCGGAATAGTACGTCGCCTGCAAGGTGCCGTAGTTGAAGCAGTTTTGGATCGTGCCGTTGTTCTGCCCGGCGATCATGCCGATGTGGCTGTAGCCGTAGATCTTGGAGGTCTCAATGAAAATATTTTTTACCGTGCCGCCGGCACCGATCATGCCGAACAGACCCGACATATTCTTTTCCGTATCGCTAATATAGATGCCGCTGATGCGGTATTCTCCGCCGTCAAAGGAGCCGGTGAACGGGGAATCCTCCGTGCCGATGGGCGTCCAGATGTTGGCGGTCTCGTCAAAGATCGCGGGATTGAGCAGGATATCCTTGGTCACCCGCGCATTGGCGGCGGTATTCTGCGCCGTATCGGACAGCGTACCGTTGACCAGCGCCGCAAACCACGCCAGCTCACTGCCGTTGGTGAGCAGATAAACGCCGTTTGCGTCCGTCTCCGGCTCACCCACGGAGCCGTCCCACGCCACCAACTGCCAGCGCAGGATGGGATAGCCGTTGTTGGTCTGGAAATAGTCGCCCACAAAAATGTCGTAGTTAAAATTGAGTGTGGTCAAAAAGGTCTCGTCCATCATCAGCGCGTGTTCCGCCGGTGTGGCAAAGAGATCCGTCATGTCGGTATTGTCCCGGTCATAGTAGCACTTGGCCATCATAGTGCCGTACAGCACATTGCCGAACGCGATGCCCGTATATTCCCCGGCACAGCTGACGGTGCCGATGGTGTACATACAATAGATATCGCCGTACATCGCATAGCCGACAAGACCGCCGCAGGTGTTTTCCGTGGCGCTGATACTGCCCTTGTTGTAGGAGTGGCTGACGTCACTGCCCGAGGAAAGTCCCACGATACCGCCGACAAAATTCTGTCCCGTTACCGTGCCGACATTGCAGCAGCCCCGAACCTCGGTGTTGCTGTAGCAGTAGCCGGCAATGCCGCCCACACGCAGTTCCCCGCTGACGGCGGCGCTGTTCAGACAGTTCAGAACCGTGGCGCCTGCCTTTTGATAGCCCACGATGCCGCCCGTGCCGGAGCCGGTATTTTGCACCGTGCCGCTGACGGAACAGCCGGTGATGGAGCCGCCGTCCGAATAGCCCACGACGCCGCCCACGTATTTGGTGCCGCTGACATCGCAGTCGGTCAGGACGATGTTATTGACCTGCGAGGGCGTATAGGTGCTCTCGGTGTAGGTGTCGCCCCATTCGTCCGTAAGGGTCTCGGTGGTCTTGGTCGTGCCGATCACGCCGAACAAGCCTCTGTTCTCCGCGTCCCCGGTCACCTTCAGGTTCGCCACGGTGCATCCGCCGCCGTCATAGACGCCCAAAAACGGATATGCCGCCGTGCCGATGGGGGTAAACGACAGACCGCCCAAGTCCAGATCCGCCGTCTGCTTGGCGTTGATGGAATTGTACCCGCTGTTGACCCGCTCGGAGAACCACGCCAGCTTCTCCGGGGTGTCGATCAGGTAATACCCCTGCGCATTCATGGTCGGCACAGCCGTGCCGCCTGTCCATACTGCGGCAAACGCAGACAGACACACAGAGGGCACCAGTGCCGCCGTCACCGCAAGCACCAGCAGGAATGCCAAAGCTGTCCTTTTTATCTTTTTCATGAGACACCGCTCCTTTATACACGTTTACAGGTTTCATTTTACCGCATTTGCGGTATAATTTCAATGCATATTTTTGTAAAAAATAACTACACTGGATTGACACTTCCTACAAAAAATTATATAATAGCCTCAAAAGACAGGAGGGATACCATGAAAAAAACGATTTCTTTACTGCTTTGCGCACTGTTTGTGTGCAGTTTCGCATCTCTGAGCGTCACGGCACAGGACGAGACGTATACCAATGTTATCCTGATGATCGGCGACGGCATGGGGGAAAATCACCTGCAGCTCGCCAAACAGGAACGGGGCATTTCCCTGTTTATGGAGGACGAATGTGACCTGCACGGCGGCTCCAAGACCCGCTCCTTCAGCAGTTCCGTCACCGACAGCGCCGCCGGCGGCTCGGCACTCGCCTGCGGTATGCGCACCAACAACGGCTGTGTCGCCGTGTACCCCTATGATATCTTCGGGCTGTTCTCCGTGCCCCGCTCCCTCACAGAGGCGGCGAAGCTTTCCGGCAGAGCGGCAGGCGTCATCACCACCGACTCCAACGACGGCGCCACGCCTGCGTCCTTCACTGCCCACACCTCCGTGCGCAGCAACTCTAAGGACATCTGCACCCAGCAGGCCACATCGGATTTTGACCTGATCTGGGGCGCATCCAGCGATGATTTTGACGAATCCCTTGCCAAGGAGAACGGCTTCACCGTCATACGCACCAAATCCGAGATGGACGCTTTGGAAAAAGGCAGCCGCAGTTTCGCCCAGTTTAACTACGGCGAAATTTGGAAAACCGCCGCATCTCCCGATTCCGATGCGCCTACCCTGTCCCAGATGACCGCCAAGGCCATCTCTCAGCTGGAAAACGACAACGGCTTTTTCCTGATGGTGGAGGGTGCGCACATCGACAAGTTCAGCCACCGCAGCAACGGAAGCGACAGCTACGATACCAAGGTGGCCGGCGCCGCCGAAGCTGTGGAGGAATTTGACAACGCCGTGGAAACCGCCGTGCAGTTTGCCCGTGCGGACGGTCACACCCTCGTCGTGGTCACTGCAGACCACGAGACCGGCGGCGTCACCTGCATCGACGGCACATATACCTATACCAAAACTTCCCACACCGGCACAGATGTCCCATTGCTGGTTTTCGGCAGTGACGACCTGATCGAGGACGGAGAACACATCGAGAACCGCCAAGTCGCCCAGCGCATCGGTGCAAAAATGGGTCTGCGCGCAGAGCAGTTCCCCGTCAAGGACGGCGGCAAGATCTCCGCATTTTGGGATCGTGTGCGTGCGTGGTTCCAAAAATTGCTCGACCGCATCCCCGCAAAATACATAACGACCATAACGATAAAGTGAGGTACCATTATGGATTTCAACAAGCTTAAGAAAGACGTGACCGACAAGGGCGAGGTACTGCTGAGCAAGGGACTGCGCGCCGCATTTTCCGCCGTGGGCGCCGTCGGACGCAAAGCGTCTCCCCTCCCCGCCATTGCGCAGGCAGAGCCGGAGGACTACCGTCTGAAGGGCGGCAGCTGCTACACCGTCGGCTTCGGCAAGGCCACCGTTTTCCCCGACGACTTCATGCAGAAAACCTATTATGTCGCCGGCTACGGCGAAAACAATCCGGCGACCGGCTACCTCGACGAACCCCATGCCCACGCCGTCTGGATGGACGACAACTCCGGCAGAGGCGCCGTCCTGCTGATCTCCATCGACACCGTCGGTCTGCTCAATGCGGATGTGAACGGCATCCGGGAGTCTCTGGCGGACTTTGCCCGCACCACGGACTGCCGCAGCATCAACATCATGAGCACCCACAACCACGCCTCCATCGACACCATGGGCACATGGGGTCCCCTGCCCCTGTCCGGGCGGGATAAAAGCTACATGAAATTCTTCTATGCGCAGGTCAAAAAGGCCGCCATCGACGCCTATAAGGATCGCCGCAGCGGTTCTCTCTACCTTGGCGCCATCGAGGTCCCGGATATGCAGGAGGACATCCGCACCCCCATCGTCTACTCCAAAACGTTGACCCGTCTGCGCTTTGCGCCCAAGGACGGCACACGGGAGACATGGCTGCTGAACTTCGCCTCCCACTCCGAATCCTTGCAGGGCTGCAATTCCCGCGTCAGCGCCGACTTCCCCGGCTATATGCGCGAAGCGATTCGCCGCGAGACCGGCGCGGAAACCGCCTACTTTGTCGGCGCCATCGGCGGCATGATCTCCATGGACATTCCCAACGAAAAGGAGATCCGTGCGGCAGGCGGCGACTTTGCCGAGAACACCCGGCAGATCGGTGAAAAGCTCGCCGGTTACGCCATGTCCATCGGCAAGGAAAAGAAGCTCTCCCCCTGCATCAACGTCCTGCGTCAGGAATTCTATTTTGACGCAGACAACACCATGCTCATGACGGCAAAGTTTGCCCACATTTTGCAGGCAAAGGGCTACTATATGGAGGGCGCTTCCCTTGGCTTCGCCCTCAAGTCCGAGATGACCTACCTGGAGATCGGCGGACAGAAGATCCTCCTCTTGCCGTGTGAACTGTTCCCGGAGCTGGCCTATGGCGGCTACCTCAACTGCGACGAATCCGCCTCCGGCTACGGCGCCGAGGTCAATCCCGTTCCCCTGCTGGAGATCGCGGACGATCCGAATATGCTGATTTTCGGTCTTGCCAACGACGAGGTCGGCTATGTCCTGCCGAAAAATGATTTCCTCCTGCACGCCGAAACGCCGTACTTTGAGGCGGCACGCGACCGCCACGGCCGCCGCCACTACGAGGAAACCAACTCCCTCGGTCCCGCCACGGCAGACACCATCGCGGAGGTTTTCTGCGGCATGATGCAGACGGTGAACGCCGCCAAAGCGAAAGCCGAAGCCGAATCAAAGGCCGCAAAGGAAGCCAAAGAGGCCGCCAAAAAAGCGGAAGACACTGTCGAAGCCTGACAAACAAAACTTTATCGCCCGTGCCGAACGAATTCGACACGGGCGGTTTTCGATTATAGGTCACAGGGCGTAATGCCGCACAATCGGGGTGTGCGGTATGGTCTTAATTCCACGTCTCCATCAGAAGAAAATCCCGAATGTTTCGGTGCTTGATTCCGTTTTGGCTCATGTCCAACTCATCCAGTGACACAACATACTTCGGAAAATTGTCGCGGATATTGTCATATACGCCGAACTCGCGGGCAATGGTTTCTTCCGAAGCAAGCAGATAGGCAACCTGCACATACAGCTTTTCTCCGCGCCTGTCGCACACAAAGTCTATCTCCTTGTCCGCGATTCTGCCGACAGTAACACGATAGTCTCTGCGAAGCAGTTCCAAATAAACGATATTTTCTAAAACAAGCTGAATGTCTCTGCCATTACCGCCCAAGACCGCCTCACGGATGCCGTGGTCGGCAATGTAGTACTTCTCATTGGATGAAAGAATTTGTTTGCCTTGCAAATCCTCTCGCTTCACCGGATAAAACAGATATGCGTCGCAGCAGTATTTGATATAGTTCAAAATCGTCTCCGGCGCTACGGTTCGCTGCTCGTTCTTAAGGAATTTTGCAAGCGATGTCGCAGAGAAAGTATTGCCCACGTTTGCCATGACATAGCAGAGGATGCGCTCCAACAAGTCCACGTCCCGGATCTTGTTGCGCTGGACAATATCCTTGAGCTGTACGGAATTGAAAAGATCATGCAGATATTGCCTTGACGGCTCCTGTGCATACCCGAGGTTGGAAAGATAGGGCATCCCCCCCGCCAGAAGGTATTTCTGAAAACACATTTGAATCGACTCGTTCGGCGCACGTAGACGGTACAGCTGCAAAAATTCGGCAAAGGAGAACGGATAGATCACAAACTCCACATAGCGTCCGCCAAGACACGTCGCCAATTCTCCGGACAGCAGTTTGGCGTTTGAGCCGGTGATATAGATGTCGCAGTCCAGACAGACGCGCAAAGAGTTGATGCATTTCTCCCAATCCTTCACTTCCTGAATCTCATCGAAGAACAGATACACCTTGCCGTCGATGGCCGCTGCTTTGCTGACAATCTCCTCGTGCAAAGCCTCTGCCGTTTGCAGGTGAGAAAAACGCATATCCTCAAAATTGATAGAGATAAACTGAGACGCATCAACGCCGGACTCTGTGAGTTCCTGCTTGATCAGCTCCAGCATAACGGACTTTCCGCAGCGTCGAATACCGCTCATCACCTTGATCAGCTCTGACCCGATGAACGGACGGATGCGGCGCATATACCTTTCGCGTTTAATCATGAATTGCATAGCCCCCTTTTTTGCAGCTAACCATAGTATAACACATTTACATCTGAAAAACAACTTCTTTTTTATTATTTTATCAGTTATAACTGATAAAATTTAAAATTTTTAGATTTTTAACAGTTATAACTTTCAGTATTTGTTTCGGACACACCAATGCAGGTACATCGGATGCCTGTTCTGCCGAAGAAACGACTTTGGGAAAACTTGCAGAATTTTGCTTAAGGCAATGCCGCACAATCGGGGTGTGCGGCATTGCCTTAAAAAAACTGCCGTCCCGTGGGAAGGCAGTTTTTATCATTAAACGGATGCCATGGCACACCGTGTCGATGCACCCCGGCTGTTTTGGCGCTGTTTTTCGTAGCAGCGCAGGAACGGTTTACGGAATCAGGTCGTTGAACAGGCGGATGTTGCTCTTTTGCAGCGGCAGTTCCCCGCTCTGTTCTTTTTTGATGACCTCCACAATGCGGTCGTTGACCGGCGTGGGTATGCCGCACTTTCTGCCCCATTCGCAGACGACGCCGTTGATGGCATCGACTTCGCAGGGCTTCCCCTTTTTCAGATCCTGCAGCATGGAGGGTTCGATGTCCCGGTGCTTCTTCATGGCGATGGGAAGCAGGAACTTGGCAAAGGCAAACTTCAGCCCGTTTTTGTAGTAGAACAGCTTGGTGATGTCCTTGCCCTGCACGGGGGCAAACTGCTCGCCGGCGGCATGACCGACGTCAATGCACTCTTTCATACAGCGCAAGGCGACGGGCTGTACGTCCTTGTCCTCGGAAACACTGCCGAAATTGCCGCCGACCACGGTGCCGAGCCCGGAGAAGGTGGCGTTGATGAGCAGCTTCGACCAGCGAACGCCCAGCAGATTCTCCTCGAGATAGACCGGGCACATCTTTTCCAGCAGAGATTTCACCCGCATGAGCTGTGCCTCGGTGATGCCCTGCATCCCGCCCATGTGGAAAGACAGACTCTCCTTGGCGCTGGTAAGGATGCATTCCCCCGGTGCGGACAGGGTCGCTCCCCATTCCACCGCACAGCCGATGGTGTGCGCCTTGCCGACGATCTGCGCAATGCCCGGCTCGGGAATACCGTTTTGCAGTGTGACGATCACGCCGTCCTCGGTGAGAAACGGCGCAAGATAGGCCACCACCTCGGGGTTGAACAGCTGCTTGGTCATCAGGAAAACAACTTCGTATGTACCCTGCATCTCCTCGGGCAGGATCGCCTTAACAGGAACCGTCATTTCCACCGTACCCGTGATGTGCGCACCCTTTTGCTGCAAGGCTTCCACGTGGGCTTTGTTGCGGTTGATCAGCTCCACATCCACCCCGTTTTGGGTCATGAATGCGCCGAGCACCGTACCGAGAGAACCTGCGCCGTAAATGGCGACTTTTCTTTCCTGCATTGCCATCTCTCCTTATACCTTTTATTTGGCTTCAGTGTAGCATACTCCCCCGCAAAAGTCAAACAACAGTTTGCAAATTGTCACGGGGTGTGGTAAGATACAAACAAAGGATGTGATGTAAGAGAATGTTTAAGCTTGAAAAAACCTACGACATCGACGAGATCGTGCGGAACAATATGCACACGCACACCTTTTTCTCCCGCTGTGCCAGACCTGAAATGACGCTGCGTGCCATGATCGCCGAGGCGGAAAAAGCGGGACTGCAAACTCTGGCCGTGACCGACCACTCCGACCTTGACGACAACATCGACACCTACGCCAACACCGTTATTCTGCGCACACAGCTTTCCGGGATCGACACGCCGGTACGTGTGCTCATCGGCTCGGAGCTGTCCGCATACGGCGTCGGGAAATACTCCGAGACCGAGGAGATGTGCCGTTCGCTGGACTACCGCAGCTACTCCCACAGCCACTATCATCTGGACTACTGGGAACAGCCGGAGGATCGCAGCGCCCGGGGCTATGCGAAGCATATGCTTGCCGTACTGGACGCCCTGCTGGACACCGACCGTGCCGACAGCATTGCGCATCCCTTTTCCCCCGAAAAAATGGATTTTTTCAACGAAGCGGAGAAAGCCGCCGTGCTTGCCGCCCTCACGGACAATGAGCTGGGCGATATCCTCGCAAAGGGAGAGCGTGCCGGCTGTGTGTGGGAACTGCACGCGCCCACATTCTTCGGCTTCCCCACATTCTCCAAACGCTTTTTCCATATCGGTAAAGAGGTCGGCGTCCATTTCAGCTTCGGCACCGACGCCCACACCTTAGACGGCATCTCCACCGCCGGATATGCCGAGCGCATGAAAAAAATTCTCTGATACGATTAAACCTTTTCGATGCGGCTTTCATACGGGGCAAGGGCTTTGCCGCCGTACTGTGCCGCACAGCCGTTGTGGTTCATGACCATACGGACAGTGTTTTCCCCGTCGCCCCGATAGCAGACCTCCACGCCGCTCTCCGTCTGTTCACCTTGGATGCCGCTGTCGCGGAGAATCGTCTGCATCAGTCCGTCCGCCGTCTTTTCATCGAGACCGCAGCCGATGTAGTACACCGTGCCGGCTCCCTGTTTTTTGCGGGTCACGGCGGCAAAGGAATCGTAGAATCTGTCGCCGTAGCGATACAGAACTTCTGCATCGGACACCTCCAGCATATCCCGGAAGATGGTGCCCGTGCCGTCCTTGCCGGCAAAGTCGCCGCTGCCGAGCACGGGAAACGTCTGCCCCTGCTGCAAGCTTTCGGTCTCCACCACCGTCACCCCCGCAAAGCCGCTGTATACCAGCGGTATTTTTTTGCCGAATTCCAGATTGTTGTCTGCATTTTTCACCGCCGTGCGGTAGGTCAGCACCGCCGTACCGCCCGTCCGAACGAACGCCTGCAATTTCTGCGAAAATGCCGGCTTATGGATAATCATCTGGGGCGTGATAACGACGCTGTACCCGGAGAGATCCGCTTCGGCGGGAATCACATCCACGGGGATATTCCGGCTGTAAAAGGACTTGTAAAACCGCATCATCTCCGTCGGGCAGTCCAGCAGGAAGCTCTGTCCCTGAATGCGGAATGCGGCAAGGGAATCGTAGTCATAGACGATTGCCACCCGGGCAATGATCGGCGTTTCCAGCGCACGGGCATGGGGTGCGATCTCCCGGAAACAGCGCTGCACCTCGTAAAACTTGCGGCGCTTGACGTTGTCCGTATCCAAAATGCCGTAGCAGAACTGCTCCGCACCCTTTGCCGCACCGCGGTAGCGAAAATACAGCATGGATGTACAGCCGTGGGCAAAGCCCTGAAACGACCACATCTTCGCCTGATCGGGTCTGGGGGAATAACCGGTGATATCGTGTCCCTGCGCCCCCATGATCGCCTCGGTGATCCAGAAATTCTGCCGTTTCAGCCCACGCATATAGTCTAAACCAAAGGCGATCTCATGAGGAGCGATGGGTTCGCGCTGTCCACCCCAGACGGGATAGTTGTTGTATGCCACCACGTCCAGCCCCTTGGCGACGGCAGAGAAATCCACGTGCTTGGCAAGACCGCCGCCGGAAAAGTCGTGCATCACCACGGCATTCGGTGCGATCTCCCGAATCAGCTTCGCTTGGAACGCGGCAAAGTCCACGATGCTCTGACTGCGGAAACGCTCCCAGTCCAGACGCAGCGCCGGGTTGTGGGTGGTGATGGTCGCCATGGGCGTGGGGATCTCGCTGAAGTCATTGTACTCCTGCGACCAGAACGCCGTGCCGTAGGTTTCGTTGAGCATATCCACGTTTCCGCAGAACTTCTCTTTCAGATAGCTTTGGAACGCTTTTTGGCACTGTGCGCAATAGCACTCGTCACTGCCCTCATGCCCCAGTTCATTGTCGATCTGCCACGCCACAATGGCTTGCTCGTCCTTATAATGACTGACCAGTGCACGGATGATCTTCTCGCTGTACGCGTACAAAACCGGCGCATTGAAGCAGTACACATGGCGACCGCCGAAGGTGCGCTTCATCCCGCCCTCGAACTCCGACACGATGGACGGATGCTTTTTGGCAAGCCATGCGGGGATGGTCGCCGTGGGCGTGCCTAGGATGACCTTGAGCCCCTTTTCCTTGGCTTTGGCGATCACGCCGTCAAAAAAAGAAAAATCAAATTTTCCCTCTGTTTTTTCCATCAAGTGCCACGAAAACTCGCCGATGCGGATCACGTTGCACCCCAGCTCCACAATGGTGTCCAAGTCCGCATCCAACAAAGAGATATCCCACTGCTCGGGATAGTAGTCCACACCCAGCCACATCATTGCTCTTCCTTTCTTGCACGGATGGTTTCCCGGATCTTTTCATAGACGTCGGGGGTGATCTTGTACCCGGCAGTATAGAACACGAAGCACAGCGCCGACAGAATGGCAGGAATCAGGAACATGATGATGCGCATACCGTTTTCTGCACCGGGCGTCTGCTGCTGGTTGGCAACGTAGCCAATGGCGGTCAGACCGATGCCGCTGATAAAGCCGCTGAATGCCCCGGCGAACTTGACAACGAAGGTCTGCATGGAAAACAGAATGCTTTCGTTTCGGGTGCCGAGCTTATACTCCCCGTAGTCCACAACCTCCGCCAAAATCACGGTGATGAGCACGAGCATGAAGCCGATGCCGCAGTTGACGATGGCGCTGCACACACCGACCATGACGGCGTTGGTGGGGATAAAATAGCCGCTGACCCAGAGCAGTGCGAAGCCGAGCACCGGCAGGAAGCTGGCAAGGAACACGGAAACCTTTTTGCCGATTTTCTTCGTGAGCATGGGAAAAAGCGCCATGGAGCCCATCTGTGCAAATCCCGCAACGCCCGCATAAATGGGGTACAGAATGCCGTTGCCCGCTTCAGTATAGGTCCTCTCCGCCACGTACTTGAAGTAGTACAGCGCAAAGCTGTTGGACAGCTGGTAGGCAATGTTGAAAAACAGAGCGATGCCGAGGATCACCTTGACCTGGTCGTTTTTGAACAGGGCGTGCAGCATCCCCTTGACCGAGGTTTTTTCTTTGGCGGCAGTCACGACCCGCTCTTTACAGGTCAGACACGTCAGGACGGACGCCAAAATAAAGACGATCGAAATGATGCTCGCCAGCACCGCAAATCCGCGCACATCATCCCCCCGACCGAGAAAGCCCACCAGCGCAAGACCGAAGGAGTTGATGACGAGCCATGCACAGCTGGCAAAGATACGGGGGATCGCCGAGATCTGGTTTCGTTCGTTGGGGTCGTCTGTCAGCGCAGGCACCATGGACCAGTAGGGAATGTCCATCACGGTGTAGGTCATGCCCCAAAGAATATAAAACACTGCGCACCAGACGAGGTATCGCCGACCCTCCAATCCGTTGTTCAAAAACAGCAAAACAAGAACGATCGCGTTCATCACCGTGCCGATGAGGATCCACGGGCGGAATTTGCCCCACTTGGTACGGGTGTTATCCACGACCATGCCCATAAAAGGATCGTTAAAGGCGTCCCAAATGCGTGCTGCCATAAACAGTGTGCCCACAAAGGCGGGGGCAACGCTTCTGTAGTCCGTCAGATACATCATCAGGTAGGTGCCGACGATGGCGTATACGGCGTCTTTTCCGAATGCGCCGATACCAAAGCAGAGTTTGGATACAAAGCGCATTTTCGGGGTACCGTTTTCTTGCATCTTTTTTATTCCTCCATTCCAATCAATCGTGTGCCTAATCTGCATGGGACATACCCAACGCAAAAGAAGCGCCACGTTATAAAGCATTTGCAATATGCGGAAATGTATGCTATAATCCACTCACGATTTGTTTATTTTTTTGAGGAGAGCCATGTTCAGAAACAGAAAAAAACGGATTTCCCTGACCAGCAGCCAATCCATTGCGCTGGTTTTTGCCTTTGTGATCTTGGTGGGCACACTGCTTTTGTGTCTGCCCTTCGCCTCCCGCAGCGGAGAATCCTGCGGGCTGCGCACAGCGCTGTTCACCGCCACCTCCTCCACCTGCGTCACGGGGCTGGTTCTGGCGGACACATGGACGCAGTGGAGCGGCTTCGGTCAGATCGTGCTGCTGTGCCTGATCGAGATCGGCGGACTTGGGTTTATGACCATTGCGTCCACGCTGATCTTTGCCTTGAAAAGAAAAATGAACATGGGACAGCGCCTTTTGATCGCGCAGTCCATCGGCTCGGACGGCATGGGCGATGCGGATCGCATCCAAAAAAAGATCCTCATCGGCTGTCTTTCCGTGGAGGGTATCGGTGCGCTGATCCTGTTTTTTCGCTTTTTGCCCATCTATTCACCGTGGATCGCCCTCAAACTCAGCGTGTTCCACGCCGTTTCCGCATTTTGCAACGCAGGGTTTGACATCTTCGGCTTTGAAGCGCCCGGCAGCAGTATGATGCTCTACGGCACGGACGCCGTCGTAGTGCTGACCCTGTCCGCGCTGATCGTCATCGGCGGCATCGGCTTTCTCGTCTGGGACGAGCTGGTGCGCATCCGCAACCCGAAAAAATGGAGCGTGTATACGAAGCTCGTCCTGATCACCACAGCCACACTGCTGATCGTCGGCACGCTGCTGTTCTGCCTGCTGGAATGGAACAACCCCGATACCCTCGGCACCATGACCACTGCGCAGAAACTGACCGCCGCTTTTTTCCAGTCCGTGACCACCCGCACCGCAGGCTTTGCCGGTATCGACCAAGGCGCACTGACGGACAGCGGCAAGGCGGTGACCATGCTGCTCATGCTCATCGGCGGCAGCTCCGGCTCCACGGCAGGCGGTCTGAAAACGGTGACCTTTATCGTGCTGATGCTGTTTCTGTGGTCCAGACTGACCGGCAAGGACAGCGTAAATGTCTTTCACCGCACCATCCCCGGCAAGCAGATTTTGAACGCCGTGACGCTTTGCGGGTTTATGATCCTGCTCTCCTTCTTCGGCGGCGCTGTGATCTGCGCCACTTCCCCTGCAAGCTTTTCCGACGGGCTGTACGAGTCCATTTCCGCTTTGGCCACCGTGGGATTGTCCACGGGGATCACGCCTGTGCTCAGTGTTCCTGCACAGCTGCTGATTATCTTATATATGTATTTCGGTCGTGTCGGCATTTTGACGCTCAGCCTCGGATTCCTACAGGAAAAAGCTTCTCAAAACAAAATCAAGTACGCAGAAACCAATCTGCTCATCGGCTAAGGAGGAACTGTTTATGAAATCATACGCTGTCATCGGGCTTGGCCGCTTTGGCACAAGACTCGCAGAAAACCTGTATAAATACGACCAGGAAGTGCTCGCCATGGATCTGAACGAGGATCTGGTGAACAATGTCGCAGGCAATGTGACCCGTGCCGTCACCGCCGACGCCAAGGATGCGGATGTTCTGCGCACCCTCGGCGTACAGACCTGCGACTGCGCCATCGTCGCCGTCGGTACCGACCTCGCTTCGTCGGTGCTGATCACCATGAACCTCAAAAACATCGGCGTGCCGAAAATCATCTGCAAGGCATTCGACGAGACCCACTGTGAGATCCTGAAAAAGCTGGGCGCCGATCAGGTCGTCATCCCGGAATATGTCGTGGCGGACAAGCTGTCCGCCTCTCTGTCCACGCCGAACATTTTGGAAAGCATCGAGCTTTCCGACGAGTACGGCATCATCGAGTGCAACCCGCCCAAATCGTGGGTCGGCAAGACCATCAAGGAGCTGGGCGTCCGCGCCCGCTACGGCATCAGCGTCATTGCCGTCAAAAACGGCGGCAGAACCAACATATCCCCGTCTGCCGACAGCAAGGTCGGCGAAGGCTGTGTGCTCGTTCTGCTGGGCAAATATACCGACCTGGAAAAAATCGAAAGGATCAAGTGATCTGTCCCTGATCGTGCAGTATCGCCATAAAAAAGCCCCTCGGTGCATCGGTGCAAAATGCCGATGTCCGAGGGGTTCGCTATAGTTTTAGCTCTTCACGGAAAATTGTGGGATTTGTGCTTCGCACCGGGGAACCCCCGGCGA
>JBJEQK010000035.1:0-17163 GCA_051881715.1 Acutalibacteraceae bacterium
TTGGCGTGGGGAACCCTCGCCGGGGGTTCCCCGGTGCGAAGCACAAATCCCACAAAAATCCATGATGAACCAAGAAAAAAGCGGGGACGTTAAATGTCCTCGCTTTTTTGCATTAAATCCTCGAGCGTTACGCTGTCTAAATAGTCGTTGATCCGTTTGGAAAGTTCTCCCCACATAGGTCGTGTTCGGCACTCGCCGGTGTGCGGACACGGCTGTGCGTCACAGGCGACACACGCCACCGGCGCAAGGTCGCCCTCCGTCAGCCGCAGAATTTCACCGACCCGGTATTCCTCTGGTTCCCGGGTGAGACGGTAGCCGCCGCCTTTGCCGGTGATCCCTTCGATCATCCCGGCGCCGACCAAAAGGGGCAGGATCTTTTCCATGTACTTCAGGGAAACGCCTTGCCGCTCGGCGACCGCTTTCATGGCGATATAGCCGCCGTCCTGATGTTCCGCAAGGTCGATCATGACGCGCAGGGCATAGCGTCCGCGGGTGGAGACCTTCATGCCGATTCCTCCTTTACTGTTCGCAGCAGTGTGCGCAGTCCTCGCACTGCGGGAAAAGCGCGGGGTCATAGGGGATGCCGTTTTTGTCGTAGTAGTCCTTGACCGCCTTTTTGATCGCTTCCTCCGCCAGAACGGAGCAGTGCAGTTTGTGCGCCGGCAGACCGTCCAAAGCTTCCGTGACTGCCTTGTTGGTCAGTGTCAGCGCTTCGGAAAGGGGCTTGCCCTTGATCATCTCCGTGGCCATGGAGCTGGAGGCGATGGCACTGCCACAGCCGAAGGTCTCAAAGCGAACATCGGTGATGATGTCGTTGTCGATTTTCAGATAAATCTTCATGATATCGCCGCAGACAGGATTGCCGACTTCGCCGATGCCGTCTGCGTTTTCCAGCACGCCTACGTTGCGGGGATTGCGGAAATGATCCATCACTTTTTCACTGTATAATGCCATTGTATTCACCTTACTTTTCAAAAACGTGGGGGCGTTTGCCGCTGACCAGATCACGCCAGAAGGGGGACATATCCCGCAGGTAGGTGACCACATCCGTCACGGCGGCGATCATCTGCTCCACTTCCTGCGCCGTGGTCTCCTCGCCGAGGCTCAGGCGCAGGGAGCCGTGGGCGACTTCGTGGGGTCTGCCGATGGCCAGCAGTACATGGCTCGGCTCCAAAGAGCCGGAGGTACACGCAGAGCCGGAGGAGGCGCAGATGCCCTTGTCGTCCAGCAGCAACAGCAACGACTCGCCTTCGATACCCTCAAAACAGAAGTTCACATTGCCCGGCAAACGCTGTTCGGCGTCGCCGTTCAGGGCGCCGTAGGGGATGGCACGCAGTCCCTCGATCAGCCTGTCCCGCAGGGGCAGGAGCTTGGCGGCGTTGGCGTCCATTTGGGCACAGGCTTCCTCCAAAGCAACGATCATGCCGGCAATGGCGGGCAGATTTTCCGTGCCGGCACGCTTGCCGCGCTCCTGTGCGCCGCCGTAGATGAGGTTCGACAGGACAACGCCCTTTTTCGCATACAGGATACCGGCGCCCCGGGGACCGTGAAACTTGTGCGCCGACAGGGAGAGCAAATCTATATTTTGTGCGCGCACGTCGATGGGCAGGTGCCCTGCCGCCTGCACGGCGTCGGTGTGGAACAAAACGCCCCTATCCCTGCAAACGGCGCCGATCTCGGCAATGGGCTGTACGGTGCCGATCTCGTTGTTGGCATACATGACCGTGACAAGACACGTGTCTGCGCGAATGGCGTCGGCGACCTGCTGCGGGTGGACGATGCCGTTTTCATGTACGTCCAAAAGTGTAATTTCAAAGCCGTCCTTTTGCAGTGCCTGCAAGGTGTGCAGAACGGCGTGGTGCTCAAAGGCGGTGGAGACGATGTGCTTCTTGCCCTTTTTTTCGCCGAGTTTTGCGGCGGAGAGGATCGCCTGATTGTCGGCTTCGCTCCCGCCGGAGGTGAAATAGATTTCTTTCGATTCGCAGCCGATACACGCCGCCGCACGGCTGCGGCAGTCCTCCAGCATTTCCTTGGCCTTTTGACCGATACTGTACAGACTGGAGGGGTTGCCGTAGTATGCCTGCATACAAAGGCGCATGGCGTCCAGCGCTGCGCCGCTGATTTTGGTGGTGGCGGCGTTATCTGCGTAGATCATGGTATTGGCTCCTTAGTCCGCAAACAGCGGGGTGGAAAGATATCTGTCTCCCGAATCGGGGAGCAGAACAACGATGTTTTTGCCTGCATTCTCGGGACGCTTCGCCAAGGCGATGGCTGCCGCTGCGGCGGCGCCGGAGGAAATGCCGACCAGCACGCCCTCTTGTCTGCCGATCTGCTTGCCCACGGCAAAGGCATCCTCGTTGGAAATCGTGAGAATTTCATCGTAAATATCCGTATTCAGCACATCGGGAACAAAGCCTGCGCCGATGCCCTGAATCTTGTGCGGACCTGCCACGCCGGTGGACAACACGGCGGAGGAAGCGGGTTCCACAGCAACGATCTTGACTGCCGGATTCTTGGACTTGAGATATTCGCCGACGCCGGTGACGGTGCCGCCTGTGCCGACGCCCGCAACAAAGATGTCCACATTACCGTCCGTATCCTCCCAGATCTCGGGTCCGGTGGTTTCCTTGTGCGCCTTGGGGTTGGCAGGATTGACAAACTGTCCCGCAATGAAACTGCCGGGGATCTCGGCCGCCAGTTCCTCCGCTTTGGCGATGGCGCCCTTCATGCCCTTAGCGCCATCGGACAGCACCAGCTCGGCGCCGTAGGCCTTCATCAGTGTTCTGCGCTCCACGGACATGGTGTCGGGCATGACGACGATCATGCGGTAGCCCCTTGCGGCGCTGACGGCGGCAAGACCGATACCCGTGTTGCCGGAGGTGGGCTCGATGATGGTGCCGCCGGCTTGCAACTTGCCGGAGGCTTCCGCATCGTCGATCATGGCCTTGGCGACCCTGTCCTTGACGGAGCCGGCGGGATTAAAATACTCTAACTTTGCGAAGATCTTGGCTTTCAGACCCTCCGCTTTTTCGATATGGGACAACTCCAAAAGGGGTGTTTTGCCGATGAGCTGATCTGCGGATGTATAAATCGTAGACATAATTTTCTCTCCTTTACTTTACAGACTCGAAGCCTTGTTCCAGATCCTCGATAATATCGTCGATATGTTCCGTGCCGATGGACAGGCGTACCGTGGTGGGGCGGATGCCTGCGGACAGCAGTTCTTCCTCGGAAAGCTGGGAATGGGTGGTGGAGGCGGGATGAATGACGAGCGATTTCACATCCGCCACGTTCGCCAGCAGGGAGAACAGATGCAGGCTCTCCGTAAACTTTTTGGCGGTTTCGGCGTCGCCCTTGATCTCGAAGGTGAAAATGGATGCGGCGCCCTTGGGGAAGTAGCGCTCATACAGTTCTTTCTGTTTGCCTTCGGAAAGGGAGGGGTGATTGACCCTTTCCACCTGCGGATGGTTTTTGAGGAAATCGACCACTTTCAGTGCGTTTTCCACATGGCGTTCCAGCCGCAGAGACAGCGTTTCCAGTCCCTGCAACAGCAAAAACGAGTTGAACGGGGAGATGGTCGCCCCTTGGTCACGCATCAGGGTGGTGCGCAGCTTGAGGATATAGGCAAGATTGCCGCACGCTTCGGTGAATACCACGCCGTGGTAGGACGGATTGGGCTTGGACAGACCGGGGAACTTGTCGTTCTGCGCCCAGTCAAACTTGCCGCTGTCCACCACAACGCCGCCCATGACAGTGCCGTGACCGCCGATGAATTTGGTGGCGGAGTGGACAACCACATCGGCGCCGTGCTCGATGGGACGAAGCAGATACGGTGTGGCGAAGGTGTTGTCCACGATCAGCGGAATGCCGTGCTTGTGCGCCACGGCGGAGATGGCTTCCAGATCAATGACGTCGGAATTGGGATTGCCGAGGGTCTCGGCGTAGAGAAGCTTGGTGTTGGGCTGAATCGCCTTTTCAAAATTCTCCGGGTCAAAGGGATCCACAAAGGTGGCGCTCAGTCCCTGCTCGCGCAGAGTGTTGGCGAAAAGGTTGTAGGTGCCGCCGTAGAGGTTGGCGGAGGAGACGATGTGGTCGCCTGCGGTGGCGATGTTTTGTATGGCGTAGGTGATCGCCGCCGAGCCGGACGCTGTGGCCAATGCGGCGGCGCCGCCCTCCAGTGCGGCAATGCGCTTTTCAAACACATCGGAGGTGGGGTTCATGAGTCTGGTGTAAATGTTGCCGCCCTCCGACAGACCGAAACGGCCTGCCGCCTGCGCGGAATCCTTGAACACATAGGATGTGGTGGCGTAGATCGGGACGGCTCTTGCGTCCGTGGCGGGGTCAGGCTGTTCCTGACCAACGTGAAGCTGGAGCGTTTCAAATTTATATGCAGACATTTTTCTGTTTCCTTTCGTATTTGAATGTGGTGCGGTTTATTCCCACGGTCACATTCGTCCGAAACGGAAATTCTGCCGCAAAAGGGCTTCAAAAAGTTTTCGCATTTAAATTACCTGCCTCTCAAGTGGGTAAACATACTATACCACCATTTACCTACCTTGTCAAGGGGTAAATAAAAATTTTTAAAAAATCTCCTCAAAGGTCGAAAACCCTTGAGGAGAGATGGAAAGATTCATAATCAGCCGACCGGCTGCAAAAGGACGTCGCCGTTTTCGCCGCTCATGGTCAGCGCAAAGATGTGCGCTTCTCCGCAGCCGTCCACATAGGACACGGCACGGCCGGGCAGTGCACCCTGAAACTCGAGGCGGATATAGACCGGCTTGTCGGGCGTGAGTGTATCTTGGCTGTACAGCGTTTTGCTGTCCGATACGAGCAAGTTTCCGCTCTCGTCAACGTCCGGCGTGATCTGCAAATAGCGGAAGTCATGCACGGTGTTGTCCACGGAAAACGAGACGATAGAGGCGTATTCACCGCCGGCGGCATCGTCGAAGTCCGGCGTGTTTCCCACGGCATAGTCGGCGACGAGTGCCGCTTCTGCGGCGATCACCGTGGTGGTCGAGGCGGAAGCCTTCGTCACAGCCTCAGTTGCAGTCTCGGCTGTGGGTATGCTTGCCGTTTCGTCCTGCGTCAGTTCCTCCCACTCGAAATTGTAGGAGCCGGTGTGTTTTTCTCCACGCAGACGGATGGTGTAGGTGCCGGGTGTCGTCAGGTTGACGGTGGATTCGCTGTCCTTGGTGATATTGCCTGCAAAATCGGGCGTTTCGCCGTCCTTGCCGACCTCGACCCGCAGGGTGCCGGAGACGGATTTGAACGTCATTTTCATCCGCAGGGGTGTCTGTGCATCCACGGGATAGGTGCGCTCGCCGTCAAAGAGACTGTACTGCATATAGACGGAGTTGTCGTTGGTGATCTCAATGTTTCCGTCGGCGTTGCCGGTGACCCCGGCTTTTTCACAGCCGAACAGGGTGAGCAGCAGCGCCAGAGCGAAAAGGAAAGACAGTGTGCGTTTCATACGTTTTCTCCTTTCTGCCAAGCCTCTTTCGGCAGGCAGGTAATATGTTCCGTGCGGATGTCGTCCATCAGCGCCCAGTGTATATTCTCGTTGGTGTGATGGTAGCGAAAGCCGCATTTTTCCTGAACTCGTTTGGATTTTTCATTGCCGTCGAAGTAGCCGCACCAAAGCGTTTGCAGTCCCAAATCCTCGAAAGCGTGGCGAATGAGCGCACGTGTCGCCTCGGGAATCAGCCCTTGTCCCCAAAACGGCACGCCGATCCAGTAGCCGATCTCCCCCTCGGTTTCGGGCAGGGGCAGATTGCTTTTTGCGCCGATCATCAGACCGATACTGCCGATGGCGACATCGTCTGTTTTCAGACAAACGGCGTAGGTCTCGGGAACGGCGAGAACATTGCGGATAATCTCCAGACTGTTTTGCACGCTTGTATGTGCCGGCCAGCCGGCGATGGGACCGACCTGCGGGTCCTTGGCGTAGGTGTACAAACTCTGTGCATCGGATTCCAGCCACGGACGAAGGTGCAGTCTCTGTGTTTCTATAACCATTGTACCTTCTCTTTTCCTTGTTGTAAAGATTTTTTCGGTGAATCGTGCTCACAGCTGACGAATCGGATGGCGGATGACAGTTTTCCACTTTTCTGGGGGTACCTTCCGGGCATCGGACAGATAGATTTCGTGGTGCAGGCGCGTATCGCTGAAGTCATTCACATAACCGTGGTCAGCGAGATATGCATCCATGAGCGCCACCGTAGCAGGTTCGTCGTCGAAAGCGCCCATGTGCAGAATTTGTACACACAGCCCCTCGTCCACTGTGAGAAACTCCGCTTTGGAGCAGTCGAGCTTCTTCTTCTTTGATGCCGTTTCCACAGCCCAGTCAAAGTCCGCCTTGGTCACAAAGTCCGGCAGACGAATGACGGAGATCCAGCAAAAGCTGCTCTTGTCCGCATAGTCGATGCCGCAGAAATCCTCCTGCCACCAGAAGCCCTCCAGCGGCGGTACCACATACTCGAAAAAGCCGTCGATTCTGTGGTCGGTTTTATAGCTCATCTTAAGGGTATAGGCGACAGCGTACAGCACGCCGATGGCCTGCTGATAGGCGCCGCCCGGCTCGTTGGGATCGCCCTTGCCGCGCACAGCAATGTAGTTCGCCTTCGGGACACGGACGATTTCGGGCTTGTTTTTCGGACTGTAAAATTCTTTGTACTCTTTTTTGAAATCAAATGCCATAGCGTTTTTTCCTCACTTCCACGGTCGTTCGCCTGCAAGCCAGCCTTGTTCCTGCCAGTACGGCTTCTCTGCGGGAGAAGCGTCCATGCCGCCGGCGTGCATTTTGGAAAAGAGCCAGAACATAAACTTTGTGCGCACGCTGACTTTGGCAGGTCTTTGCACCTTGCGGGCAAGGATTTCAATGCGTTTGTATATCTTTTTTTTGATTTTCTCGGGCACCTGTTTCCAGTTCGTTGCCTGCACCGCCACAGGCAGGGTTTCAATTTGCGACACACCCCAGTAGGACACGGAGTCCCGGATGACCCGAACCGCCTTTTTCGCACCCGAACCCGCCGATGTCGAAAGGATGACCGCCTTTTTGCGGAACATCCACGCTTTCGGTCGGTGGACGATCCAGTAGTCAAACAGCACATCGAGCAGGGATTTCATGGCGGCGGAGGGCGCACAGCAGTAGGTAGGGGTGGTAAAGATCAGCAGATCTGCCTGTTCCATCGCATCCAGAATCGGTTTTTTATCCGCCCAGAAGGGACACTTCGTCTCGTCCTCAAGACAGGTGTAGCACCCGACGCAGAAATGCTCGAAATCCTGGGGGAGAAAAAATTCAGTGATCTCTTCCGCACTCGAGATCGACTCGGCGAGCAGCCGCCCGATGTGATAGCTGCTGCCCTTGTGGTTTTGTCCGTGGATCAATACAGTTTTCATATCGTATTTCCTTTGTATAGCATGGGCGTGAAGCGGATGCCGTTTACTTCCTGTTCACGATCCGTTTCCCGAAAGCCCAGTTTCCGATAGACCGGTACGGCGCAGGACGAAGCGTTCACTGTGACGGCGCCTTTGCACTGCGCCATGGCCTCGTGGAACAGCCGCTTGCCGATGCCCTGCCGCTGGTATGCGCCGAGGACGAAGAACAGTGCAATGTGCGTGCCTTCGCTTCGTGTGGCAAGGATTCCGACCAGCGTCTCGCCCTGAAAAGCGCCCAGCATGGACAGCTGTGCGCCATACTGGGGATCGTGAATGCTTTTATAAAATTCCGCTATGCCGCTTTCGGAGCAGTCCGATGCGTTATACGCCGAAAAGACCTGCCACGCCAGATCCAGCGCCGGGGCAAGATCCTCCTGCGGAATCGGGCGGATCTCGATATTTTCCGTGCTCTTGCGAAATTCCACGGTCTGTTCCTTCATGGAGATTTTGCCGACCTGATAGCCGTAGGCGGTAAGCTCCCTTTTGTACCGCAGAAATGCGTGATCAAGGGGGATGCCGGCAATTTCTTCGATCTGTGCAAAGGTCAGTTTGAACCGCTCTCGCCCGTCCTTGCGCACATATTCCCAAAGCGCCTCATACTTGCCCATGGTCATTCCACCGTTTGAACAGCACAAGCTGTGCATCGGCGCCTGCCTGTCCGTATTCGCACACCATCAGATAGGCGTCGTCTGCGGCGATACCGTAACAGCGGTCGGTGCCGCTCTTGGGCAGCTGGTTGCCGAGATAGATTTTGTTGTCGTTCCAAAACTGCGTGACCTGACCGCCGGGCAGGGTGTACGCCATATTGATAAACGACCCCTTCAGCGGGAACAGATCCGTCACTTCCACGCCGACTGCGCCGAAGGCGTCGATCAGCTTTTGCTTGAACGTATCGAGCGTGCCGTTTTTGCAGTGTGCCGCCACCATGCAGGGTTCCCCAAAGGGACAGCCGTCCGTTTCGGTACAGCCGGCACAGGCGGTATGTAGGGGGCACTGTGTGCAGTCCGTGCCGCAGATAGACATTATACATCTTCCTTTCCGTATACTTTGTTAAATTGCCGGACGTGTTGATCCAGCGCCGCCGTCAGTTCCTTTTTTCGTTCCGGCGCCCGGTCAAACATACCCGTCATCAGGATCACCGGGGCGATATACTGCATCGCCATGATCTGCGGGTCTGCCGCTTTCAAAAGACCGCCGTCGATGCGGATCTGCATCATGGCGGCAAAGGAACGCACCTGTTTTCGGATGTAGTGCTCCTCGTAGATCTCCGAAAGCTCCGGGTGCCGGAACTGCTCCACGGTGATCAGCTTGCGGAACAGGCGCGGGTATTCGCCCTCTGTGATACTGTCGAAAACGCGGCGCATCAGCTGCACATGATCCTCCACGGTCATGCAGAGCACCCGTTTCCTGTCCTGCGGGTCATCGGCGCGGATGTGAAAAAAAGCCGTGTTCTCCCGAAAGCCGCTTTCGCTTCGTTCCACGATGGCGTTAAACAGGGCTTTCTTGCCGGGGAAATGTTTGTACAGCGCCGACGTGGTGCATCCCACCGCCTTGGCGATCTCCGCAACGCCGGTGGCTTCGTACCCCTTTTCGGCGAACAGGCGCAGTGCCTCGAGCAGATAGGCGTCCTTGGTCGTCATGGCGTTCAGCTCCTGTGGTGAATTTTCGTTCACTTACAGTATAGTGAAAAATGATTCACCTGTCAATAGGTCAGCAAAGAAAATTTCCGCCGTGTCATTGAAAGCGCAAAAAGAATGTGCTATAATGCAGAAAAATGCTTGAGGGAGTGTTTGACATGATAAAACCCATTATGGGCATCCAGCTGTATACCCTGCGTGACCACATCCGCAACGCCGAGGCGTTCGATGCGACCCTTGCTCGTCTGCGCGATTTGGGCGTGACGGACGTGCAGATTTCCGCCATCGGCGACTTCCCGGCAGAGGATCAGGCGGCGGTGCTCGCAAAGAACGGCATGAAGGTTTGCGTGACCCACAAGCCCTTTGAGCGCATGAAAACCGATCTGGACGCCATGATCGCCGAGCACAAGACCATCGGCTGTGACGCCATGGGAATCGGTTCTGCGCCGACGGAATCGCGCGACAGTCAAGATGCGGTGCGCACATTTATCGCCGAAGCCACCGAGATCGGCAAAAAACTGCGGGACAACGGCATGACGTTCAACTACCACAACCATGACTTTGAGTTCAAAAAGCCGGACGACTGTGGGGACAGCATGATGAATATGCTTCTATCCGAGACCGATCCCGAGACCTTCCATTTTATCCCCGATGTGGCGTGGATCCACTTTGCCGGCGCCGACCCCGTGGAGCTTTTGCACAAAATGCAGGGCAGGGTCAAGGTGCTGCACTTCAAGGACTACATCCTTGACGAGAACGGGGAGCGTCACTTTGTCTCTCTGGGCAAGGGTGTCGTGGATCTCAAGGCGTGCTACGAAGCTGCCTGTGCACTGGATATACCTTATATTATGTACGAGCAGGACAACGACTGGGTGGACGGCGATCCGTTCAAGGCGGTGGAGGAGTCTTGGGCGTTCATGCAAAGCCTGCAAAAGTAAGGCAAAGGAAGCTGTGCTATGGAATGGAGAACCTATTACCCGCCTGATTTTTCGGAAAAAAGCCTCGCCGATGCGCCCGACGCCCTTTTGGAGCCGGCGCCGCTGGATGGCGTTGCCCCGATGCAGTACCATGCCATGAGCATTTTCCCGGAGTATTTCAAGGTGAACGGCACATGGCTTTTGGCGCAGGAAAGCCGCATGGACTGTGTTGCGGTGCTGGAAAAGGGCAAGGTGTATGTGCGGGAGTTTCGCAACCTTCGCAAGGGCGACATGGTTTTTGTCGGACGCACGGAAAACGGGGAGGAGGGCATTTTTGTCCATCCCAACGGGTTCCGTGAGGAGATCCGACAGCAGGACGCCTTTGCATTCCGCCAGAACCGTTCCCGTGAGACGGCATTTTCCCGGGACTATACGGAGATCTACGAGCTGCTGCGCCACGAAAAGGAATACGGCAAGATCGTCTGGGTCATGGGACCCGCCTTTGCCTTTGACCATGACGCACGCAACGCCATGAGCCGGCTGATCGAGGGCGGCTATGTCCATGCGTTGCTTGCGGGCAATGCGCTGGCGACCCACGATCTGGAGGCGGCGTATCTGGGCACGGCGCTGGGGCAGAACATCTATACCCAGCGTTCCCAGCCCAACGGGCACTATAACCATCTGGATCTTCTGAACCGTGTGCGGTACTACGGCAGTGTCGCGCGGTTTATCGAGCAGGAGCACATCGACAACGGCATCATTTACAACTGCGAGAAGCACGGTGTGCCGTACGTGCTTGGCGGCTCCATTCGGGACGACGGTCCGCTGCCGCCGGTGTACGGCAACGTCTACGAGGCACAGGACGCCATGCGCCGGGAGATTCGCTCGGCGACGACGGTCATTTGCCTTGCGACCATGCTGCACACCATCGCCACGGGCAACATGACGCCGTCCTACCGTGTCCTGCCTGACGGAACGGTACGGCAGGTGTACTTCTACTGCGTGGACATTTCGGAGTTTGCCGTCAACAAGCTGGCGGACAGAGGCAGTCTTTCCGCGCGGGGCATCGTGACGAATGTGCAGGACTTCATCGTCAACATCCAAAAGGGACTGGGACTGTAAAAATTTTTGAAAGAGGTGCATATAGAATGATTAAGCAAATTCCCGGCGGCGTATATCCGACCATGATTACGCCCTTTACCGAGGACAACAAGGTGGACTACAACGCCGTCGAACAGATGATCGCGTGGTACACGGGCAAGGTGGACGGCATTTTTGCGGTCTGTCAGTCCAGCGAGATGTTCTTTTTGAGCTTTGAGGAGCGGCTGGAGCTGATGCGCTTTATCCGTGCGCACGCGCCGAAGGAGATGGCGATCGTCGCTTCCGGGCACACGGCGGAGACGCTGGATGACCAGATCGAGCAAGCCAAGCAGTTCATCGACACCGGCATTGACTCCTACGTGTTCATCTCCAACCGCTTCGCCAAAGAGGACGAGAGCGACGACGTATTTTTGCAGAACGTGGACTATGTGGTCAGCCGCATTCCCGAGATCGCGCTGGGCATCTACGAGTGTCCCTATCCCTACCGCCGACTGCTCAAGCCCGAGGTGCTGGGCACGCTGGCCAAGGGCGGCAGATTCACCTTCCTTAAGGACACCTGCTGTGACGCGGACGTTATCCGGCAGAAGCTTGCGGCGGCGGAGGGTACACCGCTGAAAATTTTCAACGCCAACTCTTCCTCCCTGCTGCAAACACTGCGGGACGGTGCCGCCGGATTTTCGGGCGTGATGGCGAATTTCCACCCCGAGATCTACCGCTGGCTGTGTCAAAACTTCCGTGAACAGCCGGAAAAGGCGGAGCGGGTGCAGAACTTTTTGGGGCTGACGTCCGTCACCGAGCGCCAGATCTACCCGACCAATGCGAAATATTATCTCTCCCTTGAGGGACTGGACATCACCCCCGTCACCCGTTCCCGGGACTATCGGATGACCAAGAGCGAAAAGCTGGAGATACAGCAGCTGCGTGGCCTGACGGCGGACTTCAAGGCGTCCCTCGGGATCTGAGCGTTTCCCTCTTGACATCGGAGCGACAGTTGGGTATACTATAAATGAAAAATTTTCGGCAGTATGGAGTGAACACAATGTCGTTTGCCGATGAACTGAGAAAAAAATCCGACCAGGCGCCCAAGGATGAGCGGGACGAAGAGAAGCTGTACCTGAACGAAATCTATTTTTCCCTCAAAGAGGGAGTTTTACGTTGCTTTTTGCGCAAGTGCTACGAGGAGGCCTCCCGGGGGGAGACGAAGCTGGTCATGTACGTGGACTTTCTGCACATCATCGGGATCATCCACGAGCAGGAGCGTGTCTTTGTCAACCAGACGGACTACCCCTACGTGGAGCAGATCCTGCGCACCAACAAGTCCGACCTGACCGCATTTTTGACGGAGGGACTGCGCAAAAAGGGCTTTTCCAATATTAAGGTCAGGGTCACAGCATCCCGTCTGCGGGGCTATTCGCTGAAAATGAGCGTCAGCTGGTAAAAGAAAGGAAGTCAAACTATGCAGACAGTGTTGTTTCAGGGCGACTCGATCACCGATGCCGACCGCTCCCGGGATTGGGATGCCCGCCGAGGGATCGGCTATCCGCACCTCGTTTCCGCACAGCTGGGCTACGATGCGCCGGGGCAGTACCGCCTCGTCAACCGAGGCGTCAGCGGAGACCGAGTGGTGGACTTGTACGCCCGCATCAAGAGAGACTGCATCAACCTAAAGCCCGACTTCATGAGCATCCTCATCGGGGTCAATGACGTCTGGCACGAGATCGGCGACCAAAACGGCGTCGATACCGACAAGTACGAGCGTGTCTACGGGATGTATATCGAGGAGATTCGCGAGCAGGTGCCCGATGTCAAGATCATGATTTTGGAGCCTTTCCTGACCCACGGTGCGGCGACTGACCCCCATTGGGACTATTTTTCCACCGAGGTGGCCAAGCGTGCCGCCGCCGCGAAGCGTGTGGCGCAGAAGTATGACCTGACCTTCGTGCCGCTGCAGGCACGGTTTGACGCCGCCTGCGAAAAACAGCCGCCCGAGTACTGGACGGATGACGGCGTCCATCCCACCGCCTTCGGTCACGAGCTGATCTCCCGTGCCTGGCTCGAAGCCTTCGAGACCTTGCGCTGAGTCTGTGCAAAAAACACTTGCATATAGAAATATTTTGTGCTATACTTCTATAAAGTATTGACAAGTATGCGGGCAGGTGTGACATTCTTGACAGACAGACACGCAACTATCGAAAACACGCATACAAAAGAATAGTATTTACACCGCCTGTGTGGCGTTTTGCCGCACAGGCGGTGTTTTTGCACTGTAAAAAGGAGGATGTGTAATGAAAACCGCACTCAAACGAACCCTGAGCGTATTGCTCACCCTGCTCATGGCGTTCAGCTGTGCCGCCGTGGCATTCGCTGCGCCGGAGCCGCAGACGGGCTCCAACGAACAAGTGGACTTTGTGAGCACGACCAGTGCGCTCAGCTCCATTGTTGCCGCTATGTCCGAGGAGGAGGCCGAGGCGTCCTACGCCATTGCCGACGTGACCATGGACGGCAGCAAAGCCACTGTGAAATTCAACAACGCCACAGCCGCAGCCTTGGTGGTGTCCATCTATGCAGAGGACGGCGGTCAGATGTTGGGCACCGGCGTGGCGCAGGTGGAAGCGGATGCCGGCACGGCAGAGGTGGAGCTGAGTGTCACAGCGATGCCCGACTATTTTGTGACCAAAGCGTTCTTGCTGGACAGCGACAATGCACCCTTGTGCAAGAACTATGAGAGCAAGGAGAACACCAAGGCATTTGAGCAGTTCATGCAGGTGGAGCCGGAGGACTTCGGGGACGATACGGTGCTTGTTTTCGATGCCGAAAAAGAGCAGGAGGACTTCGCTGTCCTGACGGACGATGTCAAGACTGCCCCCGCATCCTCCGCCATGACGTATACCTTTGACGAAGCAACCAATACTTTCGTCTTTCACAATGCCGTTTCGGCGGTCAAGAATTTGAAGGTCGGCGAAATGTTCTATTACGATGCGGCGGGAGACGACTACCTGCTGTTCAAGGTCAAGAGCATTTCTGTCAGCGGCAGTACAGTCACCATTGTGCAGGACACCGATGTGGGACTGGACGAGCTGTTCTCCTTTGTGCGCATCGACGCCGAGGGTGACTACGACAAGATGGAGCCGATGAAGCAGGAGGACTTGGGCGAGGCGCTTTCGCTCAATGACGATGTACAGGCACAGGCGGAAATTGATGAAACCGGTTCCAACACATGGTCAACGGAGCTGAAGATCAAGTACCCGCAAAAGGACTTGCCCGAGGGCGAAAAGCCCCCTGTGGGGTCTTTCACCGCCAGCGGCTCCCTGAAGCTTTCCATTGCCACATCCGTGTCAGTCTATTATGACGTGAAACTCTTTGGCAAGGATTATTATGAATTCAAGCATGAGTTCAGCTTCAAAGCGGCGCTGTCCGGCACGGTTTCCGCCGGTTTTGATCTGACGCCCTATTTGGCAATTCCCATTCCGTCCATTCCCATTGGTTCCACCGGCTTGTCCTTGAAGATAGAGCCCGGCTTGGTATTTAAGGGCAGCATTTCCGTGACCTTTAAGCTGATCGAGTATTCCTACAAGATTACCACGACGGCTGACCCGGATAACGGCTTGCATAAAGCCGAAGAAAAAAAGCATGATGTGGATTTGGACTTGAACGACAAGTTTGAAATCACTTTCGGCGTACACTTGGACGTCAAGCTCAGCTGGGCAAAAGGGGTTTTGTCCTTGAAGCTGGCGGGACAGGTAGGCGTAAAACTGTCCGGCAGTTCTCTTGTGGTGGGCAATATCGTGGACGCCATTTTCGGAGATCAGATTCACGATTGCGGTGTTTGTATCGACGGCGATTTGAAATTCTATTGGGAAGTCGGCGTCACCTTTGGTTTCAAATTTTTAGGTTTGAAATGGGATTGGGACATCGCAAAGTTCAGCCACGAGAATAAGTTGATGGACTTCTACATCTCCATCCCCAACGGCTTCGGAAAGGGCGTATGCCCCCATATTTACCATGCCGTGAATGTGCAGGTTAACGTGCTGGAAAACGGCGAACCCAAAGCATTGGAGGGGGCAACGATCTCTGCGACCGGCGCCCAATATGATACCGACGGGGACGGAAAATGGGATAGTGTTTCTTCCGCGACCACGGGAGCGGACGGCAAGGCAAAGCTGTACTTCAAACCCGGCACCTACACCATAAAAGTTTCCGGCGGCGTCTATGGCATGCAACTAAGCACGGTCAAGGTGCTGGATATAGAAAAAACCATCACTGTGACCCTTGGGGAAAACGACAACCCCGATGCCCCCGGCGGTGACACCGACTTTGACGGCGACATCACCGACTGCAACGTCGGCGACATCATTCAGTACGGCACCTACCCCCAGTCGAGGGAGACAGACAACGGCACCCTCCTGCGGCTCGAAGCTGCGGCGATGTCGAAAGATTGGACGGCTTACCCCTACTACATCTCCGGCAAACAGACGGAGTATATGTACTACCTCGATGTGAAGCTCGGCACACAGACTTACCGGGGCGTCTGGTTCGACCGATACAGACCGTATTATACAGGCAATTCCAGTTCTGAAAGTAACTCCAAACAGGACGACAACGGTTACAGACCGGGCGTCGTCTACTGGTTCCGCTACGAGCCGCTGCAGTGGCGTGTACTCAACCCCTATACCGGCTTTGTCCTGTGCGAAACGATCATTGACTCCCAAGATTTCCACCATACAACGGACAATCATGCCAACGGCAAGTACGCCAACAACTGGGGCGAGTCCGACCTCCGCACCTTTTTGAACACCACCTTTATGAACACCGCCTTCAACGGCGCCGAACAGCAGGCAATTCTCTCTACCGATTTGGATACGCCTTGCCCCACGAACAGCAAAAGCAGCGCCGGCAAAACCACGGACAAGGTGTTTCTGCTCTCCTACGACGACGTGATAAACCCGGCGTATGGCTTCTCCCGCAGTGCCTCCACCTACGACACCGCCCGTAGGGCGCAGGGCAGTGATTATGCCAAGTGTCAGGGACTGGGGGTTACCACCGGTAGCTCATACAGCGGAAACTCATGCTGGCGTTTGCGCTCTCCCATGACTGATTCTGACTTTACATACGATGTCAGTGAAGTCGGCCGTGCGGAGGGCGGTTTCTGGATCTACAACACGTGGCAAGGGGTGCGTCCGGCTTTGCGGCTCAATCTGGGCTCGGTCATCTCTCAATCTGAAATTGGCTCCGTCCACAGCGCAGGGGAAACCGGCGAGCGCCGTACCGTCTCCGCCGGACAGACCTACACCGCCTCGCAGAGCAATGCCACACCCGGAGCGGAATATGTCCTGCTCGTCCGTGCGGCGGATGCCGACGCCCTCGCCGCCGACACCCTGTGGTACATCGACCAAAAGACGGCGGACAGCGCCGAAATCGGCTTCAATTATATTCCCTCCTATAGTGGCGAATGTGCCGTGGAGATCATCGGCAGGCGTACCGCACCCGTCGAACCCGAACAGCCCGGCCGCTTGACCGGCGTGACCTGCTCGGGCGGCACCCTCGTCTACAAAAAGACGATGACCCTCGCCCCGACAGTCCAAACCGACGGCGACGTGCAGTACACCCTGACCTACTCGTCCTCCAACCCCAAGATTGCCGAGGTGGACGAAAACGGTAACATCACCACCCGAAAGAGCGGCACCGTGACCGTCACCGTCACCGCCGTCAACAGCGCCGACTCCTCCGATACCGTGGAAACCACCTGCACCGTCACCGTCAAATATGCCTGGTGGCAGTGGCTCATCCGCATCCTCCTCCTCGGCTTCCTCTGGTATTAAGGTAATATATCCCATCCCATCCCGCCCCTGTGCTCCCACGGGGGCGGACTTTTTCTGCCTCTCACCCCGCACCCACGACAAAATTCGTTAGCCGGCTAACGTTTTTGCGCGAGGAAAGTTATCTCGTTTTATCTCACCGCAAAATCATCCTACCTTTTCTTCGGGTAGGTTTTTATCCTACTTTTTGCCGCACCAAGGCTTCTCTTGGGGGAAGCTGGCACGGCGCAAGCCGTGACTGATGAGGGAAAGCGT
>JBJEQK010000036.1:0-17115 GCA_051881715.1 Acutalibacteraceae bacterium
CTTGCCCGTATGTTCGCAGGCGGAGAAGATCATGCGGGCGACCCAGAAGAAGATGATGTCGTAGCCCGTAACGAGCGTATTGGTCGGGTAGTAGTGCGCCAGCTCCGGCGTCTGTTCCGGCCAGCCGAGGGTCGAGAACGGCCAGAGTGCGGAGGAGAACCAAGTGTCCAGCGTGTCGGGATCCTGACGCAGCTTGCCGCCGCATTTCGGGCAGCAGTCCGGCGTTTCCTTGCTGACGACCAGCTCGCCGCAGTCGTCGCAGTAATAGGCGGGAATGCGGTGACCCCACCAAAGCTGACGGGAGATACACCAATCCTTGATGTTCTCCATCCAGTGATAATAGGTTTTATCAAAACGTTCGGGGACGAACTTGACCGTACCGTCACGCACGATGTCGATAGCGGGCTTGGCAAGGGGCGCCATCTTGACGAACCACTGCTTGGAAATGCGGGGTTCGACCGTGGAATGACAGCGGTAGCAAACGCCCACATTGTGGTGCAAAGGCTCGACCTTGATGAGGTAGCCCTGCTTCTCCAACTCCTCAACAACGGCCTTGCGGCACTCCAGCGCAGTCATGCCGGCATACTTGCCCGCATTCTCGTTCATGTGTGCGTCGTCCGTCATCACGTTGATAACTTCCAAATTGTGGCGCAGACCCACCTCGAAGTCGTTGGGGTCATGGGCGGGCGTCATCTTCACCACGCCGGTACCGAAATCCATTTCCACATAGCTGTCTGCCACAATGGGGATCTCTCTGCCGACGATGGGCAGGATAACCGTTTTGCCGACGATATCCTTGTAGCGTTCGTCATCGGGATGGACGGCAACGCCGGTATCGCCGAGCATGGTCTCGGGACGGGTGGTCGCCAGCTCCACATAGCCGCTGCCGTCGGAGAGCGGATAGCGAATGTGCCAAAAATGACCGTCCCGCTCCTCATACTCCACCTCCGCATCGGAGATGGACGTCAGGCAATGGGGGCACCAGTTGATGATGCGCTCGCCACGGTAAATCAGACCTTTATTGTACAGGTTGACAAAAACTTCCCGCACGGCCTTGTTGCAGCCCTCGTCCATGGTGAACCGCTCACGGTCCCAGTCGCAGGAGGAGCCCATTTTCTTCAGCTGTTCCACAATGCGGCCGCCGTACTGCTTCTTCCATGCCCATGCGCGCTCAAGGAAGCCGTCTCTGCCGATGTCGTCCTTGGTGACGCCCTCCTTCTTCATCGCCTCCACGATCTTCGCCTCGGTGGCGATGGAGGCATGGTCTGTGCCGGGCAGCCACAGCGCATCATAGCCCTGCATTCTGCGCCAGCGGATCAGGATGTCCTGCAGTGTATTGTCCAGAGCGTGACCCATGTGCAGCTGTCCCGTGATGTTGGGGGGCGGGATCACGATGGTATAGGGCTTTTTGTCCGGGTCACACTTCGCATGGAAATACTTCCCGTCCAGCCAGTATTGATAAATACGATCCTCCACATTTTTCGGATCGTACTGCTTGGCAAGTTCTTTTTGCATGGGGTATCTCTCCTCTTTATTATTCCAGATAATCTCTCAAACGCTTGCTGCGGCTGGGATGGCGCAGCTTGCGCAGTGCCTTCGCCTCGATCTGACGAATGCGCTCACGAGTGACGTTAAATTCCCTGCCCACCTCTTCAAGGGTGTGGGAATGACCGTCCTCCAGCCCGAAGCGCAAAGCCAGCACCTTTGCCTCCCGGGGCGTGAGGGTTTTGAGCACGTCACCGATCGCCTCCTTGAGCAGCAGCATGGAGGCCGCATCTGCCGGTGCGGGGGCGTCGTCGTCGGGGATGAAGTCGCCCAGATGGCTGTCCTCCTCCTCGCCGATGGGCGTTTCCAAAGAAACCGGCTCCTGCGATACGCGGATGATCTCACGCACTTTTTCCACAGGCATATCCAGCTTTTCCGCGATCTCCTCGGCGGTGGGATCTCTGCCGTTTTCGTGCAGAAGCTGGCTGTTGGTCTTTTTGACCTTGTTGATGGTTTCGACCATGTGCACAGGAATGCGGATCGTCCGCGCCTGGTCGGCAATGGCACGGGTGATCGCCTGACGGATCCACCACGTGGCGTAGGTGCTGAACTTGAAGCCCTTGGTGTAGTCAAACTTATCCACCGCCTTGATCAGACCCAGATTGCCCTCCTGAATCAAATCAAGGAACTGCATACCTCTGCCCACATACCGCTTGGCAATACTGACCACCAGACGCAGATTCGCCTCCGCAAGGCGTTTCTTGGCCTGAGGATCGTCCTCGGTGATGCGGATAGCAAGCTCGATCTCCTCCTCGGCGGTCAGAAGCGGCACCTTGCCGATCTCCTTGAGGTAGACCTTGACCGGGTCATCCATGGCAACGCTTTTGTCCTCGGATGTGGTACCGGCCTCGGCGGACTTGGACACGTCAATATCAAAGTTGATATTGTCGTAGTTCAGCTCCTCCTCCAGATTGTCGATGATCTCGATGTGCTGGCTCTCGATCGTCTCGTAGAGCTTGTCCAGCTCCTCGATGTCGATATCCATCTCGAGAATCACGGCGTCGATTTCCTGGGTCGTCAGCTTGCCGGATGCTTTTCCCTTTTCCAGAAGCTGCTTTACGGACATCTTCTTCTCCATACCTTCCATAAATATCCTCCACTATATTGAAAATATATAACCCACAAATTTACTGTTTTTTCTCTTTCAGCTGACTGAAACTGCGCAGAAACACATCGTCATCCGAGAAATCCTGCGTCTGTTTTGTCTCTTTTTCCTTTTCCTCTCGAAGAATGCGGATGTAGTCCCTGCATTCCTCCAGCGTGTTGAGATACAGCGCACGGTTCATGAACAGCCGCGTCACACGCCCAAACTCCTGCGGATCGAAGTCGGCAGATAAATGTGCCGGATCCACGGTGCCGCCCGCCTCCCAGTGCTTTTTCAGCTGGGTAAACACATGGCGGTGAAATGCGGTGACGAATAGATCTTCCGAAAGCTCCCCGGACAGCTGTTTATAAAAATCGCTGTTGTTCATCAGCAGTGTCAGCAGCGCTTCCTCCGCCTTTGCCGCACGGTAATGGGTACGCATCTCCGGGTTCAGCTCGTCCTTTTGCGGCATCAGCGACTTGGTCAGCTCGTCCATGTGCTCGCGCTTGCGGCGCCGCTGCAAATGGACACGCGCCTGATCCAGCTGTGCCATGAGCGCCGCCTTGTCCACGGAAAGCTCTCCGGCAATGCGGGAGGCATACACGTCCCGCTCGATCTGATTGTCCAAGGACGCCAAGATCTCCACGGCGTCTTTCAAAAAACGAACCTTACCGTCGTCGCTGTCCAGATCATACTTTTCCCGCTGTGCCAAAATGCGAAATTCGATGTCGTTTGCCGCCCCGTCCAAAAGGCTTTGGAACCGCTCCCGACCGTACTTGCGGATGATCTCATCCGGATCCTTGCCGCCGGAAAGTTTGAGCACCTTTATTTTCATCCCGATGGAGGAAAATATTCCGATGGCTTTGCGCAGCGCCTCCTGTCCGGCGCCGTCGGCATCGTAGGACAATATCACCTCATCCGCGTAACGGGACAGAAGCCGCGCCTGATCCTGCGTCAGCGCCGTGCCGCATCCCGCTACCGCAAAGGCAAAATCCGCCTGATGCAAAGCGATCACATCCATGTAGCCCTCGCACAAAATGAGACGGCGTTCTCCGGCGTTTTTGGCAAAATTGAGTGCGAACACTTCCTTGCTTTTTTTATAGACCAATGTGTCGGACGTGTTGATGTACTTCGGTTTGGTATCGTCCAGCACCCGACCGCCGAAGGCGATCACATTGCCGCGCACGTCGATGATGGGAATCATCACACGGTTGCGGAAGCTGTCGTAAAAGCTACCCGTATTTTTGGTGCTCGCGCGCACCAAATTTGCATCCACCAGCTCCGCCGCCGAGTAGCCCTTGTTTTGCATATAGCGCAGCAAAGCATCCCAGCTGTTGGGTGCAAAACCCAGACCGAAATGGCGGATCGTCTGCATGGAAAGCGCTCTGTCTTTGGTGAAATATTCCAGCGCCGCCGTATTTTCCGGCAGCAAAAGCTGGGTGTGAAAAAACTTCGCCGCCTCCCGATTGGCGGACAAGATCCGCTGGCGGCGTTTGGAAAGCGTATCGTCGAAGCCATCCTCCGGCATCCGCAGTCCCGCACGATCCGCCAAAAATTTGACCGCCTCCACATAGTCGAGGTTTTCCATGCGGCGGATGAAGGTTATGGTGTCGCCGCCGGCACCGCAGCCGAAACAGTAGAAAGAACCGTTTTCGGGATAGACGGTAAAGGACGGCGTTTTTTCGCTGTGAAACGGACAAAGACCGACGAGGTTTTTGCCGCGGCGCTTGAAGTGGACATAGGAGGAAAGCACGTCCTCAATATCCGTTCTGTCCCGAAGCTCGGACAAAAACTCTTCGCTGATCGCCACTGCGCTCGCCTCCTTAATAGATCCATGACTTCGGTACGAAGGTGGATTCAAATATTTTGACGGCATAACGATCCGTCATGCCCGCCACAAAATCGCAGACCGCCCGCTCTCGGCCGTCCTGCTCGATAAGCTTTTGATAGTTCGCCGGCAGATGTTCCGGCTTTTCCATATAAAAACCGAACAGCCACTGGATCATGTCGATGGCCTTGGACTCCTCGCTTTTGCAGTCCATGTTGGTGTACACATGGCGGAACATGAAGTCGTGCAGTTCCTCAAACAAGGCGTTCACCGTGCCGTCCAGCGCAATGGTGTCGCGGCTGTTTTCGATGGCGGAAAGCACCAAAGTGTTGATGCGCTCGGACTTGGTTTCGCCCAGTGTTTCCCGAATGCGCACAGGGATATCCGCCTCCCGCAAAACGCCCGCGCGCACAGCGTCGTCAATGTCGTGGTTGATGTATGCGATGCGATCCGCCAAACGGACAACACGCCCCTCCAGCGTGGCAGCCTCCTTGCCCTTGGTGTGGCAAACAATGCCGTTGCGTACCTCGTAGGTCAGGTTCAGCCCCTTGCCCTCTTTTTCCAGCACATCCACCACACGCAGGCTCTGCTCGTAGTGGTGAAAGCCCCGGCTGCAGACCGAGTCCAGCGCCCGCTCCCCCGCATGACCGAAGGGGGTATGTCCGAGATCGTGACCGAGGGAGATCGCCTCCGTCAGATCCTCGTTCAGATCCAGCCCTTTGGCGATGGTGCGCGCGATCTGGGACACCTCCAAGGTGTGGGTCAGGCGCGTGCGGTAATGATCCCCCTCAGGGGAGAGAAAAACCTGGGTTTTGTGCTTGAGCCGCCGAAAGGAGTTGCAGTGGATGATACGGTCACGGTCTCTTTGGAATGCGGTGCGGATCGGGCAGTCCTCCTCCGGCACCTGCCGCCCCCGGCTCTCGTCCGAGAACGATGCCAAGGGGGACAAAATAGCGTGTTCCAAAAAACAGCTTTTTTTCCGAATTCGATCATCCATATCCTATACCTCAACATAAACCGCCGCGATCTGTGCGGTATTGCCTTATAAAAGATTATACGACAGATTTCGCAAAATCCCTTTATTTCAGTCTATGGCGGAGAAAAATTCTTCCGTCTTTTTGCTGCGATACTTTCCGAAACTGCTGTCAAAAAGCTTTGCGTCGAATGCATCCACCAGCTGTGAAGGCATTTTACAGTATACCGTGACCGTGTCGGCATATTCCGTCTGCTCCACGATGCCGCCCATCTCCGGGATCAGGGAGGAGAGCCTGCCGTAAAAGTTGTAGTCACAGCAGATCTGCAGGCGGGAACACATCGCCATGGTCACAATCCCGCCGGCATCCACCGCAAGCTTGGAGCCGTGGGAATAGGCGCGCACCAAACCGCCCGTGCCCAGCAGGATGCCGCCGAAATAGCGTGTGACCACCACACAGCAGTCCACCAGTTCTTCCTTGAGCAGGACGTCCAGCACCGGCAGACCCGCCGTCCCCTGGGGCTCTCCGTCATCGGAATAGCGGCGCAGCTGTCCCTCACGCAGGACATAGGCATAGACGTTGTGGGTGGCATCCCAGAACTCAGTCTTTTTCTCCTGGATAAAAGCCATCGCCTCCTCCTGCGTTGTGACAGGGCAGATGTGACCGATGAATTTGGATTTTTTCTCCGTAAATGTGTCGCTCGATGCGGTACGAATGGTTTTGTACGCCTGCATGGTATCCCTCCGAAAACGGCAAAAGGCAGGGATGAACAAACCGTTCACCCCTGCGTTGGATTAAACTGGAATCGAATGATCAGCCGATGCTGCTGAACAGCGTTTAGATGTAGTTGCCGATTTTGCGCCAATTACCGGTAATGATGCAGAAGAACACTGCAATAACGATCTGCCACCAAGACATGGTTCCCTTGACATTGATCGTTTTGACGAACTCCTTGCCGTTGTCGTTGACTGTCAGCGTGATGACCGCACTGCCTTTACGGACGCAGGTGACCTTGCCGTTCTTGTCCACGGTGGCAACAGATTCATCGCTGGAGGACCACTTGTATTCGGTCTTGGAGACGATCTTCACAGACTCGCCATCGTCCGTAGCCACTGTGATCGCATCCTGATCCAGCTTCGCATTCTTGTCCATCTGGGCAGTCAGCTGGATGCTGTGGGTATACATCAGAGAGACCGTGTTGCTTGCAGAATCGTAGGACGCGCCGGAATCCGTGTTCTTTTCATCGTAGCCGATGCCGAGAACCGTGATGGGCGTGTAGGGGGAATCCTCAATCTTAACCTTGATGGTATCGGATCTGGTAACGCCCTTGGGCGTCTTGATCGTAACGGTGATCTCCGCCAAGCCATTGCCCACGGGGATGAAGTAATTGCAGGCATCATACGGACGCACGATGCGGTTATCGGCGCTGGTGATCTTGATATCACACAGGCTCAGTGCAGAAGCGTCCAGCGATCTGCCATCTTTGTCGTATGCAGTGTACTTATAGGGGTGGAAGTTCTTTTTCTTGCTTGCCGAATCGTCCCAATACTTAAACAAAGTAATTCCGGTACTGCCGACCACATAATCCCATTTGACGGAATTCAGAGGAATATCTGCGAGAACAGTCATCTGTTTGGTCGCAGGCTTGCAGTCCTTGCCGGCACCCTTAGCCGTCAAAGTCAGCGTAACAACCAGATTTTCGGTACCTGTGGGCAGAGGGTTGACCTTGAAGGACTTGCCGTCCGCAGCGATCTGCAGAGCAGAGGCCGGGGAACAGGTCAGCTCCACTTCGGTGTTGTCCGGCTTGTCCGGGATCATGATGTAGTCGCTCTCTGTGATTTCATAGGTCGCACCTGCCAGCAAAGCAGTCTTTGCCCAGTTCCATGTGATGGATTCCACATAGGCAGGCGCCTTGGTGACCTTGATCACGCAGGAGCTCTTGATGCTGCTGTCGGTCTTGTCAAACGCGGTGATGGTAACCGATTCGCAGATCTTGTTCGCCGTGACCACGCCTTCGCTGGAGACAGAAGCGAGTGTATCGTCACTGGTTGTCCACAAAACATCGGAGCTTTTGATGGACTTGGAGGTAATATCCGTGGGGTTGTAGCGGTTGACGTAAGCGCCGGATACCTGAAGCGTCACGGTCTCACCCTGCACCACAGAAGCCACATCGGGCGTGATGCTGATGGACTTGAGTATGTAGTCATCGTCCGCAGCAAACACAGCAAAGCCCAGCGCAAAGGGTGTAGCGCCGAATGTCATGAATACCGCGAGCAAAAGAGCCAGAGACTTTTTGAATCCTGTTTTCATTTGAATTCTCCTTTTTGTTTTCAATTTGGTTACAAACCTGAAACTATTATAAACGAATCGTTCGGATTTTGCAACATTTTTTGAAAAAGTTAATAAAAATATAATATTTTCCAAAGGATTTCTAAAAAAATACCGTGCTTTTCCCGAAAAAAAGCTGTCGAACAGGGAGAAACGGAAGAAAATAGCCCTCCGCCGCTGCTGCAACGAAGGGCTTGGTGGACACATTCGGGCTCGAACCGAAGACCTCTCGCGTGTGAGGCGAACGCTCTGACCAGCTGAGCTATGCGTCCAACGAAGACTATTATAGCACGATTTCAGGAAATGTCAAGTGTTTTCCTCGGATGAAGAAAAATTCTTTTGTTTTTTGAGCCAGCTGTCATTGTCGAAGAATGCGATGATGCGCACCTCTGTGCGGGAGGCACCGACGCAGTAGGACGTCACATCGCCGCGCTTCTTGCCGATCACCGCCCGAGCCAAGGGAGAAGTTTCACTGATGGTGTCCTCGTCCGGGTTCGCATCGGTGATGGTTTTGCTGTCGTAGGAGGTGGGACGGTAGGGCTTGGCGGCGTGTTCGCCGTGCACCTCGACCCATGCCTGCACGATCTTGAACGCTTTCTTTTCCTTGGTATCCAAAAACTCCACGCACACCGTATCGCCGGTACGGATGGTGCGGATCTTGGAGGTACTGCGCTGTACCTTCTCCTCCGCCTTGCGCTTCTTCTTTTGCTGTTCGAGCATCTTCTGCGCTTCTTTTTGCTCCTTCATGCGCTGGTAGATGCCCTCCTTTTTTAGGAAAAAGGAGAGGATCTGAATCACGATCACCCGGTCATAGTCGTAAAAGGTAACGATGTCGTTGGTGCCCATGCCCAGCAGTGCGATGCCCAACGGGGAACGCTCGCTCAGCACGCCCTCGTCCGGGTAGTCGTCCCGGATCGTCACGGCGCTTTCGTCATTGGTCAGGGTGTAGACGGCCTTGCGCCCCGTCTCGACAAACTTGATGCATACTGTATCGCCCTCATGGATCACCTTGCGGCGCATATGGTCGGGAGAGCGGGACTGGGTAAACGACGCCATGAGCGCATCCCTCTCCGATTCGGAAAGGGTCTCATCGATGGATTCCTGCGCAGGAAACAGCACTCTGCCGATCAGATCGGCAGGTCTGTCGAGACGTATGCCATTGTACAGAACGACAATGCGATCGCTGTAGGAAGAAATCACTTCGATCGGGTCACCGTTTGCCAGCTTATACATCTTTCCTTTCGCCAAGAATACTCACCAGATTTCAAAAAAATATATTTTTCTAATCTGATTATATACCTTTTTTTGTATAAATGCAAGTATTTTTTTGTTTTTTGTTCATCTTCACACTGCCGCTTGCAAAAATACAGGCTATGCTATATAATATAATTTACACAATCCATAACAACACGCCATGGGCATCAAGGAGGCGATTTCGTGTTCACCTGCAAGATCATCGCGCACCGCGGCGCCAATCAATATGCGCCGCAAAATACACTGCCCGCATTCCAAAAGGCCATTTCCCTCGGGGCAGACGGGCTGGAAACCGACGTGCACGTCACACGGGACGGTGCGCTTGTGCTATGCCACAACTACAGCATCGACGAGACCTCCAACGGACTGGGCAACATCTCCGAGTACACCCTCAAGGATCTGAAAGCGCTGGATTTCGGCGCCAGCTTTTCCCGCAAATACAGGGGCACCCCCCTGCCCTCTCTGGATGAATTTCTCGAATTATGCAAACGCAGTCCTTTGAAAATCATGAATATCGAGCTTAAAAGTCCAAAGATGGATGAACACGGTATCGTGCGCAAAACTTTGGAGGCTGTCGAACGGTTCGGTCTTTTGGACAGACTGCTGATCTCCAGCTTTGACCCTGCACTGCTCGCACAAGCCAAAGCGCTGGAGCCGGATTGCCGAACGGCACTGCTGTACCCCACGCCGCAGAACGCCATACCTTTTTATCTGCATCCGCCCTACGGACTGGTGCAAAAGATCGGAGCCGACGCTGTCCATCCCTTTCACGCCTTTGTTAGTGCCGCAATGGTTCGCCACTTTCACAAAATGGGCGTGCGTGTCCATCCGTGGACGGTCAATTCCCCGTCTGCCGTGCGCAAGCTTCTGGTCTGCGGTGTGGACGGCATCATCACCGATCGTCCCCACGATGTGGCAGAGATCACCCGAAAATGCACCTGCGCTTGGTAAAGGAGAACGGTAATGACAAAAAAGATTCTGTCCCTGCTCTTGATCTGTTCGCTTCTTTTTTCGCTGTGCGCCTGCGACTTTGACCTGCGCGGCAAGCTGATTATTTTAGACACCTACAAGCCGAAAACTCTTTTTGAAACCTACCAGCAGTTTGCCAGCGGAGAACGCAAGGTAAACTACACCCTCGGGGAGGAAAAGCCCAGCATCCGCGCCTGCGTGATGAATGAACCGGGCATCTACTCTCCCACCCTCGACATATATGTGGTCAACGAAAGCCGCTACGACATCGTGATCCACGGCTATGCATGGGTGACGAACAACTTGGAAAAAGAGAACACTTGCCAAGCCATTTACTACCACCGGCAAAAGCACGTCTCCAATTCCAGCTACGAGATACACATGGACACCATGCACAACGACTACCTGTCCTTTGAGGTGCTGAACGAAAACAGCCTGATCGCCGCCTCTGTGGACACGATGGCGTTCATTTTCTTTAAGTATGAGGACACGGAATATGTCGGCGGAATGCGCATAGACGGAAACTTCATCTGCTGGCCGCTGGTGGACACACTGCCCTCGGAAAGTGAAACGCAGTCATAAGTTAGGAAAAGCCCGGCTTTCATCGTTGGATGAGAGCCGGACTTTTTGGGTGCATCACGAATTTTTGTGGGATTAAAAGTTTCGGTCAAGCCTTTTTAAAGGCTTGCGGATTCCAAAGGCGGCGCCTTTGGTCGCCGACCGCAGTCGGCGAAATTTTGGGCATCACCGCATAAATTGCGGCACACGCCTTGCTTGAATCTTATTCCGTCAGCTTACACATAAATCCCTTGACTTGCGTTAGCAAGTCGGCGGTCTTTCTGTGCAACCTGACAAAAAATCTTACTTCGCAATCCGCACACCCCAATTTAAGCGGTGCTGCCCTGACAACAGAAAAGCGCAGGAGGGGAGCCAAAACAGTCCGGTGGACTGTTTTGGCGTGGGGAACTCTCGCCGGGGGTTCCCCGGTGCAAAGCACAAATCCCACAATTTTCCGTGAAAAGCTACTTTTTGATGTTTGAATCAGTCTTTGTCTTTGAAGAACTGGGGCAGATACGCCTTGTGCGCTTCCTTCATTTCCTCGAAGCAGCGCTGTGCCTTTTCCCAGTCGCCCACCAGCGGATGCACCAAAAGGGCATTGAGTGCGGCAGTGTCATCACCGTTCACACCCGCTTCCACTGTGTAGCGCTCGTACTGCTTGACCGTCTGCATCATGGTAACCACATGGCGGTTGTCGATGGGGTCGATCTTGACGGGCTTTGCGCCGTCCTTGCCGATCACGCAAGCGACCTCGATCACATCATCGGGTTCCAGGAACGGCAGTGTGTCGCCGTTTTTCACATTGACGACTTGCACATTCTGCTTGTCGTTGGCAATGGCGTCGATCAGGGAAACCGCAACCAGAGAATATTTATGACCGCCGCGCTTATCCAGCAGAGCAGGCTTTACATACAGGTTGACGTCGGAATACATCTCCAAAAGCTGTTCCTCGATCTCCATGCAGACCTGCGCACGGCTCTTTTCCGCTTTCTTGAGATAGTCAAGCTTTGCGGCGCGGCAGTAGTAATACTGCAAATAGGAGGACGGGATGGCTCTGATGGCTTTCAGCGTCTCCAAAGAGAAGCCGTCATCCTTAATGTTTGCCATCACCTTGGGCGTGAAGCCCTCACCGATCAGCTTATCGATCAGCTCCTCGCCGTGCAGTCTCACCGAAGTGAACCAGCTCAGATGGTTCAGACCCACATAGGTGTATTCCATATCCTCGCCGACATCTTCCTTGGTGTCGTCGATCATATCGATCGGTACGTTGCACAGACCGATACACTTGACATTGGTATGGTTCAAAACAAAATCGGTGATGATGCCGGACGGATTGGTGAAGTTGATCAGCCATGCATCGGGGCAGATGGCTTCGATGCGATCGCAGATATTTTTCATCACGGGGATGGTGCGCATCGCCTTGAAAAAGCCGCCGATGCCGGTGGTTTCCTGACCGATCAGGTCGTACTTGAGCGGGATCGTCTCGTCCAGATACCGTGCGGGCAGTTTGCCGACGCGGATCTGCGTGACAACAAAGTCCGCACCCTGCAGGGCTTCATCCAGATCATCCGTCAGAAGTGTTTCGCAGTCGATGCCCGCCTTTTCCAAAATGCGGCAGCAAAGACCGCCGACAATGTTTCTCTTGCGGTCATCAATGTCCATAAAGGAAATCTTTTTGAGCTTCAGGGAATCCTGCGCCTTCAAAAAACCATCCACCAATTCCGGGCAATATGTACTGCCGGAACCGATGACTGCAACTGTAATTTCTTTCATACTGCTTTGACGCCAACAGGCGTCTCCCTCCTTTTATGTAATAGTAATTTATTGTTCCACATAGTCCTGCATGATCCAGTTGATACAGCCCACAACAGGCGGTACGTCCAGCTTGATGAAGCAGAATTTACGAGCGGAATACTGTGCGACTTTTTCCCGGATGGCATCGAGATACTTCTTGCTCGGCAATTTAGTAAGGATGGAGCCGGAAAGCACGACCTCGATCTCGTCGCCGTCAAACTGAAGCTGATTGGCATGGGCGACGATCAGTCTTGCACTGCGCTCTGCCATCCTATCGAGAATCTGCATTGCCGATTCGTCCCCGTCCTCCAGCGCTTCAAAGAAACAGTCGATCAGCGCACGGATATGATCCTCTGCGTCCTCGGACTCGAAAGCACTCACCGCAGACAGGAAATCCTCGCGGCTGTGCAGGTCGAAACGATTGAAATACATCCCGGTCATGGACGTTTCCAAGATACCGAGATAGACATCGTCGTAAATCGCACGATACGCCTCGGTCGCAATCCAGTGACCGTTGCCCATATCGCCGGAAAACTCGCTGAGTCCCGCCAGCTGGAGCATTCTGCCCGTGGAGTCGATGGCGTTGCAGCAGGTGCCCGTGCCGTTGTTCAGTCCGATGGCGGCACCGGAAATGCTGCCGGCTTTCACAACGATGAAGCCGTCGTTGAAAATCTCAAAATGCTTCAGTCCCTTGGCACGCAAACGTTCAACCAGCGCATCGTGCTGGAACGGATGATCGACGCCGGCAAGTCCCATCAGGGTAAAGCCCACATCCTCCAGTGTCTTTCCCGCTTCCCGGAGAAGCCCGGTAATGCCGTCCCAGAGAATTTCCACAGCCTCGTCAAAAGAGCCCTCCAGATTTTCATGGTTGCTGCCCGGGGTTTTGTAGTCCGCGACGATCTCTTTGTTTTCATTGAACAGGGCGTAGTATGTTTTGGTGCCGCCGCCGTCTACACCGATGTAATAGCTCATTGTTTTTCCTCCTCGAAATAATCCATGCACACTTCTTCCAGACAGAAGATGCCTCTGTGATACGGTTCACGGTCGATCCACAGTCCGTTGGTAAAGTCCGGGATGGGCACAGGCATACCGCCCATGGCCGCAGACTGCTCGGAAAGGCAGGTCACCGCCATCCATGCCGCCGTATCGTAAACGTCAATGGGCGGCTGGTGATGATTGACCACTGCATCCACAAACGCCGACATCACCAGAAAGTCCATGCCGCCATGACCGCCGTGTACACCGTCTACCTGATATTTCTTCCACAGGGGATGCTCGTACTTTTCGATGTCCTCGGCAAAGGGATAGAACTTTGGCTCCCTGCCCTTTTCGCCCATGGTGTCCAGGAAATACTCTCCGCCGTGGCTGTTCTCCTGAAAGATGCCCCGTGTGCCCTCGATCACATAGTTTCTCGAATAGGGTCTGGGCAGGCTGCAATCGTGATGCAAGGTGATGGTCTCGCCGTTGGCACACTTGATCATGGTCGTCGTCACATCGCCCTGATTAAAGGGGTACTCGGTGATGTCATAGTCGGCGCCTTTCGTGTCACGCAGATAGACGTTCAAGCCTCTCGACTTGCTGGTCATAGAGCAAAGTGTGAGCATTCTGTTGCCCCGGTTGACGCCGATCAGTTTGCAGATGGGACCGAGCTGGTGCGTCGGGTACAGTTCCCCGTTGCGGTGCATGAAGTTGAACAGTCTGCCGTGGCGGTTCTCTCTGCCGGAGGTGATCTCCCCGCGCAGGTCGTGACGATAGCCTCCCTCAAGGTGGACGACTTCGCCGAACATTCCTTGCTTCACCATATGGAACAGCGCCATTTCGTTGCGGTCGTAGCAGCAGTTTTCTAAAAGCATACAATACTTGCCGCTCTCCTCGCTGGCACGAACCATCTGCCAGCACTCCTCGATAGAGGCTGCGCCGCCGACTTCGATCGCCACGTGCTTGCCCGCACGCATGGAATCGGTTGCAATGCGTGCGTGGGTAATCCATGTGGTAAAGCAAAGGATCGCTTCGATATCTTCCCGTTTCAGCAGTTCTTTATAGTCGAGATACATCTCGGGCGTTTCGCCGGTCTTCTCTTGGACAATTTTCACACCCTGCTGTGCGCGATCCTCGTACTTGTCGCAGACCGCCACCACGCGCACACCGGGAATATCCAAAAACTCCCGCAGATTTCCGCATCCTCGTCCGCCGAGACCGATCACGCCGAAATTGGTTTTCTTCTCCATCTTATCCTCCTCTATTTCAAGCGAAACAGCTTTTTAAACCTCTTTTGCCACCTGCGCAGGTACTCGCCCACAAACAAAGTCAGGCAATAATCATATCCCACAAACGCCACTGCACCCACGCCCAACAGCACAGGCACAGCCGCTTTGCCGTACTTGTCGATTTCCTCAAACTCGATGCCCATAAAGCGGATCATGAGATAATACGCCGCCGTCATCACCACGGAAAACAGCAAGAGCTTTACGATCCACTCCACAGAGCGCTTATGGATATGCTTCTCCATGACTGCTTTCAGGATGGGGTAATACCCGAAGAAAACCACATACAGGATTGCGGCTTCCTTGGACGGGACGACCAGCATCGCCAAAATACTGACGGCCACATAGATGCCGAACGCCCAACCCTTGCCCATCTCCAAGACAGCGAAGATCAAAAAAATGCTGGCAACCGCCGGCGCGGCGATCGTCGCAGAGGGAAAGACGGCAAACAAAAACATGATCACCAGCGACAGCGCCGCCAAAATTCCGCCCAAGGCGGTTTTAGAAGCTTGTTTCATCACGATTCCTCAACAACAGCTGATCAGGTCGCCGCCCATGCATTCGCAGCAGCAGTCGGCACAAAGAAGCCCCGTGCACACGTCACAGGCCGATGTTCCCTGCCTGCCCGTTTGCCGTGCCGTCCGATAGCCGCCGGAGCCGGAATTTTGGATCTGCGCATAGGCCGCTCTGTATTCCTGATTGGAAGGATCCAGTCTGCACGCCGCAGAAAAATTGCCCGCCGCTTCTTCCAGCCAGCCCTTGCGTTGCTGTACGCATCCTTTCAAAAAAAACCATTCCGCACTGCGGCCGCTTTCGGGGATTCCGTCCAGCAGCGTCTGTGCGTCATCCAGCCTGCCCTCGCGCACCTTGGCGCGGATATCCGCAAAATCCGAGGGCGGCACATAGCTGCTTCCCGTGCTGTACGCGCCCTGCCCACCGCCGGAGCGGGACAAAATGATGGCATCATACGCCCCGTCCAGCTCCTGCATTTTTTGCTTTGCGTATTCCACATTGACGCCCGCATCGATCTGCTGCTGATACCGCCGCACCTGATAACGGTACGCTTCACGAATCTGGTCATCCGTTGCGTTTTCGGAGACGCCGAGAACAGTGAAAGGATTCATTTGTCCACCTCCTGACTTTTACGCTCGCCTGTCACATACAGCGCCGAGTTGTATAGTCCGTTGAATAATACATTATATATAAGCTCCTCGTTCTGACCGAATTGCAGTCGGTCAAAAAAACGAAGCATCTCCCCGATGTTCAGGTTCAAAAGGTACATCCCATAGGCGGTGAAATCTGTATCGGTTTGTCGGAACTTTTCTTTCAAAGGATTGAAGTTTCCGCGCCGGATATCCTTTTCGATGTCATCCACGGCATCGATCACATAGACAAATTTGCCCAGCAGGTAAAACAGATGCTGCAAATCTTCGTTGTCCGACCGCAGAGCCACCAGCTTTCGCAGGGCATCGGCCGACGGTTCTGCCGCCGCATCCGTGCCGCAAGACAAATCCTTTTCGCAGTCCGCCTGTCTGCGCATGGCGTCGGCAATGATGCGCTCCGCCTGCGGCTGTGCTTTCTGCGATTTTTTGTGCATACACCAAACTGCGGGGTACAGCAGTGCGGCACAGATCTTTCGCACAAATCCTGCGTCATGCAAGTCGTCCAATATTTTATAGTATGCCATTAAAACGGAAACATCGGCGCAGAAATCCAAGGTTTCGTTTTTTTCGCAGGCATAGCATTTTTTACAGGGATTATAGCAACAGCGGGACGGGTGCATCGGTGTGCAATCCTGCGATGCAGACAGCAGGCACAGCGCCATAAATGCGGCGTCATACGTCAAAAAGAGCTGACCGAACGGAGAATACCGGCGCAGGAGCGATTTGCACAGGGAGCAATACACGCCCTTGTATACATCGTACTCTTTGAATTTCAGCTCCGGCTTATACGCTCTGACATATCCGAACACGCACATCCTCCGTTCCGTTTTATTCGATGGAGATATTATACTATATTCTCCCCGAAAATGGATGAACACATTATGAATTTTTTAAGGCAATACCGCAAAATTGGGGCGTGCGCCGCAATTTTTGTGGTGTAGCCTTAATGATATTTCGGAAGCCAGTCGCCGTGCGCCTCGATCAAATCATCGCACAGGCGAACAATATCGTCAATCGACAGCTCCGAGGAGCAATGCGGGTCGAGCATCGCCGCCTGATAGATATGTTCTTTTTTCCGTGTGACCGCCGCCTCGATGGTCAGCAGCTGGACGTTGATCTCCGTGCGGTTCATGGCCGCCAGCTGTACCGGCAGAGCGGGCTGTGCGCAGGGCTGTACGCCTGCATGATTGACAAGACACGCCACCTCCACACAGGCTTCACGGGGCAGATTGGGAATCAGACCGCTTGTGTTCAGGACATTGCCGCCGATCTTGTAGGGCACATCCGTCACGATGGCTTCCATGATCCCCGACGCATACTCCCGGGTGCGCTCGTGGGTAACGTCGCCGCACAG
>JBJEQK010000037.1:0-16983 GCA_051881715.1 Acutalibacteraceae bacterium
CTTTAAAAAGGCTTGACCGAAACTTTTAATCCCACAAAAATCCGTGATGAACCATAGTTTTGTACAAAGGGTCTACGGGTTCCAGTGAACGGTCGCATTGGAATCGACCCAAAACACATCCCAACCGTCCACAGCCAGCTCCTTGCCCAGCACGGTCACGGTCAGGGCGGGGCAGTTTTCAAAGGCGTACCGCCCGATGGTCTCCACGCCGGCGGGGATGATCATCTCCCGGAGAGTATCGCATCCGCTGAATGCCTCTTCGCCGATCTGCTCCAAGCACTCCGGCAGGATCACGGATTCCAGTGCGTCGCTGTTGGAAAACATCTGTGCGGGCAGAGCTTTCAGTCCCTGCGGCAAGCGCACCGACTTCAGGTTGTTGCAGTTGAAAAAAGCGGCTGCACCGATGGTCTCCACCGTATCGGGAATCTCCACGCTCTGCAATCCGTCACAGTAGGCAAACGCCTTTTCCCCGATCGTCCGCACCGTATCCGGCACGGTGTAGTCCCTGACCGTGCGACCGGAGGGATAGACCAGCAGCATCGCCTTGGAGCGGCTGAACAGGACGCCGTTTTCATCCGTCGAAAAGTTGGGATTGTTGTCCTCGACCGTAAATTTTGTCAGCCGCGAACAGCGAATAAAACTGCCGATGCCCAAATGGGTCATGGAGGCGGGGATCCTGCAGGTGTACAGGTGGTCGCAAAAAGCAAACGCTTCGTCCCCGATAAACTCCAGATTCTTCGGCAGCGTCATGGAGGACAGCTTATCACACATATTGAACGCGCGTGCTTCAATGGCTGTCACGCTGTCGGGGATGGAAATGCTCCAGAGCTTCTGACAGCCCTCAAAGCAACCCGTCTCCACCGTCTGCACCCCCTGTGGGAGGGTCAGACTGCTCAGATTCATACAGCCGGAAAAGGCACTTCTGCCGATGCGCTGTACGCTCTCGGCGATGCGCACGGTGTAGACCGAATCCAGCGCCGAAAACGCATTGTCGCCGATGCTCGTCACACCGTCCTCAACAGTGACGGCACGGATGTCCCCGCGCTGTGCGCTCCACGGCGCGGACTGGAAGTCGTACATCTCCCCTGTTCCCCGAATCGTCAGCGTACCGCCGGACACGCTCCACGTCAGCGACCGCCCGCACACATCCGCCCCGATCTCCGAGGGAGCCGGGTTCCGGGGACGGTAGGTCACCTCCGTTGCCTGTTCCGTCGTCTCGGTCTGTTCCGTATTCGGCACCGGCGCACTCTCGCCGCAGGCGCAGAGAATAACGGACAGGATCAAAAGTAAACTGCATATTGCTGCTGCACTTTTGCGCAAAAGATTCACACTCCCGCATATGAAAAAATCACCGCACCCATTTTGGCAACGGATGCGGTGTGCAATTATGCTGAAAACTTACGCAAGCTCTGCGAAGTACTTGATGGTACGAACCATCTGGCTGGTGTAGCTGTTCTCATTGTCGTACCAAGAAACGACCTGAACCTCATAGAGGTCGTCGGAGATCTTGGAGACCATGGTCTGGGTAGCGTCAAAGAGGGAGCCGTACTTCATGCCGATCACGTCGGAAGAAACGATCTGATCCTCGTTGTAGCCGAAGGACTCGGAAGCGGCAGCCTTCATAGCGGCGTTGATGCCTTCCTTGGTGATGTCGGTGCCCTTGACAACAGCGGTAAGGATGGTGGTGGAACCGGTCGGCACGGGAACTCTCTGTGCGGAGCCGATGAGTTTGCCGTTCAGCTCAGGGATAACCAGACCGATTGCCTTTGCGGCGCCGGTGGAGTTGGGAACGATATTGGCAGCGCCTGCACGGGCACGGCGAAGGTCGCCCTTTCTGTGCGGGCCGTCGAGGATCATCTGGTCGCCGGTGTAGGCGTGAATGGTGCTCATGATGCCGCTCTGGATGGGTGCATAGTCGTTGAGCGCCTTCGCCATGGGAGCAAGACAGTTGGTGGTGCAGGAAGCTGCGGAGATGACCTGATCATCAGCGGTCAGGGTATTTTCGTTGACGGAGAAAACGATGGTCTTCAGATCGCTGCCTGCGGGAGCGGAGATGACAACCTTCTTCGCACCGGCGTTGATGTGCGCCATGCTCTTTTCCTTGGAGCAGTAGAAGCCTGTGCACTCGAGAACGACGTCCACGCCGATCTCGCCCCAGGGAAGCTCGGCAGCGTTCGCCTTGGCATAGATGGTCAGTGTCTTGCCGTCCACAGTGATGGTGCCGGCTTCGTCGTCAGCAGTCACGGTGTGCAGATTCTCACCGATTCTGCCGCAGTAGCCGCCCTGTGCGGTGTCATACTTGAGCAGGTTTGCAAGCATCGAAGGCTTGGTAAGGTCATTGATGGCGACGACATCGTAGCCCTCTGCGCCGAACATCTGACGGAATGCGAGACGGCCGATGCGGCCGAAGCCATTGATTGCAACTTTAACGGACATGGTTGATTACCTCCAAATTTTTTGTTTAATTTTAACCTTTCCTATTTTATCCTCTTTTTTCAAAATATGCAAGTTGTTTTTTCCTTTTTTTTACGATTTGTATATTTGTACAAAATGCAACTCTTTCCGGCAGAAAAGTAATCCAAATTGCCAACATTATGCGTTTATTTTTTCTTTTTTGGCTATGGAAATAAATAATCTTGATTTTCTATTGACAAAACTGTCAAATTATGGTATCTTTATGTAGAATCAGCGAATACGCATTGTGTGAGTGCGTATTCCACAAGAAAACTCTTCAGGAGGAGATAAGACACTATGAAATCACTGGGTATTGTTCGCCGTATCGACCACGTTGGACGCATCGTACTGCCCAAGGAGCTTCGACGCCTTTTCGATTTAGTGGACAATGAGGACTCTTTGGAAATTTTTGTGGAGGACGACAAGATCATTCTGAAAAAATACGAGCCTGCCTGCATCTTCTGCAACAGCGCGGACGATGTGATCGACCACATGGGCAAGAAGGTCTGCAAAAAGTGCATCGAGTCTATGAAAACGATGGTTTCATGAATCTTTCCGATTCCGCACACAGGGAGCTGCCGCACGGAAAAGCGGCGGCTCTTTTGTATTTTTATGCAAAAAAGTGTTGTATATACGCCGCAGCTATGGTATAATACTGTTTACTGAATAAATGTCTACATCTGCGGTTTTCGCAGACAGGAGAGGAAGAGTGCGTATGACAAGACATGAAGCCAGAGAACAGGCTTTCCTGCTTTTATTTGATAAATCCTTTCACCCGGAAATGGAGCCGGAGGCGGTGATCGCTCTGGCGGCGGAGGACGGGATGATCGTGCTGGACAAGTTTGCCGACAGCACCGTACACACCGTCTTTGCCGAGCTGGACGCCATCGACGCTCTGATCGAGCAGAATTTGCAGGGCTGGAAAGCAAACCGTATTTCCCGCGTGTCCCTTGCCGTACTGCGTCTGGCGTTCGGGGAACTGCGCATCGGCGGCACACCGGACGGCGTGGTGGTCAACGAGGCGGTTGAACTGTGCAAAACATACGCCTCAGCGGAGGACGCCGCCTTCGTCAACGGCGTTCTGCGCAGCTATCTGCGCAAAAAGGAAGCCGAATGATGCAGTACATCGGATTCGACACCAGCAACTACACCACCTCCGCCGCCCTGCTGGACGGCGAGCAGCTGCACAGCGAACGGCGCCTTCTGCCTGTGCGGGAGGGGCAGCTGGGACTGCGGCAGAGCGATGCGGTTTTCCACCACACGACGGCTTTGCCGGAAGTTTTCGGCGCACTGCCGGAATGCAGCGAGATCGCCGCTGTCGGCGTTTCCGCCCGTCCCCGGGATGCGGAAGGGTCCTATATGCCCTGCTTCCTTGTGGGCGTCAACACCGCTTCCTGCATGGCTAAGGCGCTGCAGGTGCCGCTGTACAGTTTCTCCCATCAGGCGGGGCACATCGCCGCCGCCCTTTGGTCTGCCGAGCGCACCGACCTTTTTGAAAAAAGCTTTCTTGCCTTTCACGTTTCCGGCGGCACCACGGAGGTCGTTCTGGTACAGCCGGACGAAGAAAAAGTTTTCCGCACCGAGACCGTTCTCTCCTCCCTCGACCTCAAAGCAGGACAAGCGGTGGATCGGGTCGGCGTGATGCTGGGTTTTCCTTTTCCTGCCGGAAAATTTGTGGACGCCGAGTCCCAAAAGAGCGAGCGCAAATTCAACATACACATCCGCCTCAAAGACGGCTGCTGCAGCCTTTCGGGTCTGCAAAACCAGTGCGAGCAGATGCACAAAAAGGGGGATTCCCCCGCCGATATCTGCCGATACTGTCTGTGCTACATCGGCGAAGCCCTCTGCGCCATGGCGGATTTCGCCGTGAAAACCTACGGAAACCTGCCGCTGGTCTTTTCCGGCGGCGTGATGTCCAACACACTGCTTCGCAAAACGCTTTCCGAACGCTTTGAGAGCGTGTTCGCAAAGCCGGAGTTTTCCTGCGACAATGCGGCCGGGATCGCCTGTCTTGCGAGGTTACAGCACGAGAAGAAGTTATGACTGTTTTAACCGTTACACAACTGAACACCTACGTCAAATCCATTCTGGATGCAGACCGCAACCTGTCCACGGTATATGTGAGCGGTGAGATCTCCAACTTCACCAACCACTACCGCACCGGTCACTTTTACCTGACGCTCAAGGATGACGCCAGCGCCCTGCGTGCGGTGATGTTCCGCACCGAGGCGTCCCGCCTGCGCTTTTTGCCCGAAAACGGGATGCGTGTGCTGGTACGGGGTCGGGTTTCCCTGTTTCCCCGGGACGGACAGTTCCAGATGTACATCGACGATATGCAGCCCGACGGCGCAGGTGCACTGCACGTGGCGTTTGAACAGCTGAAGAAAAAGCTGGCGGCGGAAGGGCTGTTTGACGAAAGTCGCAAAAAGCCCATTCCTCCCTGCCCCATGCGCATCGGCGTCGTTACCTCCGCCACGGGCGCCGCCTTTCGGGATATCTGCAACGTACTGGGCAGGCGTTTTCCCATGGCGCAGATCATCCTTGCTCCCGTGCAGGTACAGGGCGCCTCGGCGGCGCCGCAGATCTGCGACGCCATCCGCCGCATGAATGCAAAAAAAGCCGCCGACGTGCTCATCGTCGGACGGGGCGGCGGTTCCGTGGAGGATCTGTGGGCGTTCAACGAGGAGAGCGTTGCCCGTGCCGTGGCCTCCTCTCAAATTCCCGTCATCTCCGCCGTCGGGCACGAGACCGACTTCACCATCTGCGACTTTGCCGCTGATCTGCGTGCCCCGACCCCCTCCGCCGCCGCAGAGCTCGCTGTGCCGGACAGCATGGAGGAGCGGGGCGTTCTGCTGAGCTTTCAAATGCGATGCCGCCGTGCCCTGACCGCCCGGATAGAGCAGGAGCGCCTGCGTCTGCGGCAGGCAAGCCGCTTGCAGGATCCGAAGCGTTTTTTGGAGCATCACCGGCTGATGCTCGACAGTCTTTCCGACAAAGCCGATCACGCCATGCGCCGCACGCTCCAAAGCACGCAAAACCGCTTTGCCCTGCTGTGCGGCAAGCTGGATGCGCTCAGTCCCTTGAAAGTGCTGACCCGGGGATACGCCATTGCGGAAAAGGACGGCATCCCGATCCGCGATGCCGCTTCGCTTTGCGCAGGGGATCGGCTGACCCTGCGGTTTGCCCACGGCAAAGCCGACTGTATTGCAGAAAAAACGGAGGTTGAATCCCTTTGAAAAAATATACCTATGAGCAGGCCATGGATCGCCTGTCCGCCATCACCGAAGCGCTGGAAAACGGCACTCTGCCGCTGGACGATTCGCTGAAGCTGTACACCGAAGCTTCCGAGCTGATCCGCTTTTGCAGCAAATGCTTGGACAACGCCGAGCAGAAGATCACCGAGCTGTCCGAAAAGGAGGAGGCAGAGGATGAAACCTGATTTGGAAACGTATCTGCCGCAGATCGAGCGCTACCTCGACACGGCCATTGACGGCACGGACGTCGTCTGCGACGCCATGCGCTACAGTCTCTCCGGCGGCGGCAAGCGCATCCGCCCGTATCTGGTGCTGGAATTTTGCCGCGTCTGCGGCGGTGATGTACAAAAAGCCATGCCCTTTGCCGCGGCGGTGGAAATGATCCACACCTACTCCCTCATCCACGACGACCTTCCCTGCATGGACAACGATGACCTGCGCCGGGGAAAGCCTGCCTGCCACATCCGCTACGGCTACGCCAACGCTTTGCTGGCGGGGGACGGTCTTTTGACGCTGGCGTTTGCCACCCTTGCCAAGGCGGAACTGCCGCCGGAACGCATCGCCAAAGCCTGCGCCACCCTCGCACGGGAGGCGGGACATCTGGGCATGATCGGCGGGCAAACCATGGATCTTGAAAACGAGGGCAAAGCCGTCACACTCGACACCCTGCGCCAAACAGACTGTCTGAAAACCGTCTGCCTGATCCGCGCCGCCTGCGCCCTCGGCTGTATTGCCGCAGGCGCATCGGAGGATGCGATCCGCGCCGCAGAGACTTACGCCAAGGGTGTGGGACTCGCTTTCCAGATCGTGGACGATATTCTCGACGTGACGAGCGACACGGCGACCTTGGGCAAGCCTGTGGGCAGTGACGCCGCACAAAACAAGAACACCTACGTTACCCTCTGCGGACTGGAGACAGCCCGGGCAGAGGCCGAAAGATACACTGCCGACGCCGTAGCCGCCATAGAAAGCTTCGGCGAACAGGGGGAAGCTCTGCGCACCCTTGCGCAGACGCTGTGTACCCGAAAAAAATGAAACAGATGATGAATTTGAAGTATCTGGACAAAATCACTTCCCCGGCCTTCGTCAAGAAGCTGGACGAAACACAGACGCAGGAGCTCTGCGCCGAGATCCGCGAAGTGCTGATCGACACCGTCTCCCATACCGGCGGTCACCTCGCCTCCAATCTCGGCGTGGTGGAACTGACCGTTGCGCTGCATAAAGTATTCGACTCCCCCAAGGACAAGCTCATCTTTGACGTGGGGCACCAGGTCTATACCCATAAACTGCTCACGGGGCGCTATGAACGCTTTTCCACCCTGCGTCAGGAGGGCGGCATCTCCGGCTTTTCCCGCCCCAACGAGAGCGAACACGACATCTTCTACTCCGGTCACTCCGGCACATCCGTTTCCTCCGCCTACGGCGTGGTGCGGGGCAATCAGCTCAACGAGGACAAGAGCTACACCGTGGCCGTCATCGGCGACGGCTCCTTTACAGGGGGACTTGTCTACGAGGCGCTCAACAACGCCGGTCGTTCCGACTGCCGCATGATCGTGGTGCTCAACGAAAACGAGATGTCCATCTCCCGCAATGTGGGCGCTTTCGCACGGTACCTTGCCGTGATCCGCTCCAAGCCCGAGTATGTGCGCTTCAAGGCGAGGGCGGAATGTCTGCTCAACCACATTCCCCTCATCGGCAAACCCTTTGCACGGCTGATCATGCGCACCAAAAACCGCATCAAAAACGACCTTTACGGCAGCAATCTGTTTGAGGATATGGGTTTTCGCTATATGGGTCCCGTGGACGGGCACAACATCAAACAGCTGACCGATGCGCTGGAAACTGCCAAGCTGGTCAAAAAGCCGGTGCTTCTCCACGTGCATACCACCAAGGGCAAGGGCTACACCCATGCCGAGCACGACCCCAGCCTGTTCCACGGCATTTCCAAGTTTGACATCGACTCCGGCGAACCCGTGACCTGCGGCACCAACTTTTCCGAAGAATTCGGTCGGTATATGTGCGAAGCGGCACTGCATGACCGCACCCTCTGCGCCGTCACTGCCGCCATGTCCATCGGCACGGGACTCAAGGGCTTTGAGGAGCGGTTCCCCCGCCGATTCTTTGACGTGGGCATCGCCGAGGAACACGCCGTCACCTTTTCCGGCGGTCTTGCCCGCACCGGGATGAAGCCGGTCGTGGCGCTGTATTCCACTTTCCTCCAGCGTGCCTACGATGAAATCCTCCACGACGGCGCCCTGCAAAAACAAAAGCTGGTCCTCGCCGTGGATCGTGCAGGACTTGTGGGCGAGGACGGCGAATCCCATCAAGGCATTTATGATGTGGCTTTTCTGAACAGCATCCCCGATGTGCGCATCTATTCCCCCGCCAGCTATGCGGAACTGCGGCACGATATGCAGAAGGCTTTGTACGACGATCCCGGCGTGGTGGCTGTGCGCTATCCGCGCGGTCAGGAGCCTGCCTTCCCCGAGGATTACGTGCCGACCTTCTGCGCATACGATGTGTACGGTCGGCAGGACGCCGACGTGGCTGTGGTCACCTACGGCAGGGTGTCCGCCGAAGCCATGCACGCCGTGCAGGGACTGGACGCCAAGGTGATCAAGCTTGGTCGAATAAAGCCCATCGACCCCGGCGCCGTTCAGGAGGCGCTTTCCTGCAAAAAAGTTTTCTTCTTTGAAGAGGGTGTGCGCAGTGCAGGTGTGGGCGAAGCCTTTGCGCTTTTGCTTTTGGAAAACGGTTTCGGCGGTCAGTACTCCCTCACCGCCGTTCCCGATTGCTTCGTCCCGCAGGCTTCCGTGCAGGCGCAGCTGAAAAAATTCGGACTGGATGCAGAATCCATCCGGCAGAAAATTCTTGCATAATTTTGCATTTTCATAAAATCGCAGGTGATGAACATGGCTGAAAAAAACCGTCTGGATGCAGAGCTTTTGGCGCGCGGTCTTGTCCCCTCCCGGGAGCGGGGACGGGCACTGATCATGGCGGGCGTTGTCTATGTCGGCGGACAAAAGGCGCTCAAGGCCGGTCAGCCCGTCAAGGGTGAGGACGTGATCGAGGTGCGGGAAAACATCAATCCCTTCGTCAGCCGAGGCGGTCTGAAACTGCAAAAGGCGATGGCGGAATTCCCGATCCGGCTGGACGGCGCCGTGTGCATCGACGTGGGCGCTTCCACCGGGGGATTTACGGACTGTATGCTTCAAAGCGGTGCTTCAAAAGTCTACGCCGTGGATGTGGGCTACGGGCAGCTGGCGTGGAAACTGCGCACGGACGCACGTGTGGTCAACTTGGAACGCACCAATTTTCGCCACTGCACCCGTGAACAGATCCCCGATACGGCGGACTTCGCCAGCGTGGACGTTTCCTTTATCTCGCTGAAGATCATCCTTCCCGTTCTGCGCACCTTCCTGCGGGACGGCGGCGAAGCCGTTTGTCTCATCAAGCCCCAGTTTGAAGCCGGGCGTGAAAACGTGGGCAAAAAGGGCGTTGTGCGGGACAAAGCCGTACATGAGGCGGTCGTGCGGGACATCACGCAGTTTGCCGCCGACAACGGATTTACCGTGCAGGGGCTGACCTTCTCCCCCATCAAGGGGCCGGAGGGCAATATTGAATATTTAATGTATATCCGCAAAACGGAGACCGGCGCCGTCACTGTGGAAACCGACGTCGCCGCACTGGTCGAAAGCTCCCACGCAAAACTCGACAAGGAATGAAGCGTATGAACATATCCCTTTTTCCCAATCTGACCCGTGAAAATGCCCGCAGCATCACCGAGAATATTTGTGCGGTGCTGGATTCTCTGGGCATCGACTACTGCATGGAGCAGTCCATGTCCGCCGTCTTTGCCCACACACGGGCGGCGTTTGCCGACGAGGACACCATCCTGCGAAAGTGCGATCTGGTACTGGCCGTCGGCGGCGACGGCAGTATCATCTTCGCCGCCCACCGTGCCATCCGCTACGGCAAACCCGTTCTCGGCATCAACGCAGGCCGTCTTGCCTTTCTGGCGGGACTGGAGCGGCACGAGCTGTCCATGCTCGGCGAACTGCTGACGGGCAACTACGTCACCGAACGGCGGATGCTCCTGCGGGCGGAAATTTTGCAGGGGGATGCCGTTCTGCACAGCGAATTGTGCATCAATGACGCCGTGCTCTCCCGCATGGGCGCCGCAAAGCTGACCGGTCTTTGCGTACAGGCGGACGGGCACTCGGTCGGTGAATACCTCGGGGACGGCGTGATCTTCGCAACGCCCACCGGCTCCACCGCCTATTCCCTCTCCGCCGGCGGTCCCGTAGTCGATCCGTCGCTGGAAAGCATTCTCCTGACCCCCATCTGTCCCCACGCCCTTTCCGGGCGGACACTCCTGTTTGCGCCGCAGACCGTCATGCAGATTTCAGCCACCACGGACAGCGAACTGGCGCTGACCTGTGACGGCGGCGAACCCACGCCCATTCCGAGCGGCGCCGTGGTACGCATCTGCAAATCGGAGACACCCGCCTTTTTCATCCGCATCAAAACAGACAACTTCATCGACATTTACCATACAAAATTGCAGCAAAGGGGTTGACCCAATGAAAAAGAAACGCCAGAAACTCATCCTGCAGCTCATTGCCGAATCGGTTATCGGCACACAGGAGGATCTGCTTCTCCGTCTTCGTGAGGCGGGTCTTGATGTGACGCAAGCCACCATCTCCCGCGATATCAAGGAACTGCGCATCGTCAAGCTGATGGACGAGAGCGGTCAGTACCGCTACGCCGTCAGTGACAAACCGGAGGAGGAAAATCTGGAATTTAAGTTCCGCTCCATCTTCGTCCACTCCGTCAAGAGCGCCGACTACGCAGGCAACGCCCTCGTTCTGCACTGCTACACCGGCATGGCGCAGGCCGCCTGCGCCGCTTTCGACTCCATGCACTGGGAAGGTCTTGTCGGCTCTCTGGCCGGCGACGACACCATCTTTGCCCTGTTCCGCACACCCCAGCAAGCGGTGCAGATCAGCCACACCATTCAGTCCATCCTCGAGGAAGATCCCTCCAAAGGAGTGTAAATCTATGCTCTCGGAACTGAAAATTGAAAATGTCGCCATCATCGAAAGCGCAGAACTGCATTTCAGCCGCGGCTTCAACATCCTCACCGGCGAAACCGGCGCCGGCAAATCCATCATTCTCGACTCCATCAACGCTGTGCTCGGTGAACGGACTTCCCGTGAAATTCTGCGCACCGGCACCGACCGTGCCGAGGTCACCGCCGTTTTCACCGACTGCGGTGCGCAGGTCGAGCAGATTTTGTCGGCGTTTGAGATCGACTTTGACGGCGAAGTCATCCTCCGCCGCCGCATCACCGCCGACGGCAGAAACTCCTGCCGTGTCAACGGCTGTCCCGTCTCCGTGTCCATGCTCAAAACACTGGGTGCGGCGCTGGTGAACATCCACGGTCAGCACGACAGTCAGGCGCTGTTCCAGCCGGAAAAGCACGTTGCCTACATCGACGCACTGGCCGGCAACGGGGAGCTTTTGGCGGCGTATAAAGATGCGTACAAAGCGCTGCAAAGCGCCAAAAAAGAGCTCTCGTCCCTCAAAACGGACGAGGGGGAAAAAGCCAGACGGCTGGATATGCTCAACTACCAGATCGAGGAACTGCGCCAAGCGGATATCCGCATCGGCGAGCGGGACGAACTGCAAAACAAGATCGCCCTGTACCGCAACAGCGAGACCGTTCTGCGTGCCCTGCACACGGCGTACACCGCCATCTGCGGCGACGACGAAATGAACGGCGGCGCAAACCTTTTCTCCGACGCTGCCGAAAGCCTTGCGGAGGCTTCGGATTTCTTTGAGAGTATGCGTCCCATCGCAGAGTTTTTGGAGTCCGCCGCCTTGGACGCCCGGGAATATGCCGCCGAGATCCGCGAGGCGCAGGAGTCTCTGGACATGGATCCCCGGGAGCTGGACGCGGCAGAGGAACGGCTGGATGTGCTGTATCGCCTGTCCAAAAAATACGGCGAGAGCGAAGAGGAAATGCTGCAATTTTTAGAAAAGATCGAAACTGAAGCCGAAAGGATCACCACCTCCGACGAACGGACACAGCAGCTTCGCACACAGATCGCGCATTTGCAGACCGAAGCACAGCACGCCGCGCAGAAGCTGACGGAAAGCCGCCGCAAGGCCGGGGAGCTTTTCGCCGAAAATGTCTGCCGGGAGCTGGAGTTTCTCAATATGCCGTCCGTGCGTTTCGTTGTGCAGCACGAAATGATCCCCCTGTCTGCGGGCGGTGCGGACAAGATCGAGTTCCTCATCTCCGCAAACGCCGGGGAGCCGCCCCGTCCCATTGTCAAAATTGCTTCGGGCGGCGAGCTTTCCCGCATCATGCTGGCGATCAAAAATGTCCTCTCCGCCTGTGATGCGGTGGACACGCTCATCTTTGACGAGATCGACACCGGCGTCAGCGGTCTGGCGGCAGAGAAGATCGGCTTGAAGCTGGCCGAGGTCGCCGAATCCCACCAGGTCATCTGCGTGACCCACCTGTCCCAGATCGCCGTCATGGCAGATACCCACCTGCTCATTTCCAAATCCGTGCGGGACGGACAAACCTTCACCGCCATCCGCACCTTGGATTTTGAAGGACGCAAGTCCGAAATCGCCCGCATCGGCTCCGGCAGCAATATTACAGCTTTGCAGCTGGAAAACGCCGGTGAAATGCTCAAAAATGCACAGGAAAGGAAGAATAATTTATGATTCGTTTTGGAAGCTGTATCGGCACAAGCTTGGAGCGTATCGCACTTTTGCGTGAAGCCGGCTTCGACTATGCCGAAGTGGAGATCAAGAATATCGTTAAGCTCAGCGACGACGACTTTGCCGCCTATCTGCAAAAGGCACAGGACATCGGTCTGCCGATCGAATCGGGCTATATGTACCTTGCGGACGGGATGTTTGTCAACCGTTTGCAGGCGGACCCGGATGCCCTGCGCCGCTACTGCGAAAAGGCCGCTGCACGCTGTCATGCCCTCGGCATACAGACCATCGTCTACGGCTCGGGCGCTTCCCGCCGCATTCCCGAGGGACTCACCCCTGCGGATGTGTTCGAGGACATCGTGACCTTCCTGCGGGACATTGCCGCACCCAGCGTGGCGCCGTACGGGATCCCCATTGCCATCGAACCCCTCGAAAAGAAGGGCGGCGATATGATCCACACGGTCTCCGAGGCAAAAGAGCTCTCCGACGCCGTGGGCAATCCTTTGGTGCGGTGCCTTGCGGACTTGTACCATATGTACAAGGAGGATGACCCCATGAGCGCCATCACCGACTGTGGGGACAAGCTTCTGCACGCCCACGTTGCCGAGCCTGTCGGACGCGTTTACCCCCGTCGGGATGACGGATTTGACCTGACGCCGTTCCTGCGTGCACTGCTGCAAGCGGGCTGTCCCCGTGTGTCGGTCGAGGCGGAAACCCCCGAGGACGATCGTTTCCTCGATGCGGCCAAGGAAGCGCTGGCCACCCTGCGGGAAGCGGCACAGCGGGCAATGCAGTAAGCTATGCATCCATCAGATATACTTGTCATCGGCGGCGGCGCATCGGGTCTTGCCGCCGCCATTGAAGCAAAGCGGCAGGGCGCCGATGTGACCATCATCGAAAAGTTAGAGCGTGTGGGCAAAAAGATCCTCGCCACCGGCAACGGACGGTGCAACCTGCTGAACATCCACGCTTCCCCCGCCGACTATAATGCGCCCGATTTTGTGAAAAAGGTTCTGAACATCTACGACGTGCAGAGCAACATGGACTTCTTTCGCTCCATGGGTCTGCTGACCGTCACCGACAGTGCCGGCAGGGTCTATCCCCGCTCCATGGCGGCATCCTCCGTGCTGGATGTTCTGCGGCTGGAATGCGGCAGACTGGGTGTTCGGTTTGTCTGCGGAACGCCCGTTTCGGAACTGCGCAAAAAGGGCGGCTTGTACGAAGCCGGTGCTCTGCGCTCCCGTGCCGTGATCGTGACCTGCGGCGGCAAAGCTTCGCCCGCACAGGGTTCGGACGGCAGTGGATATACCCTTTTGCAAGCCTTCGGACACCGCATCACGCCGCTTCGTCCGGCGCTTGTGCAAATGCGCACCGAAACAGACTTTGTCAAAGCTCTCAAGGGACTGCGCACCACGGCGGCGCTGACCCTGCGGGAAAAAGACGGCACTGTCCACCGCACGGACGGCGAGTTGCTGTTCACGGATTACGGACTTTCGGGCATTGCGGCCATGGAATTGAGCCGCTTTGCAAAGGACGGCACAACGGTGGCGATCGATTTCGTGCCCGAGCTTTCGCACGAAGCGCTGTTCGACTATCTGCGCTCGTGCCGTGAACGGGACGGGGAGCGTCCCTTAGAGCAGTACCTTGCGGGACTTCTCCACAGCCGCATCGGGCAGGCACTGCTGAAAACCTCCTTGGATGTGCGTCTGTCTGCGCCGTGTAAAACGCTCACGGACAGGCACCTGCGCACCTTATCCGCCGCCATTAAGCAAAAAAACGTTGCCGTCCTCGGCACCAAGGGCTTTCCCGACGCGCAGGTCACGGCGGGCGGCGCAGAGCTTTCCCAGTTTAGCGATACACTGGAATCCAAGCTTTCCCCCGGTCTGTTTGCCGCAGGGGAAATCCTCGACATAGACGGTCGCTGCGGCGGCTACAACCTGACCTTTGCATGGTCCTCCGGCAGACTGGCCGGGGCCTGCGCCGCGCGGAAGGTTCGGGAATGAAATCGGAAAAGAGACTGTTATGATCAAGATCACAGAACTAAAATTGCCGCTGACCATGCAGGACACCGACCTGCGCAGTGCGGCGGCGTCCGTTTTGCGCTGTAATGAGAGCAGAATTCTGTCTGTCCGCCTGACCAAAAAGGCGGTGGACAGCCGCAAAAAGGACAATATTTTCTTCGTCTGCAACGTGGAGGCGGAGGTCAGCGGCGACGAGGACGAGCTGATCCGCCGCAGCCGTTCGGACAAGGTAAGCCACGCGGAGCCTTTCGTCTACGAGGAACCGCCCATGCGGCGCAACAGTCCCTTCCGTCCCGTGATTGCCGGCTTCGGTCCTGCGGGGATGTTCGCCGCTCTGACCCTCGCCCGGGCAGGACTGCGCCCCATCGTCCTCGAACGAGGTCACGATGTGGATACCCGCACCCGGGATGTACAGCATTTTTTTCAAAGCCGACAGCTTTGCGAAAATTCCAATGTCCAGTTCGGCGAAGGCGGCGCCGGCACCTTTTCCGACGGCAAACTCACCACGGGCATCAAGGACAAACTTTGCCGCAAGGTCTTTTTGGAACTTGCCGCCAAAGGCGCGCCGGAGGAGATTCTCTGGTCGGCAAAGCCCCACATCGGCACCGACAAGCTTGCTGCCGTGGTCAAGTCCATCCGGGAGGAAGTCATCTCCTTGGGCGGCGAAGTGCGCTTCGGGTGCCGGCTGTGCGATGTGATCATCGCCAACAAGGCCGTACACGGCGTGTCTTACGAGACCGAAAGCGGACAGACCGTAGACGTCGAGACCGACACGCTGCTGCTGTCCATCGGCCACTCCGCGCGGGACACCATCGAGATGCTCCGCCGCAAGGGCGTGCAGATGATGCAGAAGCCCTTCTCCGTCGGTGCACGCATTGAGCATCCCCGGGAATTTATCGACAAAGCGCAGTATGGCGCCTTTGCCGGGCATCCCGCCCTCGGCGCCGCAGACTATAAACTGTCCTGTCATCCGCCCCACGGCAGAGGGGCATATACATTTTGTATGTGTCCCGGCGGTACAGTCGTGGGCGCCGCCTCCGAAGCGGGGGGCGTGGTGGTCAACGGCATGAGCGAATATGCCCGGGACGCGGAAAACTCCAACGCCGCACTGCTGGTGGGCATTGAACCGCAGGACTTCCCCAGTGAAGATGTGCTCTCCGGCTTTGAACTGCAAAGACAGATCGAGCGCACGGCGTTCCGTCTCGGCGGCGAAAGCTACGCCGCACCGGCACAGCTGGTCGGCGATTTTCTAAGCGACACGCCCTCCACCCACGGCGGTGCCATCCGTCCCAGCTACCCCATCGGCGTTGTCTATTCCGATATCCGCCGCGTCCTGCCCAAACGGGTCACCGACACCATGGCGGACGCGCTGGTCAAAATGAACCGTATGCTTGAGGGCTTCGCCATGCCCGAGGCGGTACTTACTGCACCCGAAACGCGCAGTTCCTCCCCCGTGCGCATCCTGCGGGACGAATTTTATCAGGCCAACATCAACGGTCTGTACCCCTGCGGCGAGGGAGCAGGCTACGCCGGCGGCATCGTATCCGCTTCGGTAGACGGCATCCGCTGCGCCTTTGCCATTATGGAAGATATACGGGAATAAATCCCGAAAGAAGAAGTTGTTCCCTGTGCACCCTCCTGTGCCGTTTCCCATATACTGCTCTCGGAGGGGATTCGCATGGAGGAAAACAGTACGCTCGCCCTGCGAGAACGGGATGTGCGCAAGCATCCTGACAACACACACGCCATACTTGCCCTGGGCAGGGAATACCTGTCCGCCGCGCGGTACGACGATGCGGCACGGACACTGCGGCGCTATCTCGCCCTGCCCACAGCGCTGTGGAAAGAGGAGCGGTGCAAGTGTATGCAGCAGCTCGCCGAATGTTACACCCGACTCGGCAACCGACCCGAAGCAGAGCGGTGGCATCTGCGCGCCTGTGCCGAAGCGCCGCAAAACCCGTCCCCGTGGACAAACGCCGCACAGTTCTACGCCGAAGCCGAGGTGTGGGATATGGTCGCCGCGCTCTCCGCTCGAGCGGTATCTATAACAGAAAAAGAGCAGGACGCCGCCCTGCCCTATGCCCTGCTTAGCCTCGCCTGCTACAGCACCGGACGCAAAGGGGACGCCGAGGCGGTTCTCGGCAAGGCGTGCGCCCTATTCCCGCAAGACACACAGCTGCAGGAAAGTCTGCGCCGGCTGCTGCAAACATAACAGTGAAAAAAGGAGTTCTTCCCGGAAAATTGTAGGATTTGTGCTTCGCACCGGGGAACCCCCGGCGAGGGTTCCCCACGCCAAAACAGTCCACCGGACTGTTTTGGCTCCCCTCCTGCGCTTTTCTGGTGTTAGGATTTCGCCGACTGCGGTCGGCGACCAAAGGCGCTGCCTTTGGAATCCGCAAGCCTTTGAAAAGGCTTGACCGAAACTGTTATCCCACAAAAATCCGTGATGAACCAAAAAAAGAGGTTCATCACGGAAAGTTGGGGGATAGCTTGCGGACAGAGGGCAAAGATAAGTA
>JBJEQK010000038.1:0-16955 GCA_051881715.1 Acutalibacteraceae bacterium
CCTTTAAAAAGGCTTGACCGAAACTTTTAATCCCACAAAAATCCGTGATGAACCTAATTTTTGAAATTTATTTTTATCTTTCGGAATAATTCTGTCGGTTTCGCATATTTCTTCCCCTCGGCGCATATATTGCAGTGACACGATAGGAGGCGGACAGATTGAAAGGAATCGTAGAAGAACGGGCGGTCGAGCTCGGTACATACATTGTGGAAAATCAGACGACGGTGCGGGATGCGGCCAAGAAATTCGGGGTGAGCAAATCGACGGTGCACACCGACGTTTCCCAGCGACTGCAAAAGCTGAACCCCTGTTTGTACCACGAGGTACGCAGTGTACTGGACATCAACAAAGCCCAGCGGCACATCCGGGGCGGCATTGCCACCCGGGAAAAGTACAAGGGCAAGGAGTAGAGATATTTCTTTGAGAGAAAAACGCTTCTCACAGAAAATTGTGGGATTTGTGCATCCCACCGGAGAACCCCCGGCGAGGTAGGGCGGCGAGGCGTCCACCTCGTCGGAAGGGTTTTAGCGCCGAGTTTTGCTGTCTGCTTACAGCGATGTTTTAACCCCTCAGTCTGCTTTGCAGACAGCTCCCCTCGCAGGGGAGCCAAGCTGCCGGTAACGTCGCCCGAGCGCATACACGGCAGTGCAGAAAAAACCGGAAACACTTTTTCGACAGTCTGCAAGCCTTCCCAAAGGCTTAAGCGAAACTTTTAAGGCAACGCCGCACAATCGGGGTGTGCGGTGTTGCCTTATGTGCTTTGGGCGTTTTCCTCCTGCCGCAGTTTGCGGAAAAAATGAATGGCAAAGGGGATACTCACGGCAAAGGTCAGCGCATCCGCCGCACTCTGCGCCGCCTGCACCCCGGTCAAACCGATCCAGCGGGGCAGCAGCAGAATCAGTGGGATGAAGAAGATGCCCTGCCGGCACGCCGAAAGGAAGGTCGCCTGCGCCGACTTGCCAAGGGACTGGTGGATCATATTGGTGGGCACGATCAGGGTTTGCAGGGGCATGGCGACACACTGCAAGCGCATCGCCAGCGTACCGATCTCCACCACCGCCGGATCCTCCCGGCGGAACAGGGCGACCAGCTGCGGGCTGTACACAAAGACAGCCGCCGCCAGTGCGGTCATCAGTCCAAGGCTCAGCAATACCGTGAAGCGATACGCTTTGCGCACACGGTCGTACTGCTTCGCACCGTAGTTATAGCCCGCCACGGGCATAAATCCCTGTCCCACGCCCAGCGCCACGCAGAGCATAAACATGAAAACCTTGCTGACGATGGACATCGCCGCCACTGCCGCATCGGCATATGCCGTTGCCGCTGCCGTTTCGGCAAGCTTTGCCATACCCGCTGCGAAGCCGAATGCTGCCGCCTGCCGGTTGAGCAGAACAGTGGAGACGCTCGCCAGTCCCTGCCGGCAAAGGGAGGGCAGTCCTACCCAGACGATCTCGCCGTAGGTGCGGATGCTGTGGGAAGCGTTGCGCGGGTGCAGGCTTAAAATGCTCTTTTTGAACAGGAACATGGACAACAGAATGAGGAAGCTGACGCACTGGCTGACCAGCGTCGCCACTGCCGCACCGGCGATACCCATCCCCCACGCAAAGATCAGCAGGGGGTCGAGGGCGATGTTGAGCAGTCCCCCGGCACACAGACCGATCATCGCCAAGGCGGCTCTGCCCTCGGCGCGCAGGGCATTGTTCAGCACGAAGGAGGCGCACAGGACGGGGGCGCCGTAGATGATATACCGCCCATAATCCACGGCGTAGGGCAGAATGGTGTCCGTCGCCCCGAGCAAATGCATCAGCGGACGAATGAACACACTGCCGCAGACGGTGATCCCGATTCCCAGCAGGATCGCCGCATAAAAGGCGGACGAGACATAGCTGTCCGCCGCCTGCTTGTCCTTTTCGCCCAGCCTGCGGGACAGCAGACTGCCCGCGCCCATACCCAAGGTATAGCCCACCGCCTGAAAAACAGCCATCAGCGAAAACACCACCCCCACGGCGCCGCCGGCACTCGTACCGATGCGGGAGACAAAATAGGTGTCCGCCATGTTGTAGATGGACGTGATGAGCATACTGACCGTCGTGGGGATCCCCAGCCGGATGACCAGCTTCGGAATGGGCGTTTGCGTCATTTTTCGGTGTTGCGCTTCGTCCCTTGTCATACCTTCCTCTTTTCAAAAAAAAAGGGGGCCGCACAGGCGACCCCGATTCTATTATATATTGTTTACTCTGTGCGCAGTGCCTCCACGGGATCCCGCTTCGCCGCATAGCGGGACGGGATCAGACCTGCAATCACGGTCAGCAACACGCTGATGATGATCAGGATGACTGCACCGCCCATGGGCAGGCGGGACACGTTGGAGATGTCCACCAGCGCTTTGATGACGATATTGACGGGTATATTCAGCAGCAGCGTCACCCCGATGCCGATCACCCCGGCCGCCAAACCTACGATCAGCGTTTCTGCATTGAACACACGGGAGATGTCCCGCTTCGAGGCGCCGATGGAACGCAGGATGCCGATCTCCTTGGTGCGCTCGAGGACGGAAATGTAGGTGATGATGCCGATCATGATGGACGATACCACCAGAGAGATCGCCACGAATGCGATCAGCACATAGGACACCACGTTGATGATGGTCGTCACGGAGGACAGGAAAATGCCGATGTAGTCGGTGTAGTCGATGACGTTTTCGTCCTTGCCCTGATCGCGCATATCCTGATTGTACTGCGCAATGATCTCGGATAGCTTTTCCTTGGCCTCAAAGTCCACGGGGTACAGGTTGATGCGGTCGGGATTGTCCAGATCCGCAATGCCCAGCAACTCCTTGTTGACGGACAGGCTTTCCGCCGCCTCGATCTGCGGTTCCTCCGGCTCTTCCGGCTCCTGCGGTGCTTCCGGCGCAGTTTCCGTCGTTTCTCCGGCCGGCTGCTGTGTGGTCATCTCCTCTGGCAGCTGTCCCTCCAGTGCGGAGGTGTCGCCGGTGATCATGGCGGAGATCATGGACAGCTTCTGCTCCTTGCCCATCAGGGAGAGGTAGGTATACGCCTGCTCGCCGGTGATCTTGCCGACACCCTCTACCTCATAGTCTGCCAACAGGGTGTTCAAATATTCCGTCAACTGCTTGCGCTCGCTCAGGGAACGGGTATTTTTCAGGAACAGGCGAACGAAATCCCGCATCATTTCCTGCTCGTCCGCCGGGACATTGGCGTCGATATAGGCATACACCTCGTCCTCGGTCATGGTGGTCGCCACACTCCGCACCGCAGGCGCAGACGTGACATCCAGCGCACTCACCGTGGGGTTCAGCGCACCGGTGGAAACGGGCGCCGCTGTGGTGGATTCCTCCTGCTTCTTCTCCTTGGTGCGCTCGGCAAGCGCCTCCTTTTCCTCCACGTCCTTAAAGGTAAGACCGGTGAAAATATCCGTCTCGGGGGAAGCCAGCTGCTCCTGGACGATCTCACGAGAGGCCGTCTCACGGAGAATATGGTCCGTCAGGTCACGGGTATAGCCGATGGTGCCGGTGATGCAGGTCGCCGTCGCCTCCTCGGACGGGCGCAGGATGCCGACAACTTTCAGCCTTTCGCCGCTCGCTACCAGCTCGTTCATGTAGTTGTCGTCGAAACGCATATCCTCCCACAGACCCGTGTCCTCGTTCTTGGCGTAGTAATCCGCCGGCAGAACCAAGGAAAATTCCGTGGACAGGATCTCATCGTAGGTAAAGGTATGCTCCACAGGCTCGTACTTCTCGCCGTTCATCAGCGCCGAAATGGCGTTCATCAGCTCCTCTTGATCGAGAAGCCCCAGCGCATACAGGGACATATCCGTGATCTCGTTGTTCCTGTCGGTGACGATCACGACCTCGTTGTACGCCTCGGGCATACGCCCCTTGAGGATATCGTACTGGGATTCGATCATCTCCTCGTTGTCGATGATCTCCGTCCAGATGCTCATATTGGTCGGGCTCATGGACGCCATGGAATCGAGACTCATCATGGAGTTTGAGGAATCGCCGGTGCCCATGCCGAAACTGCCCATCAGATCCGTCAGGACATTATCGGGGGAAATCTGCACGATGCCGTTTTGCACGTCGGGCTTGTAGACGTTCAGGTCGATGTTGTAGCCGTACTGCGGCGGTGTGCTCAGCAGTTCGCCGATGCCGTTGCTCTCGTCCTCGACGAATGTCTTGAACGCGGCCAGATCGTTGGTCGTCAGATCCGCCGAGAACATCCCCATCATCTCCGAAATGATGGGATTGGAATACACCTTATCCAGCTCGTGCTCTTTCTTTTTGCCTGCCTGCGCCATGGACTCCAGCATACTGGAAATATCCATCGTTTCCTTTTCGATGGACATGGGGTAGGTGGACAGGGCATCCTGCTGGACGGTGTCGATGTACAGCTGGAAACCGTTGGACAGGGACAGGATCAGCGCAATGCCGATGATGCCGATACTGCCGGCAAAGGACGTCATGAAGGTGCGTCCCTTTTTGGTCATCAGGTTGTTGGTGCTCAGGGAAAGCGCCGTCCAGAAGGACATGGAGGTGCGCTCCTTTTTTTTGCGCTTTTTCTCTTCCTTTTTCTTCTGCTTGCGTTCCTCCCGGGTCGGCTCCGCCTGTACGATCGGCTCGCCCTCGTAGGGGTCGCTGTCCCCGGTAACGACGCCGTCCAGCAGACGGATAATGCGGGTGGAATACTCCTGCGCCAGCTCCGGGTTATGGGTGACCATAATCACCAGTCTGTCCTGCGCGATCTCCTTGAGCAGATCCATGATCTGCACACTGGTCTCGGAATCCAGCGCGCCGGTCGGCTCGTCCGCCAGCAGAATTTCCGGGTCGTTGACCAGCGCACGGGCAATCGCCACACGCTGCATCTGCCCGCCGGACATCTGGTTGGGCTTCTTGTTCAGCTGATCGCCCAAGCCTACCTTTTCCAGCACCTGTACCGCACGCTTTCTGCGCTCCGCCTTGGACACGCCGGACAGCGTCAGTGCCAGCTCCACGTTGGACAAAACCGTCTGGTGCGGAATCAGGTTGTAGCTTTGGAACACGAAACCGATGGAATGGTTGCGGTAGCTGTCCCAGTCCGCATCCTTGAACGCCTTGGTGGAACGCCCCATGATGGCGAGGTCGCCCGAGTCGTAGCGATCCAGTCCGCCGATGATATTCAGCAGCGTCGTCTTGCCGCAGCCGGAGGGGCCGAGGATGGATACAAATTCATTTTTGCGAAACGCAATGCTCACGCCCTTGAGCGCCTGCACCGCCGTGTCGCCTGTTTTGTAGCTTTTGACAATATCGGTAAGCTGAAGCAACGTACAGCCCTCCCATGTAAATTATATCCAATATTATATGCGCATTTTTGTTTCAAGTCAACAAAAGGGGAGCAGAATTTACAGACCATTCACAAAACATTCTTATAAGACAACACTGCGCAATCAGCGTGTTGCCTTATAATACCATCAATAATGTCCCTGCGCCGATCAACAGCACGCCGAACACAGATTTAGCCGTAAATTTTTCATGCAGAAACGCAAACGCCAGCACCATCGTAAACACCACGCTCAGCTTGTCTATGGGGACGACCTTGCTCACTTCGCCGATCTGCAAGGCTTTGTAATAGCACAGCCACGATGCGCCCGTGGCAATGCCTGACAAAATCAAAAAAATCCAGCTCTTGCGGCTGATGGAGGAAATCCCGTTCTGCGCATCCGTCAGGAACACCATCCCCCACGCCATCAGCAGTACGACCGCCGTGCGCAGCGCCGTAGCGAGGGTGGAGTTGACGTCCTGAATGCCGACCTTGGCAAGGACAGATGTCAGCGCCGCAAACACCGCCGATAAAAGTGCAAAAATAAACCACATATTTCTCCCTCCACCGCTCCGTGCGGAGCGTATTTTTACGTCTTTTGTTTCCCGCCGCCCAACTGACATACTATAAAATGTTTTATATCCCAACCTGCTTGCCGTGCAAAAGTTTGCACGGGGTGTAAGAATTCCCCCTTATGCAGAATGACGACATTTTAATTACAACGCTTTGCTTGCAAAGCCACCGAAATTATGCATTATTCATCAGCGAAGCGGCTTCATTATTCATTGAATCCTTTGATATAGGGAAAAACGTTAGCCGGCTAACGTTTTTACGGTGCGTGCAAAATTTTGCACGGGCAAGAGGCTGTACGTTTTCTTCTGTCGCAAGGGCATTCTATCTTTTCTTCGGGTAGGATTTTATCCTACTTTATCCTACTTCATCCTACTTTTTGCCGCACCAATGCTTCTCTTGGGAGAAGCTGGCACGGCATAAGCCGTGACTGATGAGGGAAAGCGGTGTTTTCCGATGCCACCCACGGTTGGCATCGAATGGCGGACTCTTCCCTCATCCGACCTCGCTTCGCTCGCCCACCTTCCCCCGAGGGAAGGCGTTTGGCGCAAACCTTTGATGGATTACGCAGAACGGTGTATCACAATTATAATGCTTTGCTTGCAAAGCCACCAAAATTATGCATTATGCATCAGCGAAGCGACTTCGTTTTTCATTAAGTCCACCTTGACATCTGGTAGGATTTTATCCTACTTTATCCAACTTTTTTCGCAACGTCCGCCATGGCTCACCTGCGAGGGGAGCTGTCTGCGCAGCAGACTGAGGGGTTCCAAACACCGCCGTAAACGGACAGCAAAACTCGGAGGAAAAACCCTCCCGACGAGGCTACGCCTCGCCACCCTCCCTCGCAGGAAGGGCTTCCGCTTAGCAAACCTGAGCTTTCGCTGGACTATTCGCCAGTCTGCGACCGTGCAAAATTTTGCACGCCGGTTCCTTGCCTCAATTCCTAATTCCTCATTCCTAATTCCTAATTGTCCTTTCGCCGTGCGGGCGCAAAGAAAACTGCCGCAAAGAGCTTGTCCTTGCGGCATGGCTTCATCAAATTTTACCCGCTTTGCGCAGGGCTGTCTCCACGACACGCAGCAGTGTCTGCCGGTTTTCTTCGATCGTGCCCTCCAGCGTACAGCCCGCCGCCGCCGGATGTCCGCCGCCGTTCATCTGTGCGCAGATCTCCGCCGCATTCATGGGGGGATTGGTGCGGACGGACACTTTATAGGTTCCGTTCTTCTGCTCGCGGATGGCGGCGCCCACCAGCACGCCCTCCATTTGGCGGGGGATGGCGGCGATCTTGTCAAACTCGCTCTCACCGGCACCGCTCTCCCGGAACATCTCCTGGGTCACGAGCACCGTAGCAAACAGACCGTCGCAGTACGTTTCCATGCTGTTGAGCGCCAAGCGCTCCAGCGCCGCAAAGGAACGGCTTTTCGTCTCGAACACCTCGCGGTTGATCCGTGCGCAGTCTGCACCCAAGTCCATCAGCTCCGCCGCCGTGCGCAGGGTGTTGGACGTAACGTTGGAATAGCGGAAACAGCCGGTGTCGGTGGACACGCCGAGGTACAGACACTCCGCCATAATGGGTGTGATCTCCACGCCCAGCCCCCGGATCACCCGGTACATGATCTCACAGGCGGCAGCCGCCGTATCGTCGAGCAATATCTTTTCGGCATACATACTGTTGGTATAGTGATGGTCGATGCAAAGATCCACACGCTCCCCAAAGCGTTCGCCCACGCAGTCGCCCATCAGCTTGACCGTGGCAATATCCACAGCCACCACATAGTCCGGCTCGAAGTCCGGGCGAGGCATCCCCTGCGCCACGAAAGAAAACACGCGCGGTATCTCATCCTCGCACAGCACGGCGGCATTCTTCCCCAGCGCCAGCAGCGCACGGCAAAGCGCATAGCTGCTGCCGAGGGTGTCGCCGTCGGGATGTGCGTGGCTCAAAATGAGAATATTATCGTGCGTCCGCAGCAATTCTACGGCTTCCTGCAGTGCGATCTTCATACCACATCACCCTTTTCAATCCGCATCCTCTGTATGCAGATCCTCCATGATTTTCACGATGCCCATGCCGTGGGCGATGGAATCATCGGCAATAAACTTCAGCTCCGGCGTCTTGCGCAGGTGCAGGTTTTGACCGACGGTGCGGCGGATATACCCTGTTGCGCTGACCAGTCCCTTGACTGCGGTTTTTGCCGTTTCGATGCCCTCCATGGCGCTGACGTAAACCTTGGCGAAGGAGGCGTCGGAGCTGACCTCCACGCGCACCACCGTCAGCAGCTTGTCCTGCACACGGGGATCCTTCAGCTCACGGATCACCGCCATGATCTCGCGCCGGATATCCTCCGACACTCTGTCCACTCTGTGTCCGGCCATAACTTATCCTCAATCGCGATACTCTTCGGTGATATACGCCTCGAAGATATCGCCTTCCTTAATATCATTATATTTATGCAGACCGATGCCGCACTCGTAGCCGCTGTTGACCTCCTTGACGTCGTCCTTAAAACGGCGCAGGGAAGATATCTCGCTCTCGGTGATGACGATGCCGTCACGCACGAGACGGATCTTGGCGTTGCGGGCGATTTTGCCGCTGAGCACATAACAGCCTGCGATGTTGCCGACGGAAGAGATGTGCACCACCTGGCGCACCTCCGCACGACCGATATCCACATCACGGAACTTGGGTGCCAGCATACCCTTGATGGCGGCCTGAATCTCCTCGATGCAGTCGTAAATCACACGGTACATCCGCATTTCCACGCCTTCTTTTTCGGCGTTGACCGCCGCGACGGGGTCGGGACGGACGTTGAAGCCGACGATGATGGCATTGGATGCGTTCGCCAGCATGACGTCGGACTCGTTGACGGCGCCGACGCCGGCATGGATAATGCGCACACGCACCTCGTTGTTGGACAGCTTCTCCAGATTTTGCTTGACGGCTTCCGCAGAGCCCTGTACGTCCGCCTTGACGATAACGTTCAGGTCTTTCAGCTCGCCCGCCTGCAGGGAATCGAAGAGGTTATCCAGCGTGACCTTTTCAAACTGTTTGAACTGCTCCTCCTTGGCGCTCTGCTTTCTCTGTTCGACCAATTCACGGGCAAGACGCTCGTCGGAAACGGCGTCGAACACATCGCCCGCTTGGGGAACGTCCGCAAGACCCGTGATCTCCACAGGGACGCAGGGGCCCGCCTTTTTGACGGTTCTGCCCCGATCGTCGGTCATCACACGCACACGACCGACTGCGGTGCCGGCAACGATCACGTCGCCGCTCTTGAGCGTACCGTTCTGCACCAGCAGGGTCGCCACGGGGCCTCTGCCCTTGTCGAGGCGGGCCTCGATGACGATGCCCTTGGCGGCACGGTTGGGGTTGGCTTTCAGCTCCTGCATCTCCGCCACCAGAAGGATGGACTCGAGCAGTTTGTCAATATTCATTCTCGTCTTGGCGGAAACGGGGACACAGATCGTGTCGCCGCCCCATTCCTCGGGAACAAGTTCGTACTCGGTCAGCTGCTGCATGATGCGATCCACCGTTGCGCCCTCTTTATCCATCTTGTTGATCGCAACGATGATGGAAACACCGGCGGCCTTGGCATGGTTGATCGCCTCCACCGTCTGGGGCATAATGCCGTCGTCGGCGGCCACGACCAGCACGGCGATATCCGTCGCCATGGCGCCACGGGCACGCATGGACGTGAATGCGGCGTGACCGGGCGTATCGAGGAAGGTGATGGACTGCCCGCCCAGAGAAACACGGTACGCACCGATATGCTGGGTGATGCCGCCCGCCTCGGTAGCGGTAACGGAGGTGTTGCGGATGGCGTCCAAAATGGAGGTCTTGCCGTGGTCAACGTGACCCATGACCACCACGACGGGATCACGGGGCTCAAGATTTTCCGCACTGTCCTCGCTGTCGTCGATGATGCGATCCTCGATGGTGACGACCACTTCCTTTTCCACCTTGGCGCCCAGTTCCGTGGCGATCAGCTCGGCGGTGTCGTAGTCGATGACCTCGTTGACCGTCGCCATCATGCCCAGCTCCGTGAACATCTTCTTGATGACCTCGGCGGCGGTACGCTTGAGCATGGCCGCCAGTTCGCCCACCGTCAGGCTCTCGGGAACCTTGATGACCAGCTGCGGCTTCTTCGCACGTTCAGCGGCAATGCGCTTGAGCTTCTCCGCCTCGGTCTCCTTGCGGGACTGGCGCATACCGCCCTTGCGGTACTGCTGGGATTTCTGCTTGAGCTTCTGCTTGTTGACGGAATGGTCGTTTTGCAGGCTCTTGTTCACCGGGGCAATATTTTCGTACTTCTCGTTGTATTTGTCTAAGTTGACATTGCCGGCGCCGCGGGTATCCACGGTGCGCTGTTCGCCCTTGGTTCTCGCCTGGATCGCCTTGTTGTCATCCTTTTTCTTCTTCGGCTGCTGTGCCGCAGGTTTATTATCTGCAGGCGCTGCCTTCTTATCCGCCGCCTTTTTGTCCGCAGGCTTCTTGACGCCCTTCTCCTCCTTGGCGGGTGCCTCCTGCTTGGCCGGCTCCTCTTTTTTGGGCGCCTGCGCCATGGCGAAATAGCTGTCGAAATTCTCCACCTGCTTTTGCTGGGTGAAGGTCTCGAAGATCACGTCCAGCTCCGGCTCCTCCAGCGCGGTCATATGTTTCTTGGGATCGTCAAAGTATTTGGCGAGCAGGTCGATGACGATATTGCTCTTGATGTCAAAATCCTTGGCGACCTCGTGTACTCTGTATTTATTGACCATAAGTTCAGTCCTCCGTTCTTTCAATGCGGTAAAGCTCCGCCAGTCTTGCGGCAAAGCCCTCGTCCTCTGTGGTCAGAACACCGGCTCTGTAACCGGTTGCGTCCTTGATCTGCTGCATGGTATAGGGCAGTTCGATCACATCCGTCTTGGCGCCGCCGAAGTCTGCGGCACGGTGAAATTCCCGCTTGAGCCTATCGGATGCATCGCACGTCAGCAAACAGATCTGCGCTCTGCCGTGTACGACCGAGTCCATGCAGGCGTCGTGCCCCCAGCCGAGCCGTCCGGCGCGGCGGCACATACCCAGCAGGGATAAAAATTTATTCTGCTGCACCGGTGCGAATCTCCCCTTCCATGGCATCGTAAACCTCTGCGGGAATGGCGCATTCCAGCGCGCGCTCCAGCCGCTTCGCCTTTCTGGCCGCCTGCAAACAGTTCAGGTCGGGGCAGATGTATGCCCCTCTGCCCGACTTTTTGCCGGTGAGGTCGAGGGAGATCTCTCCCTGCGGGCTTTTGACGACACGCACAAGCTCCTTCTTCGGCTTCATTGCGCCGCAGCCGCTGCACTTGCGCATGGGGATTCGTTTCTGCTGCATGGTACCACCTATCTGTTGCCGTTATTTTTTGCTTCGCATAGTATCTTATTCCGCTTCGGGAGCCTGTGCTTCTTCGGCAGTCTCCTCGGCGGGAACGTCGGGCTTGATGTCGATCTTCCAGCCGGTCAGCTTGGCGGCCAGACGGGCGTTCTGTCCCTTGTTGCCGATGGCCAGAGAATGCTGGCTCGCCGGAACGATGACCGTGCAGGCATTCTCGATGTCGGGGTCGGGCGTCACGGAAATGACCTTGGCAGGCGCCAGTGCCGCCGCCACGAAGGCAGTGGGATCCTCGTCGTAGCGGACGATGTCGATCTTCTCACCGCCCAGCAGGTCTACGATCTTGCCCACACGGACGCCCCGGGGACCGATGCAGGCACCGACGGCGTCCACGTTTTCGTCCTTGCTGGTCACGGCGATCTTCGTGCGGGAGCCGGCCTCGCGGGAAATGGCCTTGATCTCCACAATGCCGTCAAAAATTTCGGGCACTTCGTTTTCAAACATACGCTTGACCAGACCCGGATGGGTTCTGGACAGGGTGCACTTGGGATATTTGCGGCTCAGATCCTTGACGTCCACGACGTATACTTTTATAATATCGCCCTCTTTGAACGTCTCCTCCGGCAGCTGCTCGCTCTTGAGCAAAACTTCCTCGAACTTGCCGATCTCCAAAATCGCATCGCCGGTCTCCGGCTCGATGCGCTGTACCTTGGCGGTGATCATCTCCTGGTTCTTGCTCTGGAATTCCTCGCGCAGCTGACCGTGCTCCGCCTCGCGGATGCCCTGACGCAGGACGTGCTTGCCCTTGTCCGCCGCAATACGGCTGACGTCCTTAGTCTCCAGCGGGATCTCCACGATGTCGCCGGGAACTGCGCCGCTCTTGTATTTCTGCGCCTGCTCGGGTAGCAGGTCGCAGTCGGGGTCGGAAATCTCCGCAACCACGTTCTTGCGTACATACACTTTCATTTCCTGCTTGTCGGCGTCGATCTCGCAGAACACGATGTCCTTGTTGTTGAAGTCACGCTTGACGGCGGTGACGATCGCCTTTTGAATCCCTTCGCAAAGCGCATCCATTTGAATACGCTTCTCCTTGGACAGGAGCTTGAGCGCCTCAAAAAATTCCTGATTCATTTTTTCAATCATCCTCTCTGATTATTCCGCAGTGTCAAAGTCATCCAGTTTGATAAAGCTTGTCTCTTTTTTGGTAAAGGTCAGTCCGTCGCCGGAGTCGAACCGCACGGTGATGTTGGTGCCGTCGTAATCCTCCAGAATGCCCTTAAAATCGCGCTGACCGTTTACGGGACGGATCATCCGCACCATAACGCGCTGTCCGAGACAAGCGTTGAAATGCGCCGGCTTCGTCAAGCTTCTCTCCAGTCCCGGGGAGCAAACCTCCAGACAGTACCCCTGCTCAATGGGGTCCAGTTCGTCCAGCGGACCGTCAATGGCACGGCTGAAGTTTTCGCAGTCCGTGATATCCACGCCGCCTTCCTTGTCGATGAAAATGCGCAGGTAAAACGTGGCGCCCTCCTTGGCGAACGTGATGTCCCAAATCGTCAGCCCCAAAGACTGCGCGATCTGCTCCGCCAGCCCCTGCACGGCGGCCACAGTCGCGCCGCCCTTCCCTTTGGATGCCATGGCGTGCACCTCCTTTATTCTGAATGTGAAAAATGTTTATGGAACATAAATAAGAGCGGGTCGCCCCACTCTTCCTCATCTCCGCCGAAGCGGAGACACTGCTCTTCCATTAAACGTACTCATTGGGAATATTATACCACTGCTTTTTCAAAATATCAAGTGTTTTTTCAAAAAAGAACTCTCTGCAAGTAAAAATATGTGATTTGCACTTCGCCATGGAGCCCACCGGCGAGGGTTCCCCACGCCAAAACAGTCTGCCGGACTATTTTGGCTCCCCTTCTGCGCTTTTCTGTTGTTAAGAGGGCAATACCGCACAATTGGGGTATGCGGATTGCGAAGCAAGATTTTTCGTCAGGTTGTTCAGAAAGACCGCCCATTTGCTGACGCAAGTCAATGGTTTTTTATGCAAGCTGACGGAATAAGATCAAGCAAGGCGTGCGCCATGATTTGTGCGGCGTTGTCTTATATCCCCTTCCCGGATGACAAATTGCATAATCAACTCCCTGTGCGACGGAAAGCGAACCGCCGGCACCATGTGCGCAGTCTTTGCTTCGTAAGACTTGGTTTGACAAATCAAGATTTGTCACTTTACGGCTGTAAAAAACAGTCGTGGCATTTTTAGAATAACAGAGGAATCTGATTGTACGGGATAGTTCCGTTTGATCAAATTCAGAAGATCGTTAGTAAACTCCTGCTCTTCCGTGGCAGAAAGTGCGTCAAGATACGGTCGTAAGCCGCTGCCTTTGTACCATTCTATTACAGAGCTATGTGACGGAACAATATGGAAATATGTCGTTTCCCACATTGTAACTTTCTGCGAGATTGCAGACAAAATATCATATGTTTGGTTCGGTGAAAGATTGTGGAAATTGTGTATCACACTCAGCTTGTTCCATTTATCGGTTTCCACGAGTTTGTTCAATATTTTATAAAACATTGCCTCCTGAACAAGCGGCATCTGTACTGCAAGAATTCCGCCATCATTGAGCTTTGTCATTAGTTTTGGGAAAAGTTTTGCATGATCAGGAATCCAATGCAGACAGGCATTGGAAAAAATCAAATCATAACTGTCAATGGTTTCGAGTTCATCAGGAACAAAGCATTTTTGGAATTTAAGGTTTGGATATGTTTGGGAAGCTTTATGGAGCATTGTATCCGAACTGTCGATACCAAGTATATCCGAATGGGGAAAAAACATTTGCAACTGATTTGTGCTGTTCCCCGGACCACAGCCAATATCCAGTATCGATTTTGGAGAAATATTTATTCTTTGCATCAAATCAACAGAAGGTTGTGTACGCTCATTTTCAAATTTGGTATATTGAGTTGCATTCCAATCACTCATTTAGAAACACCTCCATAAATTCCGATTTATCGAAATTATTGTGTCATACAACAAACAAATCCACTCGTAAATTAAAAAGCATACGCAACTCCCTGTACGGCGAAAAGCGAACCGCCGGCACCATGTCCCCGCAACCGCAATGTTCATTTGAAAAAATCTCGTCCACAAAATGTGAATGGGGGTGTCTTTACCGAACAGAACAACACTCCTTTTAAGCCAGCTTTTTTATAATCAATCGGAATTTATTGAGATATGTTACACGGGTGTTCCTACTTCAATCAGATTTCCGTCAGGGTCATAAAATCTGACCACCTTTTGCCCCCAGCTGTGTGTCATCAGGCGATTGACATATTCCGTTTCGGGGTAGAGCGACTCAAGTCGTTCCACAAATTTTTCTATATCGGGTTCTTCAAAATATAATTCGGACTGATTGCTGTTTGAAATTATTTGTTTTGTCGTGAAATCCTCCCAGTAACCCAACTCCTGCAAATACAAATGATCTGTCAGTTCCATATTTCCATCGTTGTCTTGCAGAAGTTGAAGTCCAAACATATCATGATAAAACTTTAGAGCACGTTTGCAATCTTTAACAACAATAAGCGTTCCTTTGTATTTCATGCTCTCCTCCACAAATCTAATTTGTCAAGAAAATTATATCATACAGCAAACAAATAAATCAATACGAAAATGAATATCATACAAAACTCGCTCTGCATTGAAAAGCGAACCGCCGACACCATGTCCCTTCGACCGCAACTCTTCGTGTAAGGGAATGAATAATCCTGCCCGCAAAATGCGAACAGGATCTTTGCAGGATGGAATAACACCCCTGTTAAGCCAGCTTTTTCAAAAACTATACCGACAAACTGGAATTTGTAGCTGTCATAATGGTTACTTAACTGCTATAATTACAGAAAATTTATGATAAGAATAGATACATTTGACTTCCGAAAATCCACATCTGTTCAGCATTTGTATTTCTGCTTCGACAGAACACTCCTTATCTAATTTTCTGCGTTCCTTCCATAATTCGATATCTCTTTCCGTCAATCTACTGGAATACAACTGCCTCTCCCAATATGTGTTAAACCAATCATTCATCACAGGTGTATCCGCACAAAACTGATCATAATTCACAAATATTCCGTCCTCTGGTAATATGTCATGAATCTTTATAAATAAATGCTCTTTTTGAGCATCATCCAAATGATGAATGGATAATGCTGATATAACAGCATCAAAATTATCTTCAGGAAGTGCCTTTACATAATCCATTTTTTTATGCCGGACATTGTTCAGTCCCGAAAATCTTTTTCTTGATACCTTGAGCATTTCGTCAGCTATATCAACCAACAAATATTCCGCTGATGAGCATTGTACATACCAATAGTAGGACAACAAACCTGTTCCAGCTCCTAAATCCAACACACTCTTTGGCTTCCTAATACTTGAAAGTATAAATTTGGTTGAATTTTCATAGAAATCATCAAAACACGGAATAAATCTTCTACGATTAGAATCATATTCTTTAGCTATTAAGTTAAATTGCGCCTGTATATTCATAGTGGTATTCCCCCGACAAATTCTGATTTGTTAAGAAAATTATATCACACAACAAACAAATCAATGCGAAGAATGAATAACATACAAAACTCCCCGTGCGACGAAAAACGAACCGCCGGCACCATGTCCCTGCGACCGCAACGTTCGTTTGAAAAAATCTCGCTGACAAAATGTAAATGGAATTTTTGTCTCTACGAAATGAAATAAAACCCCCTTTTAAGCAACTTTTTTCAAAATCTATACTAACAAACTGGAAGTTCTCGAGCTATCGTTCAACAACAACCGTGAGCAATACTAAATCTTCGCTTCCTGTGTTGATAATGCTGTGTTCAGAGCCTTTTTTGCAAACATGGCATGTGCCAGCACCTAATACTTCTTCCTGACCGTCACACATTGCTTTACCTTTTCCAGACAACACAAAATTTACATCATCACTGGTTTCGTGTTTATGTAAGCCAATAGATCCACCTTCATGAATCGAACAGAGAATAAATTTCCCTTTTTCATCCATATACATTTTTGCGGTCATAGTCCCTGTACCGTTGTTCATTCCCGGGACAGTAATCTCTTTCATAGCATAAAAATCAATCAACATATCTATTCCTCCAAATTACGATTTGTTAAGAAAATTATATCATACAACAAACAAACAAATCAATGCGCAGAATGAATAACATACAAAACTCACTGAGCTGCGAAAAGCGAACCGCCGGCACCATGTCCCTTCGACCGCAGCGTTCGTTTGAAAAAAATCGCCCACGAAATGTGAATGGGGTTTTGGTCTTTACGGGAAGGAATACCATTTTTCATCAGGTAATATTTCTTCTACATTCTCCTCAGTCACTATCGAATTTTCAGATTGTTTATAACTGTTAAATGAAATCACACCCACAGTCACCCAGATGATATTTGCAATAATAATTGCCAGCAGGATAATCCCTATGGTTTTCCAAATCTTTTTACTGCGTCTGTTTTTTATGGCTAACTGTTCACTGATCTTAGCGAGTTGCTCCGCAACTTCATTTTTACTGTCCTCTTGTTTCATTTCGGCACCAAGCAACTCGCTTACACGCACTTCCAATACCTCTGCAATATGCGAAAGCACCTCTGCATCCGGTACGGACAATCCTTTTTCCCATTTGCTTACAGTCTGTCTAACAACATTAACTTTTATCG
>JBJEQK010000039.1:0-3703 GCA_051881715.1 Acutalibacteraceae bacterium
CGCCGCCTTTGGAATCCGCAAGCCTTTAAAAAGGCTTGAGCGAAACTTTTAATCCGTGATGAACCAATTTAAGGGGTTGTCGCATTTCGTGACAACCCCTTTTCTTGATCTCAGCGCAAGGATGCGCATATCTTTTTCACCGTTTCCCACAAGATCTGTGCTTTCACCGCAAGCGCACTGTGGGTAAATAGAGGGGTTTCGCCCCCTGCCGCCTCGCTGTCAAACACAAAGCAGAACCGTCCGCCCGGCGCCACGTCGCCGTTTTGGTAAAAGTCCAAGATGTCGTTTTCGTCCTGCATATTGTCCGACCACTTGAAGCCGAAACGCAGTTTTGGAAGCGGCAGCAGTTCCCGCGGCACCGCCACGGAAAGGGCATTGCCCTTGGCGGCATAGTCTGCCTGCCCGATGGTTTCAAACGCCGTACCGTTCCACTTTTGGACATTCACCTTGCCCTGCGCATAGCCGCTCAGGCGGTACTCGAAGCCCTCCCAATTCGGGGAAAGGCCCTCGCTGTCCGTGTCGAGATACAGCCGCATCCAGTTGTCATCCGGGGCGGTCAGCGCATCCTTGGTGCGGACAAGGAAATAGAGCGTATCATCATCAAACGTCGCTTTGGCGGAAACGATATCGTTGCGCATGGTGCTGTTTGTGTAGTGCAGACCTTTCCAGCCGTTCGCATCCCGATTCCGTGTGGAGCCGGTGTAGTGGGTGTATTCCGGCGTAACGCTGTCCCAGTCGGCAAAAGTGCGGATCGTCTTTTGCGCATCGCACTTTTCGGCAACCGCCGTTCCCTTGAACCGCCGCACATTTTCCACCAGCTGGTAGTAGTAGTGATCCCGCAGTGCCCCTGCCGACGGTTCGATATCCCGGCTGTACTCCGGGCTGAACTGGTCGGGGAAGGCGTTCTCCGTACCGTACCACTCGTCAAAGCGTCCGGCGATCCATTCGTTGAACCCCGTCACAAAGATGAACTCGGGATCCTGCGCAATGGCGTAGTCCCACTGCTGTTGAAAATTGCGGCCGTAGAGGACGCTGTTTTCTGTGTCGGCATCCACCGTCACCGTCTCGCCGCCGTAGGTATAGCTGTAACTGTAATCCCCCTTGGCAAAGGAGCGTCCCTGTACGGAGCGAATCGGATCGTTCATGGCACAAAGCTCCCCGTTGCCGGCATTCTGCGCCACGGATACCGTCATCTGCTCCGTCCTGCCGAAAAGATTCTTGCCGAACTTCGTTTGCGGATACACGGCGCACCAGCCCCAGAGCATGGAGAACGGACTTGTGCTTTGTTTAAAGTAGGTCGGTTCGTTGCGGCGGAAGGTGAAGAAATCCAGCACCTGTCTGTCCGCTTTATCCAAGACATCCAGCGCGCCGGGATTCGCCATGATCAGCGGTTTCCCTTTCCAGTAGAACCAAAGATCCCTGTAGCGTCCCTTGCTGTAAATGTCCTCGTACAGCTGAAAAAGCTGGGTGTGGACGGCATCCGAATCGAAGAAATTCAGCATAAATGCCACCTGCGGCACCTGCACACCGTCCGCTTTCGCTTCCTGCCAGACACGGAACAGGGTTTCATAGCCCTGAATGAAGGTATTTGTTCCGTTGGTGCAGTCGAAGAGGATCACGTCGATATCCGCATCGGCCAACAGCTCGGCGTGCTTGCGCAGGACATATGCGTCCAGATCGGAATAGTACCCGAACAGCGGCTCGTCCCAGTAATGCGGCGTACCGACGCCCGTGTTCTGCCACGCCGGATGGTCGAAGTCATTCACCGCTTCCGGGTAACGAGTGAGAATCTGCGTGGTGTTCCGCGCCGGAAAATCCTCCGTCCACGGATAATGCCACGTCCAGTAGAACATTCCGACGAATTTTTCCTTTTGCGGCACGTCCTGCGACAGTGTTCTGCCCAGTCCGTCCACGGCACTCCATGTCGTCGGCTCCGCCGCAAGGGCTGAAAAACACGGCATCAGCATCAGCGCCGCCAAAAGCGCGCAAAGAAAACGTTTCATACAGACGCCCCCCAATGGCGACAATCAAACCAGGATCGCCTTGTGGAAAACCTTCTTGCCTTTCTTGATCTTGACGCCCTTTTGCAGAGCCTCGGCGGAAATGACGGCGCCGATGTCGGTCACCTTTTCCCCGTCCACGGAAACACCGCCCTGCTGAATCAGGCGGCGGGCTTCGCCGTTGCTGGCGCACAGCTTGCAGGCGGTCATCAGGGCGATGATGTTCATACCCTCCCCTGCCTCGGCGGCAGGAATCTCGGTGGTGGGCATATTGCTGTCGTCCCCCTGACCGCTGAACAGCGCCTGTGCGGCAGCTTTTGCCTTGTCCGCCTCTTCCTCGCCGTGCACCAGCTTCGTCAGCTCATAGGCAAGGATGGCTTTCTTCTCGTTGATGCGGTTGTCCGCCCATGTTTCCATCTCCTCGATTTCCTCCAGGGAAAGGAACGTGAGCATACGGATGCACTTCATCACGTCCGCATCGTCCACGTTTCTCCAGTACTGGTAGAACTCGTAGGGCGACGTCTTGTTGGGGTCAAGCCAAACGGCGCCACGGGCGGTCTTGCCCATCTTCTTGCCCTCGCTGTTGAGCAGGAGCGTAATGGTCATGGCGTAGGCGTCGTCGCCGCTCTTTTTGCGGATCAGCTCCGTACCACCGAGCATATTGCTCCACTGGTCGTCGCCGCCGAACTGCATATTGCAGCCGTAATGCTCATGCAGATACCAGAAGTCGTAGGACTGCATGATCATGTAGTTGAACTCCAAAAAGCTCAGACCCTTTTCCATACGCTGTTTGTAGCACTCGGCGCGCAGCATATTGTTGACGCTGAAGCACGCACCCACGTCTCGCAGGACATCCACATAGTTCAGCTTCAGCAGCCAGTCGGCGTTGTTGACCATGATCGCCTTATCCTCGCCGAACTCAATGAACCGCTCCATCTGCTTTTTAAAGCAGTCGCAGTTGTGCTGGATGATTTCGGACGTCATCATGGAGCGCATATCCGTTCTGCCGGAGGGGTCGCCGATGTGTGCGGTGCCGCCGCCGATAAGTACGATGGGCTTGTTGCCCGCCATCTGCAAGCGCTTCATCAGGCACAGCGCCATAAAGTGACCGACGTGCAGGGAATCTGCCGTGGGGTCAAAGCCGATATAAAAACGTGCACCGCCGTTGTTGACCAGATCACGGATCTCCTTTTCATCCGTGACCTGTGCGATCAGACCTCTCTGGATCAGTTCTTCATAAATACCCATTGTTTTTCCTCCCAAAATCAAAAAGTCCCCTGTCCCTTGCGGACAGAGGACGAACAGGCTGTCGTGGTACCACCTCTGGTTCGGACGCTCCTCGCAAAGCGTCCCTCGGCGTGTGCAGACACACTGCGCTGTATCGGGCGCACCCGTCCGCTCCTACTGCCGGTTCAGAGCGGCGGCTCCGGAATGTATTCGCCGCAGGGAACGCTGTACCCTCGCACCAACCGGGTACTCTCTGAAAGCTTCTTCTGCGCTACTTGTTTCCATCTCAGCCTTGCAGTGTTTTTGGTTCATCACGGATTTCTGTGGAATTTGTGCTTCGCACCGGGGAACCCCCGGCGAGGGTTCCCCACGCCAAAACAGTCCACCGGACTGTTTTGGCTCCCCTCCTGCGCTTTTCTGGTGTTAGGATTTCGCCGACTGCGGTCGGCGACCAAAGGCGCCGCCTTTGGAATCCG
>JBJEQK010000040.1:0-16403 GCA_051881715.1 Acutalibacteraceae bacterium
CATCCCTGCCGCTGTTTCTGCCGCAGAAGCCCAGCTCCTTTTTGTATGCGCCGCCAAAAAAGCTAAGGGTGAAGCGCTCATTCTCCTCCACAAAGCGCAGTGTGTGCCGCTGGGGACGGATGAACACAAACGCCGCATCCTTGCCCCAAAGCTCGCCGATACCACCCCAGCTGACGGTCATGGTATTATAGCCGTTCGCATTTCCAGCGGTAACCAGCGCCCAATCATCGGCGATCATTTTCACCGCACTCTCTTTGATCTCGCGGATATCCTTTTTTTCAAATGCCATGGTATGATTCCTCCCCATGTAAAATATACTTTGTTTTGCGCACGTCCGCCGTGTCCATCTCCCGCAGGGCGGCGCCGAAATGCACTCCCAGCGCTCTGCCACAGGGAAACAGCTCCGCCAGCGGTACCAACACAAATCCCCGCTCGGTCATGCGGGGATGAGGCAGGGTCAGCTCGAAGCTGTCCCTGCGGACATTCTCATACAGCAGCACATCCATGTCCAGCACCCTCGGTCCGTTGCGGATGCTGCGCACACGACCTGCCGCCGCCTCGATCCCGAGACAAAGCCCCAGCACCGTCAAGGGAGAGAGCTGTGTTTCTACAAGCAAGACCGCATTCAAAAAATCCGGCTGTTCCGTATAGCCCACCGGCGCAGTCTCGTACACCGAGGACGCCTTTTGCACCTGCACCCCGGGCACCAAACGCAGAGCATCCACGGCGAATTGCAGATTCTGCATCCGGTCACCCATGTTGGTGCCCAGACCGATCACGACTTTGCTCATGCGGAACGCTCCTTTTCCACTTCCACTGCCGCATAGGCGCATTCCGCCTTCATGGGCGCATCCGGTTTTTTCAGCCGCAGGCGTACTTTTTCCACAGCCGGATAGGCGCAAAGGACGGCTGTCGCCGCCGCATCCGCCGCCTTTTCGATCAGATCGAAGCTTTCCTGCGTCAGCGCTTTTTTCAGTGTTTTGGCGACCTGCGCATAGCTGACGGTACTCTCGATGTCGTCCCCCTGCGCGGCGGCAGCCAAGTCCACCGTCATCTCCACGTCCGCAAAAAACGACTGTCCGAACTGCTTTTCTTCGGCATTGACGCCGTGGTAGGCGAACACCCGCAGATCGGAGAGCAATATTTTGCCCATCTGTTTCTTCGCATTTATGCGATACAGCGCGTCCGCCACTCTTGCCGCCTGTACGCCCTCAAAGACATCGTGCACGCGCAAAATGTCCGCACCGCCTGCGACCGCCGCCGTATGGCAAGCCACGGTGCCCGCCATGCGTTCCGAAGGCGCCGAGGGGCTGGCTTCGCCGATCAGCCGCTTGCGGGAAGCGCCGACGAGCAAGGCACAGTCCGTTTTCAAAAGATGCAGATCCCGCAGGACAGCATAGTCCCCTGCACGGCTCTTGCCAAAGCCGATGCCGGGATCCATGCAAAGCTGTTCTTTTTTTAAGCCTGCGGCGATACATTTGCGGGTCATATCCGCAAAAAATACCCGCACATCCTCCAGCGGTGCACCGGTGTCCACGGCATCCGCATCTCCGCCGTGGCAAACGATCCACCCGGCGTCATGCTTCTTGACGACCTGCGCCATTTCCGCGCTGAACACGCCCGTCACATCGTTAACGATCGCTGCGCCCGCTCCCAGCGCCCAATCGGCGGTCTCGGGATGCAGGGTGTCCACGGAAACGGGCACCGTCAGCTTGCCGCACAGTCTTTGCAGTACAGGCTTCAGTCGCTCGATCTCCTCGGGATAGGGTACGGGCGTGTGACCGGGTCTGGTAGACTCGGCGCCGATATCCACGATATCCGCCCCCATCTCCTGCATCTGCAAAGCGTGCCGAACAGCCGCATCCGGGTCGGCATATTTTCCGCCGTCGGAAAAGGAATCAGGCGTCACGTTGAGAATGCCCATAACGTATGTGCGCGCGCCCAAGTCAAAATGAAAATTTTTACCTTCAAATGTATGCATAACCGTTTTCCTTTATTCTTTCAGCAAAGCAATGACTTCCGCACGGGTGCGGGCGTCACTGCGCATCACACCGCGCAGGGCGGAGGTTCTGGTCTCACTGCCGGCGGCTCTGGCACCGCGCATGGTCATGCACAGATGCTGTGCCTCGATGACCACCGCCACGCCCATGGGACTGAGATTTTCATACAGAAAATCGGCGATCTGCCCTGTCAGCCGTTCCTGCAGCTGGGGGCGCTTGGCAAAGCTGTCCACGATCCGTGCCAGCTTGGAAAGTCCGATCACCTTGCCGTCCTGCGGGATGTACGCAATATGCGCCTTGCCCATGAACGGGATCAGGTGATGCTCGCACATGGAGTACAGGGGGATATCCCGCACGATGACCATTTCATCGTCGTCCTTTTCATCGAAAATTTTCAGGTGCCGCTTCGGGTCGTCCGCAAGCCCTGCAAAAATCTCCGCATACATCCTTGCCACACGATTCGGCGTTTCCAAAAGCCCTTCCCGGTTCGGATCCTCCCCGATGGCCTCCAGAATATCCCGTACCGCATTCTCGATTTTTTGCATATCCATCTGCGTCACCGCCTATCTTTCCAAAATGATATCTATGGTTCGGTTGCTCTCCGTGCAGAAATAGGACACCCTGTCCGTTGCAAATTCCGCCCCGGAAGCCTCCCGAATCTTTTGCAGCAGCTCGTAGATCCCCTCGTCCTCGAACAGCACTTTCTGCGCCTTTTCAAACCCGCTCTGCGCGCCGAATTTCAGCTGGAAGCCGTCACTGCCCAGCTCCAGCATTTGCACGGCGATCTCCACGGTTCGCGCCTGCTCCGCCGCGCCGAAATCCACAAAAGCCAGCCGCTCGCGCACGAAATAATTTTGCTCTGTGGCGGTACAGGCGTTCACGCTTTCGTAGTCCGTATGGGTCGCGCGGATCTGACTGTCGGTGACGTTGAAATAGGAATAGCTGATGACGTCGCCGCCCTTTTCCAAAACCGGGTCATCCCACGTCAGATCCAGATGGTACCATTCACCGCCGATCTGCACGATATTCCACATATGCGCTTGGGTTCGGGAGCCGGGCGGCGTAGAATTGCCGACAACGACATAGCACGGAATGGACAGCCGGTCGAGGAGATATTTCGCCGTCTTTGCATACCCCTCGCAGGCGGCGCTTCCGGCGCTCAGAACACCGTAGATGGAGCTTTTGTAGGGGTTGTTGTCGCTCTCGCTGTAGCTGCACTGCGCGATCAGCAGGTCATGTACGACCCGCTCCTTTTCAAAATCCGTTTCCTTTTCCTCGGCAAGGGTCAAAATCTTTTCCGCCGCCGCGTCACATTTGCGCAGCATGGAGGCGTAGTCTGCGGCGTTCATCAAATACTGCGGACAGAACACCGCCGATTTTTTCGATTGCCGCACGGTGGGACTGCTCCCCAGATAGAACAGCGCCGGGTTGTCGTACAGCAAGGCGGTGTAAAAGTTGTGCAGCTGTTCTTTTGTCAGCACCGGCACCTTGATCTCCTGCGGAAATTCGCCGATCGCCGAGAGCACCGCATTGTATGCGTGCTGTTCCACCGGCTCCAGCCGGGCGAAGTGATACTTGTACGGACTGCCGACAGACACTTCCTGCGGCGGCTCGGAATAGTCCTGCTCCGGCTCCGAAAGTCCACACCCCGCAGTGCCGACCAGCAGAACCGCAAGCCCCGCAAGCAGGACTCGTCTCAGAATTTGCTTCATGGCTCTCCCTCTTAATTTGCAATAATACGAAAATACTGAATACAATTTACGTCAAAATCCATCCTCTGCATATAGGTCAGCTTGTCCTTGGCTTTTTTGAAATCCATCACGGAAATGTCGCTTTGCAAAGAATTGATGAGCGTAGAATACAGGTTGTCGCTCTTGGACAGGGTTTTCTCGGTGATGTACTGCTTGAAACATTCGCCGATGGCGGCGGACTGCATTTGCAGTCCCTCGTCCCCCAGTGCGCCGCAGTAGCGCATATATTTCAGCAGATCGTCGCCGCGCATCTTCTGCTCGCCCTTGAGCAATACGATGGCAAAATCCTCCCCACGGTAGTTGACCTGCTCCGGGAAGGACATCTGCAGCGGTCCCATGGCGTTGATCGCCCGCTTGAACGTATTGTCCTGCGATGCGATGTAGCGGTCGATGGTGATGCCGCTGATCGCCTCCACGGCACGGGTCAGCTGTTTGACGCCGCCCATTTGATAGTGCTCGGCAAAGCCGGCAAATTTCCCGTCCGCTTTGGCGGATTCCCGGGGAGAAAAGGAACAGACGGTGTAGGTGTTGTCATCAAAATTGATTTGGATGACCGTCAAAAACCGCAGATCTGTTTTCTCCGTGTTGGTGCACAGCAGCAGCAGATTCGTCACGCCCGAAACCTCGGGTATCGGCTCGGAAATGTCGGTGCTCTGCGTTTCGTCCGTCTCCGGCTTCGGCAGTGCACCGCCGGAATGCGTGCCGATATACACGGCGCTGACGATCAGGAACACGACCAAAAATGCGGCGACCGCCCCGAAAAACCGTCCCAGACGGCGGCGCTCCCGCTGTCTGGCGGTGCGCAGTGTTTTCAGCTTTTTCAGCATAGCGGTTCTCCTCCTACCAAAGTATGACGGCGCCCAGCGCCTCGATCTGTACCGTGCCGCCGCACAGCGTACCGCCGAAGGCATGGCACAGAGACTGCCATTCGCCCGGCAGATAGTATGCAATGGGGTGCTCGTTGCGGTTGACCACAGTCAGCACACGGGACTCGCCGCAAACACGGCCGTATGCCACACAGCCCAGCACGCAGGAAACGGGCACGAAATCGCCCTCGGCAAAGCAGGGGTGGCTTCGACGAATTTCGCCCAGTTTTCTGTAGTGCGCCAAAAGCTGTGTATTCTCCTGCCCCCACGGGTAGCACCCGCGGTTGAACGGATCCTCGCCGCCCTGCATCCCCACTTCGTCCCCGTAGTAAATGCACGGCACACCGGGCAAAGTAAACTGCAGCACCGACGCCGCCCGCATCAGGGCAAGTCCCTTTTCCAGCTGTGCCGGCGTCAGTCTGCCGGAGCCGTTTTTCCATGCACTGCGGCTGTAGGCGCTGTCGGCGGCGAGCCTCGTCAGGGCACGCGCCGTATCGTGGGTACCGATATGGTTCATCATCGTGTGGATGCTTTGCGGCGGATAATTCTCCAGCACCGTCAGCACAGTGTCCATAAACCGCTCCGCACTGCCCGTCTGCAAAAAGCGCAGAATGGCGTCGGCAAAGGGATAGTTCATCACCGAATCCATCTGTTTGCCCAGAAGATACCGCCGCCGATGCCCGTAGCTGATCTTGTTGCTGGCGTCCTCCCAAACCTCGCCGAGGATGTACGCCTGCGGCTTTTCCGCCTTGACCGCCTCATAGAAGGCGTCCAAAAATGCGTCGGGCAGTTCGTCCGCCACATCCAGCCGCCAGCCGTCCGCACCCACGCGCAGCCATTTGCGGGCGACGCCTGTAATATAATCGCAGAAGCAGGGCGACTGCTCGCACACCTCCGGCAGGATGTCGATGCCCCACCAGCTGTCGTAGCTGTCCGGCCAGCGACGGAAGGTATACCATGTATAGTATGGGGAATCTTTGCTTTGATACGCACCGAGTTCCCCGTAGTGACCGTATTTATTAAAGTATCGGCTGTCGTCCCCCGTGTGGCTGAACACACCGTCGAGGATGACGTGGATGCCGTATTGCTTCGCCGTTTCACAAAGGGTGCGCAGATCCTCCTGCGTGCCCAAAAGCGGGTCAACCGTCTCGTAGTCGCCCGTATCGTAGCGGTGGTTGGACGCCGCCTCGAAGATGGGATTGAGGTAGATACAGTTCACGCTCAGAGATTGCAGATACGGCAGTTTTGCGCAGATACCCGCAAGGTCGCCGCCGAAGAAGTCGTACTGCGTGATGCGCCCGTCGCTGTCCGGGTTCCACATGGGCTCGCCGCCCCAGTCCGAACGCAGGATCCGCTGTGGGGGAACATTCTGCTTTTTTTGCCCCGAGGCAAAAAACCTGTCGGGGAAGATCTGGTAGAGGATGCCGCCCTTGATGAATTCCGGCGTTTGCACCGCCGGGTCATACACCGTCAGCTGCCACTCGCCGCCGTCCTTGGCGATGCGCCCCATGCCGCTGCCGCAAAGGCGGATCTCCATGCTGCCGAAATCCGTGTCGTAGCGGAAGTGATACCAGTACAGCCCGCTTTCGTGCGGCGTATAGCGGATGTTCCACCACTCCTCGCCCTCGCCCTGCATACACTCCCACTGCGCCGGGCAGTATTCTTCGCCGCAATCCTCCCTGTGCACCACCAGCCAAACGGCACGGCAGCAGACCTCCCGGGGCAAAATGACACGGAAGGTGATCTCCGACCCGCACGCCGCGGCGCCAAAGGGAGATTTGTGGTAGGTTTTGCGGGAGTTGTAGGGAATGTAGTGCATAGATGCTATCCTTTCAAGCCGGCGGCAGCAGCGACACCTGCAAAAGCGTCGCCATCAAAAAATATCCCAGCGCCAACAGCGCCGCGATCAGCACAATGCGGGAAATACGCCGCAGCCATCTGCGGCGGCGCACCTTGACATAGTAGGCATAGGTTCCGCTGTAGTGGCGGATAAACGGAACTTTTTCCTGTTTCTTATGCATAGGGCAGTTCTCCTTTTAAGCGAACAGCGCTCTGCCGGACAGCCCGGAGAACGCCAGCGAAAGCATGGCGACATACAGAAACATGGCGGGCGTGCCCCGAAATACGGGCGGGATGTCCCGATTGTTTTCCAGCCGGCGCAGTCCCACGTTCACCAAAAACAGCGCCAATATAAAGGAAAGACCCGAACCCAGTCCCGTACCGATGCACTGCATGACAGTGAAGCCTGCCTGACGGTTGATCAGCGGCACGGCAAAGACCAGCGTATTGAGCGCCGCCACGCCTAAGGTGTTGAAAAATTTGCGGTTGGGATGTACCGTGACACGCAGCAGCAGTACCGAAAGATAGTACAGCGCCAGCAGTACTGTGCCGAACACGGCGATATGCTCCGCACTGCCCAGTGCACTGATCTGCGGCACGGTGTCCAGCAGTCTGCAAAGCAGCGCCGTCACGGTGGAATAAAAGGAGATCATCAGCGCAAACACGCCGAAACGCTTGGGCTTGGTGGACATACGGATCGCCTCACTCGAGCCGTAGCCGCCGCTGAACACCATGTTCTGCACAAAGATCATATACAGCGCTGTTTGAAAGAGCGTATACAGATTATGCATTGTCCTCCTCCTTTGCCGCGGCTAAAATATCCTCAAAGCTGCCGATCTTATCCAGTATTGCGTCCAGTTCCTCCTGCACGGACAGATCTGCGGCGTCAAACAGCACGTCACCCAGATCCTCCTCCGGATCCTCGGAGGCCTGCTCGTAGAAATCCGCCGCATGGCTCTCCCCGGTGTCGTCCGATTCCTGCGCCGCCTTCTGTGTCGGTTCGGCGGCGGGCAGTGAGGGTTCCTGTTTCTGCTCTGTCTGTGCAGATGCCGCACTCTCCCGCACGGCGGGCTGTGCCGGCTTTTTCTTTTTGCGTTTTTCGATTCCGAACGCCATCTCGGCGTCATACTGCGTCAGCCGTCCCGAAATGAACCGCTTCAAAATCGCCGCCATGAAGCCCAGCACGATAAATCCGCCGAAGGGCATGGCAAGTCCCCGCAAAGGTGCTGTAACGAACACCTTCTGCTCCAAAAGGGTGCCGCTTCCCAGCAGTTCCCGCACGGCGCCGCAGAGCATCAGCACCAGCGCAGTACCGATGCCGTTGGCCAGAGCGTCCAAAAAGCTCAGACGGACGCTTTTCTTGACGGCAAAATTTTCCGAGCGCAGTGCCACCGCCGAGCTTGCCGCCATCAGCGGCAGATAGATGCCCACCAGATTGAGCATCTCAGGGAGGTTCTGCTCCAAAAGATAGGTGCATCCGACACACACGGACAAACCGATCAGAAAATAGATGCCCACACGCACACTGCGGGACACTTTTTTGAGAAACAGGGATGCGATGCATTCGCACAAAACCATCAACACGATCAGGATCGCCGACAGCAGTGCCGCCGACAGCAGATCCGCCGCCGCCGCGACAGCCGGGCAAAGACCGATCACCTGCACCAGTACAGGATTTTTCACGATCACGCCGTGGGTAAAGATCCGCTTCGGCGTGAGCACGGCACGTTTCTTCTCAGGCATTTTTCACGCCCTCCTTTGCCGCCTTGCGTGCTTTTTTCTTTTTCTTCTCCCAGCGGATCAAACGGATCTCCACCGCCGGCCACACGGCGTTGCAGATCAGCACGCCGAAGCAGACGCTCTCCTCAAAATTGGAGAAGTGCCGCAGTGTCATGCACACGATGCCGGAGAAAAAGCCGTATAAAAAGCGATGACTGCGTTTGTTGGGGGAGATCGCCGGGTCGGTCATGAAGAACAGTGCAGCGAAGATCAGCACCCCCGAGCACATCTCCATCAGCAGGGACGTCAGCCCTGCTTTCACCACCCTCGGAAACAGCAGCGCCATCAGGGCGCAGGACAGCAAAAAGGACAGGGTATTGAGGATAGCACGGCGGTACCGCACGCCCATATATACCATCCCCGCCAACAGGACAACAATGCAGGTCGCACCCATGGGACCCGGATAGTTTCCGATGAGGACATCGAGAATGTTGACGAGGTTCGGGCGGATGGTCGTTCCCTGATGGAGCATCCCCGCAAGGGACAGTCCCTGGACATATTCGCCGCCCGTCCCGATCACGGGATAGCAAAAGACCTTCTCCGACCAGCAGAGGGTCATGAACGCAAACCCTGCCGCCGTCGGCACAAAGGGCACGGACTCGGTGCCGCCCAAGGGCAGCTTCACCACCACGATGGAGAACGCCACGCCGGACAGCGCCACATAATACGGGATATTTGCCGGAAGCATCAGCGCCGTTGCCGCGCCGATAAACAGCGCACTGCAATCGTTCAGATCCCGCGGACAGCGCAGGATCACCGAGCCGAACAGCTCGCACAGCACGCCGGCGCCCATACAAACCAAAATGCGCGCAAGGGCGTCCCAGCCGTAGTAATACACCGCCATCACCGCCGGCAGGACGAGCATCAGCAGTGCGTCAAAGTGGAACACTCTGCCCGGTGTGCGGCGCAAACGCAGGTTCTTTTTGGAAGCCAAGGAGAACACCTCCGGTAAATTCTGGTAAAGCAGGGGATCCTTCCCCGAATTTCCTGCAATTTATCATTGCAGACTGCCTGTACAAATAATATGATAGTAGTAGAAAGTAAGTCAGGGGGGCGATCCATTGAAGATCGAAACGCCACAGGAGAACAAGATCATCGTTGAGCTGACGCAGGCGGACATGGCGGAGCTGGACATCACCTATGAGGAAATGGACTACGGCAACATCGAGACCCGCCGGGTCATCTGGACCATTCTCGACCGGGTGCGGCATACGCTGTCCCGGGACATCGACCCGTCCGGGCGCATGATGATCGAAACCATTCCCACCGGGGACGGGGGATGCGTGATCTATTTCACCGTTTTGGGCGAGACGCGGTACATGGGCTATCACACCCTGCGCATCAACAAGGAGCGCACGGCGTTTACATATGCCTTTGACTCCCTGGACTCGCTGACGGACTGTGCCGCTGCCCTGCGCCATACGGAAACGGTTCTGCCCAAGAGCAGTCTTTTCCTTTTGGACGGGGAATACCGTCTGTTTTTGCAGTGCGACCTGCCGCCCCGACGATGCAAACAGCTGCTGGCGGAATACGGCACACTCTGCGCCGAGGGCACACTGCCGCTGAGCTTTCTGCGCGAGCACGGGAAGCTGCTGTGCGAAAACGATGCCATCGAAAAACTGACCATCGGCTTATAACTGCGTACCATACGCCTCTTCGGCGCACGTGCGCAGCTGCGCAATGACCGCTGCGGCATCGGCGCTGCGGAATACGGCACTGCCGGCTACGAACACATTGGCGCCTGCCGCCGCCGCTTCCCGGACGGTGGATGCGTTGATGCCGCCGTCCACCTGAATATCCGTCGAAAGACCCCGCTCTGTGCATTCTTTGCGCAGGGCGGCTATTTTTGGACACATCTGGGGCATGAACGCTTGTCCGCCGAAGCCCGGCTCCACCGTCATGACCAGCACCATTTCCACGTCCTGCAAAAACGGGTACACCGTTTCCACGGGTGTGCCCGGCTTCACTGACACCGCCGCCCGACAGCCTGCCGCATGGATGGCGTCGATCACCGCTTTCGGCTCCTTCGCCGCTTCGATGTGGAAGGTGATGCTGTCCGCCCCTGCCGCGCGGAAATCGTCAATGTAGCGCAGAGGGTCGCAGATCATCAGATGCACGTCGAATTCCGCCCGGCTTTTGTCCCGAATGGCACGGATCACCGGCGCACCGAAGCTGATGTTCGGCACGAACATCCCGTCCATCACGTCCAGATGCAGCATCTCCGCGCCGCAATCCTCCATCCGCGCAGCCTCCGCGCCGAGAGCAGAGAAATCGCAGGCAAGTACCGAGGGAGCAATACGAATCATCCTTGTCACCTTTTTTCTTGTTTCGCACAATAAATTTCACAAATACAAACAGGTAAAATAGTATACCATATTTACATCAAAAATACAAGGGCAACACCGCACAAATCCCGGGAAGGCAAAAACCAAAAAAGAAAAAACGCACCCATCTTTCGACAGGTGCGGTTTCGGCAGATCGCTGTGCGGACATCCCGCCCGCTCCGGCAGCTCAAAGCACTGCAGCTATATCATGAATTGCGATACGTCGTTCTGTCCACGAGATGTTTGCAATCCATACATGTGGTCAACAGAACCGTTTCTATTCCGTTTTCCGAAGCCGTGCGCTTTAAGCTTTTACTTCCGCAATACGGACACCACATAAGGCGCATATCTCCCTGCCCAATTGGATTCGGTGCCGGAACATGTACCAAGTTTTTGCCGCATTCCGGGCATATGTTTTCTAAGAAATCTACATCTATACCGCATTGCGGGCAGATATGCCCGGTCAATTTATGAATCGGACGATATGGCTGGTGATTATTGATCAAATCGTCCATCGCTTCCTCCCTCTGGCGCCTCAGCTCTCTTTTGGAAAATCGTTCAAAGTCTGCTTTTGCATCCTCAGCCAACCTTTTGTACTCCACAGATTTGCTGATGTTATAAAACATTGCAATCAGTGCAATCGTACCGCAAATGGCGGCGGGTGCAGTCAAAAACAAACGAAGCCCTTTATCACTACTCACAATCCAACATAACGCTGCGTTTAACACCGCACATCCGAGCTGAACCCAAATACACAGCTTTATAAAGTATCGGCATTCTTTGACAGAACTCTCCCAATACGAAATCCGTTTCTGCGCACCGTTTTCTTCATGAAAACGTTTCTCCACAGCGCAAAGCGTTTCTTCCTTGAGCTTCGGCAAACGCTGCTGATAAAAATGCTCTTTGATATTGTATTCACAGCCGGGACACCAAATCGCCTTATTGGACACACCCTTACGCCCACAGTTCGGACAAGTGATTAACGCCATAGAAATACCTCCTTTTTCGTTTCAAGAACGCCAAGTCTTAGAGATCGGCAAACATGGGAAGCTGCCTGCGTTTTCATCTGTTTGTCGGTTTTGAAAAATTTTTCTTTACCGCAAATCTATCCTATCACGATTGTTGTCCGATAAAACTCCCTGCAAAGCACAAAACACACCAAAGCGAACCTAAATCGCCCAAGGAAGCTACATTTTTCGGCACACACGAAATCTCTTTTTCTACGACAGACCCCCTTGGCGGAAATTTTCGTCTGGTTATACAATCTATTCTGATTCTGGATATTTCGACATGGTCAGATGTGCTGTATACTGGGGAAAAACTTAAGGAGGCTTTACGATGAACGATAAACAATACGGATTGAACAAAGGGTTGGCACAGATGCTCAAGGGCGGCGTTATCATGGACGTCACCACGCCGGAGCAGGCCAAGATCGCCGAAGCGGCAGGCGCCTGCGCCGTCATGGCGCTGGAACGCATTCCCGCCGACATTCGCGCCGCCGGCGGCGTTTCCAGAATGAGCGACCCGAAAATGATCAAGGGCATTCAGGATGCCGTCAGCATCCCGGTCATGGCGAAATGCCGCATCGGTCACTTCGTGGAGGCGCAGATCTTGGAGGCCATCGAGATCGACTACATTGACGAGTCGGAGGTTCTCTCTCCGGCAGATGATCTGTACCACATCGACAAGACACAGTTCCGTGTGCCCTTCGTCTGCGGCGCACGGGATCTGGGCGAGGCGCTGCGCCGCATCAACGAGGGCGCATCCATGATCCGCACCAAGGGTGAGCCCGGCACCGGCGACGTGGTGCAGGCCGTGCGCCATATGCGCAAGATGAACGCCGAGATCCGCAAGATCACCTCCATGCGCAAGGACGAGCTTTTTGAGGAAGCCAAGCAGCTGCAGGTACCCTATGATCTGGTCGTGTATGTGCAGGAAAACGGAAAACTGCCCGTGGTAAACTTTGCTGCCGGCGGCGTTGCCACACCTGCAGACGCTGCACTGATGATGCAGCTGGGTGCGGACGGCGTGTTTGTCGGCTCCGGCATCTTCAAGTCCGGCAACCCTGCCAAGCGTGCATCGGCGATCGTGCAGGCGGTCACCAACTATCAGGATGCGCACCTGATCGCCAAGCTTTCCGAGGATCTGGGCGAAGCGATGGTGGGCATCAACGAAAACGAAATTCGTCTGATCATGGAAGAAAGAGGTCAATAAATGAAAATCGGTGTACTTGCCGTCCAAGGAGCATTTATCGAGCATGAAGCGATGCTCGAACGGCTCGGCGCGCCCTGCATACAGGTGCGCCAAAAGACGGATCTGCAAGGAATTGACGGCATCGTCCTCCCCGGCGGGGAGAGCACGGTGCAGGGACAGCTGCTGCACAAGCTGGAGATCTTTGAGCCGTTAAAAGCCATGATCGCAGACGGGCTCCCCGTTCTTGCCACCTGTGCGGGACTGATCCTTTTGGCGGAACATCTCGACGGCGATGCAACGACCCACCTGGCTACCCTGCCCGTGTGCGTCAAGCGCAATGCCTACGGCAGACAGCTTTCCAGCTTCACCGCCACCGCCGATGTGGGGGATATTGCCGACTATCCCTTGGTGTTTATCCGCGCGCCGTATATTTCCGCCGCCGGCGAAAACGTGCAAACTTTGGCGGCAGTGGACGGGAACATTGTCGCCGTCCGATACCAAAACCAGATCGGTCTCGCCTTTCACCCCGAGCTGACGGACGACACACGCATACACGCATCGTTCCTGAAGCTGGTGGAAGATCGGCTCAGCAAACAATAAACTTTTTCCGGGGGCTGCGGTCAAAACACCGCAGTCCCTTTGGTTTTCGGTTGACTTTCCGGGATGCATCCTGTATAATATTTTCCGAAAATCTTTGCAGAAAGGTACGGCACTATGGGAACGCCTGACAAAATCGAAAGCTTCAAAATCGACCACGACCTGCTGGATCCGGGATTCTACATCTCCCGCATCGACGGCAACATCATCACCTACGATCTGCGCACCCGAAAGCCCAATAGGGGCGCCTATATGGACAACTTGACCATGCACAGCGTGGAGCATATGTTTGCCACCTTCGTGCGCAGCAGCGAGATTCGGGACGATGTGGTCTACTTCGGCCCCATGGGCTGTCAGACCGGGTTCTATCTGCTGGTCAAGGACAGAACGCCCGAGGAGGTTTTTCGCTGTACCCGCACGGTGATCGACCAGATTCTCGCCTACGAGGGGGAAGTATTCGGCGCCTCCCGCAAAGAGTGCGGCAACTACAAAAACCTGTCCCTCGACGCCGCCAAGGCGGAGATGCGGGACTACGGCAAAATTTTATCCGAATGGGAGGACATGACCTTTGCCTACAAACAATAAATTGATCGGCGTCATCGGCGCCATGAAGCCCGAGATCGACGCACTGAAAGCGAAGCTTTGCGACACGACCGTGACCGTCCTCAGCGGCGTGGAATTTGTCCGCGGCACATTGGACGGCGTGGAAGTGGTCGCCGCCGTGTGCGGCATCGGCAAGGTGTTTGCCGCACTGTGTGCGCAGACGATGATTCTGTCCTTTCACCCCGATTTGGTCGTCAACATCGGCGTGGCAGGCTCGACTTCTCCCGACCTCAACATCGGCGACATCGCCGTGGCACAAAGCGTTGTCCAGCACGACATGGACACCTCCCCCTTGGGCGACCCTGTGGGGCTGATTTCCGGCATCAACGTCATTCACTTCCCCTGCGCCGCTCCATATGTGACGCTGTTTGAGGAAGCCTGCACCGACCTCGGTCTGCACAGCCAGACGGGCGTCATCGCCTCCGGTGACTGCTTCGTCCACAGCTCGGAGAAAAAGAACTGGCTGCGCGGCACCTTCCACGCCATTGCCTGCGAAATGGAGGGCGGCGCCATCGGTCACGTCTGCTATGTCAACGGCACGGATTTCTGTGTCATTCGTGCCATGTCCGATAACGGCGACGAGACCTCCGACAGGGACTACAAGGACTCCCTTCAAAGAGCTTCCGACGCCGCTTTGGATGTGATGTACGCATTCCTGCGCAAAATCTGAAAGGATGTGTCTATATATGAAACAGGAAAAAAACTTTAAACCCGTACTGCGCTTTATGGTCGTCAGCGACATCCATATCCACGAAGAGGAAGATGTGGAGCGCGTGCGCTTTGCCAAGGCGATCCGGGACGCCTACGCTCTCGCCGAATCGGACGAAGCGTATAACAAGCTGGATGCACTGTATGTGGTCGGTGACTTTGCCAACTCCGGCAGTGAAATCCAGATGCGCGCCGCCAAGAAGATTATTGACGAAAACATCAAGCCCGGCACCCTTTGCCGTCTGACCATGGCAAGCCACGAGTTTCATGCTGCCCCCGAAAGAGGCGAGGAAGTTGCCCGTGCACGATTTGCCGAAATATTTCCCGGCTATCCGCTCGATTCCCATGAGGTCATCAACGGTTTCCATTTTATCGCTGTCACCACCACCCGCGGCTGCAACTTTGACGAGCCGCAGTGCAGCTTCGCCCGGGACGAGCTGAAAAAAGCCGCCGCCGAGGACGGCAAAAAGCCCATTTTCTTCTTCCAGCATCCGCATCTGTCCGATACGGTCTACGGGTCCATCAACTGGGGCGAGGATCCGCTGATCCCCATTTTGATGAATTATCCTCAAATCATCGACTTCTCCGGTCACTCCCACGCACCCATCAATGACCCCCGTTCGATTCATCAAAAACACTTCACCTCTCTGGGCACCGGCTCACTGAGCTACTTTGAGCTGGATGAATTTGACAAGATCTACGGCACGATTCCCCCCAATAAAAAGCAGTGCGCCCAGATGCTGATCGTTGAAGCGGACGAAAACAACCGTGTGCGCATTTATCCCTATGATATTCTCAGCGGCACATTCTTCCCGATGGTGCATCGGATCGATACCCCGTCCGACCCGTCCACGTTCCTGTATACCGACGAGCGGTACAAGACGACCGCCGCCCCGTCTTTCGGTGCAGACGCCGCCGTCACCGTCGAAGCCACGGATACCTCGGCAGTGATCTCTTTCCCCCAGGCCAAACCTGAAGCCGGCGCCGATTACGTCAATAGCTACACCGTGGTTCTGCGCTATGCGGACGGCATGATCGCCAAGCAGTTCTCCATCTGGTCGGAATATTACTTCGTTCCCATGCCCGAGACCCTTTCCCAAGAGATCACCGACCTGAACCCCGGCACCGAATACACGGTGGAAGTCTATCCCGAAGGTTTCTTCAAAAACCGTGGCAAACAGCCGCTCAAGGGTAGTTTCAAAACAAATTAAACGTACAATTATAAAAAGTTACTGAAAGGCAGGTGGACAAAATGACAATGAATCTTCATTTCCGAAATCGGAGAGCCGTTTTGTCCGTTTGCAAATAAGCCTTACTTATTACGGAATTATGCACCTCTGATTTTACGGTCAGAGACGCATTTTTTATATGCAGAATTTTTTATAAAAAGGAGTTTGTTGTGAGCAACCAAAACATTTTTGACAACGAGATATTTTTTAAAGGCTACAAGGCTTTAAGAGATAATGAAATCAACTCTAACGATTTGCTTGAACAGCCTGCCATGACAAAGCTTTTGCCCGATTTAAACGGTAAATCCGTTCTTGACTTGGGTTGCGGCTATGGCCATAACTGTATTGATTTTGTCCATCGAGGTGCCAAGAAAGTTGTAGGCGTTGATATTTCCGAAAAGATGCTTTCGGTTGCAAAATCGGAATCGGCAAGACCCGAAATTGAGTATCTCAACATAAGCATGACGGATATTTCAAAGCTCGGTGAAAAATTCGACCTGATTTACAGCTCTCT
>JBJEQK010000041.1:0-16394 GCA_051881715.1 Acutalibacteraceae bacterium
AGTCGCTTCGCTGATGAATAATGCATAATTTCGGTGGCTTTGCAAGCAAAGCATTGTAATTGTGATACAGTGTCCCGCCGCACCAAGGCTTCTCTTGGGAGAAGCTGGCACGGCGTCAGCCGTGACGGATGAGGGAAAACGTGGTTCCTTAAGGTCACCCACAGCTGGCAGTATGGAGTAGGATAAAGTAGGATAAAATCCTACCCAACGAAAAGATAAAATATCCTTGCGGTAGGATAAAGTTGATAAACGCACCCGTGCAAAATTTTGCACGGCAACGGGTGAGGCCGGATGAGGAAGTTTTTTCGTTCGCCACCAGCCGTTGGCGGGAATGCAGTGCGGCAGACGGCAGGATGATTTTACCAGCGTGCAAATTTTTGCACGGCAGTTTTATGTCCTCTGCTCCATCCGGCTTCCCCACAGAAAGCAAACACAAATTTGCATTTTTCTCCCACAATATTCCGTGAAGCACCCAAAATGCACCGGGAAAAATAACACCGAAAAAGGGCGAAATCTATTGACTTGCAGGCGTATTCTGTATTATAATATTACCGCAGGGGCTTTTGTGACTGACGGATCAGTGGGCAACCACGTGGGAGCAAAAGTTTCGTTTATTGCCGACCGTCTGGGCAGAGCTGCAAAAGGTGCAGTTCTGCCCTTTTATATTTTCTTGAAGGAGGAGATTGACTTGAAAAAAGTTGGAATCATCATGGGCAGCGACAGCGATCTGCCCATCATCCGCAAGGCGACGGATGTGCTTTGCGCATTCGATATCCCCTTTGAAGTACACGTTTTTTCCGCACACAGAACCCCCGAACAGGCCAAGGCGTTTGCCGCCGGCGCCGAGGAAAACGGGTTCGGTGTGTTGATCGCGGCCGCCGGTATGGCGGCGCATCTTGCAGGCGCAGTTGCCGCCAACACCACTTTACCGGTGATCGGCATTCCCTGCAAGTCCGGCAATCTCGGCGGTATTGACGCTCTGCTTTCCACGGTGCAGATGCCCACGGGCATTCCTGTTGCAACCGTAGCCATCGACGCAGGTGCCAATGCCGCTTTGCTTTCTGCGCAGATTCTCGCTTTGACAGACGCACCTCTGGCAGAGAAACTCAAGGCGAAGCGGGCGGCGGATGCGCAGAAGGTTTTGGAAAAAGACGCTGCCGTCAGCGCAGAGTTCAACGAAATGTAAGGAGGCATTTATGGGAGGCTATTTCGGCGCAGTCGGTCACTCGGACGTGATCTCCGACGTTTTCTTCGGCACCGACTATCATTCGCATCTGGGCACCCGCCGGGGCGGTATGGCGGCGTGTGACCGGGAGATCGGTCTGCAAAGGGAGATTCACAATATTGAAAATTCTCCGTTCCGCACCAAGTTTGACCATGTATTCGAGGCGATGCGGGGCACGGCGGCCATCGGCTGTATCAGCGATTTCGACCCGCAGCCGTTGCTCATCCGCTCCAATCTCGGCACCTACGCTATCTGTGTGGTGGGTGTGGTTCGCAATGCCGAGGCTCTGATCCGGCAATATCTTTCCTTCTCCGGCGGACATTTCAACGCCATGACGGCGGGCAGTATCAACTCCACCGAGCTGGTTGCCGCACTGATCAACCAAAAAAGCACCTTTGCGGAGGGCATTCGCTTTGCACAGGAGCAGATCGAGGGCACCGCTTCCGTGCTGATCCTCAAGGATGATTGCTCCATCATTGCCGCCCGTGACCGTCTGGGTAGACTGCCCATCCTCATCGGCAAGAGCGAGGACGGCTACTGCGTGACCTTTGAAAGCTTCGCCGCGCAGAAGCTGGGCTATGCGGCCCATAAGGAGCTGGGTCCCGGCGAGATCGTCGCCGTCACGGCGGACGGCATCGAGGTTTTGGCGCCGGCGGGCAAGCAGATGCGCATCTGCTCGTTCCTGTGGAGCTACTACGGCTATCCCACCTCCGCCTACGAGGGCGTGAGCGTGGAGATGATGCGCTACCGCAACGGACACATCATGGCACGGCACGACAAGGAAGTCGGCAACGCCGAGGGTGTGGACTATGTGGGCGGCGTTCCCGATTCCGGAACACCCCATGCCATCGGCTATTCCAACGAAAGCGGCGTTCCCTTTGCCCGTGCTTTCATCAAATACACCCCCACCTGGGCACGAAGCTTCATGCCCACCGACCAGACCCAGCGCAACAAGGTCGCCAAGATGAAGCAGATCCCCGTGCCGGAGCTGATCGAGGACAAGAGTTTGCTGTTTGTGGACGACTCCATCGTCCGCGGCACACAGCTTCGGGAAACGGTGGAGTTCCTGTATGAGAGCGGCGCCAAGGCGGTGCATATGCGCTCGGCGTGTCCGCCCATTATGTTCGGCTGTAAATACCTCAACTTCTCCCGTGCGACTAGCGATATGGAGCTGATCGCCCGCCGCACCATCATGGAGCTGGAGGGAGAAGAGGGCTTTCAGTATATCGAAGAATACAGCGATTCCTCGACCGAGCGGGGCAAAAAGCTTCGCGAGGCCATCTGTAAGGATCTCCATTTAGCGTCCCTCGAATTCCAGTCGCTGGACGGAATCATCGAGGCTATCGGCATCGAACCGTGCAAGCTTTGCACCTACTGTTGGAACGGAAAGGAATAAGAACATGAACATGAATTCAAAATCCGACGCTTACGCGGCGGCAGGCGTAGACATCACCGCAGGGTACAAAGCGGTGGAACTGATGAAACAGCACATTGCCCGCACCGTCACCGACGGCGTGGTTTCCGGCATCGGCGGCTTCGGCGGTCTGTTTGAGCTGGACATCCGGGGCATCGAACAGCCCGTACTGGTCAGCGGTACGGACGGTGTCGGCACCAAGCTGAAGATGGCATTCCTCATGGACAAGCATGACACGGTGGGTATCGACTGCGTGGCCATGTGCGTCAACGATATTATCTGCTGCGGTGCAAAACCGCTGTTTTTCCTCGATTACATTGCCTGCGGCAAGAATGTGCCCGAAAAGATCGCCCAGATCGTCTCCGGCGTGGCGGAGGGCTGTGTACAGTCCGGCGCCGCATTGGTCGGCGGCGAGACGGCGGAGATGCCCGGCTTCTATCCCGTGGACGAATACGACCTTGCAGGGTTTTCCGTGGGCGTTGTGGACAAGAAAAAGATTCTCGACAACAACAGCGTTTGCGAGGGTGATGTGATGATCGCTCTGCCGTCCTCCGGTGTCCATTCCAACGGCTTTTCTCTGGTGCGCCGTGTGTTTGATGTGGAGAACAGCGACATCCGCACACCCCTTGCCGAGCTGGGCGGCAAGTCCATCGGCGAAACACTGCTTACGCCCACCAAGATTTATGTAAAGCCCATGTGCGCTTTGTTTGACGCAGTGACCGTCAAGGCGGTGTCCCACATCACGGGCGGCGGCTTCTATGAAAATATTCCCCGTTCCCTGCCCAAGGGCTACGGCGCAAAGATCGAAAAAGCGGCGGTGCGTGTACTGCCCATCTTCAAGCTGATCGCCGAGTGGGGCAACATCAGCGAAAGAGATATGTTCAACACCTTCAACATGGGCGTCGGCATGAGTGTCGTCGTGGCGAAGGAGGATGCGGACAAAGCGCTGTCTGTGCTGAAAACCAACGGCGAGGACGCCTACATCATTGGCGAGATCATCCGCTCCGAAGAAGAGGTCGTGCTATGGTAAACGCAGCCGTTCTCGTGTCCGGCGGCGGCACCAATTTGCAGGCAATATTGGACGCCGAGCGTTCCGGCAAGATTCACAGCGCCAAGGTTACTTTGGTCGTTTCCAACAATCCCAACGCCTATGCGCTGACCCGTGCGGCCAACAGCAATGTGGAAACGCTGGTGCTGTCCAAGGCGGAGTATCCCACGCAGGATGCCTTTGAAGCGGCGCTGTGCGAAGCATTGACGGCACACGATATCGACATCATTGTGCTGGCGGGATTTATGCGTATTCTGTCTGCGGATTTCACCAAAAAATATCCCGAACGCATCCTCAATGTGCATCCGGCGCTGATTCCGTCCTTCTGCGGCAAGGGCTTCTACGGACTGCGTGTGCACGAGGCGGCGCTGGAATACGGCGTCAAGGTCACCGGCGCGACGGTGCATTTCGTTAATGAGATCCCCGACGGCGGCAAAATCATCGCCCAAAAAGCGGTTGAGGTTCTGCCGGGGGACACACCCGAGGTTTTGCAGAAGCGGGTCATGGAGCAGGCCGAGTGGATTCTGCTTCCCGAAGCGATTGAAACTGTTGCAAAAGAGTATCAAAAATAAAGGAGAACAGCTATGAGTATTTACGATACGCCCACCATGGGCGAGCGCATCCACGGCAATTCCTATGTGGGCAGAGGCATCGTGGTCGGGGAGAGTGCCGACGGCAAAAAGGCGGTGTTTGCCTATTTCATCATGGGCAGAAGCGAAAACAGCCGCAACCGTGTTTTCATCCCCGACGGCAAGGAATATGTGATCCATCCCTTTGACGCCTCCAAGGTGGAGGATCCCTCCTTGATCATCTATTCGCCCGTGCGTCTGTGCGGCGATGCGGTCGTGGTCACCAACGGCGACCAGACCGATACCATCGTGGAGTTTTTGGAAAAGGGCAAGAGCTTTGAAGATGCGCTGGAGACCCGTTGCTTCGAGCCGGATGCGCCCAACTTTACCCCCCGCATCAGCGCCATCCTGTTCCCCGGTGCGGACTACACCTACAAGATGAGCATCCTCAAGAGCGCCGATGCAGAAGGCTCTGCCTGCAACCGCTACACCTTTAATTACAAAGCTTTGGCGGGCGTCGGTCACTTTATCCACACCTACAACCACGACGGCAACCCCATCCCCACCTTTACCGGGGAGCCGGAGCGTGTGTCGATCCCGAACGACATCGACGAGTTTACCCAAGACATCTGGAACAATCTGGACGAAAACAACAAGATCTCCCTCATCGTGCGCTATATCGACAAAGAGAGCGGTGCGTGCGAGGACAGAATGATCAATAAAAATCAGTAAGGAGTGGCGCAAATGCAAAGTTTTGAACTGAAATACGGCTGTAACCCCAACCAGAAGCCGGCACAGATCTACATGAAGGACGGCAGTGCACTGCCCATCGAGATCCTTTCCGGTCGTCCCGGCTATATCAACTTCCTCGACGCTTTCAACAGCTGGCAGCTTGTCAAGGAGATCAAGGCGGAGACGGGTATGTGTGCCGCCGCTTCCTTCAAGCACGTCAGCCCCACCTCTGCCGCAGTCGGCACCGTGCTTCCCGAAAAGCTGAAAAAGGCGTGCTTCGTGGACGACATCGAGGGTCTGGACGACTCGCCCTTGGCGTGTGCCTATGCCCGTGCCAGAGGCACCGACCGTATGTCCTCCTTCGGCGACTGGATCGCCCTTTCGGATGTGTGTGATGTGACGACGGCGACCCTCATCAAGCGGGAGGTGTCCGACGGCATCATCGCCCCCGGCTATACGCCCGAGGCGCTGGAAATCCTCAAGAGCAAGCGCAAGGGAAACTACAACATCGTACAGATCGACGAAAACTACGTCCCCGCCGAGGTGGAGACCAAGGACGTGTTCGGCATCACCTTCTCCCAGGGACGCAACAATTTCCGCATTGATAAGGCGCTTCTGCAAAACATCGTTACCGAAAACAAGGATATGCCCGAAAGCGCAGTGCGCGACCTGATTATCGCACTGATCACGCTGAAATACACCCAGTCCAACTCCGTGTGCTACGCCGTGGACGGACAGGCCATCGGTGTGGGCGCAGGACAGCAGTCCCGCATCCACTGCACCCGTCTTGCCGGCAACAAGGCGGATATCTGGCACCTGCGTCAGCACGACAAGGTGCTGAACCTGCCCTTTGTGGAGACCCTCGGTCGTGCCGACAGAGACAATGTCATCGACGTGTACATCTCCGACAACGACGAGGATGTTCTCGGCGACGACGTTTGGCAGCAGTATTTCACCACCCGTCCCGAACCCTTTACCAAGCAGGAGCAGAAAGAATACCTTGCCACCATCACCGGCGTTTCTCTCGGCAGTGATGCATTCTTCCCCTTTGGCGACAACATCGAGCGTGCCCGCAGAAGCGGCGTTTCCTACATCGCCCAGCCCGGCGGCTCCATCCGGGACGACAACGTGATCGAGTGCTGCAACCGTTACGGCATCTCCATGGCGTTCACGGGAATGCGCCTGTTCCACCATTGATGGGAGGCGTTGAGAATGAAAGTTATGCTTGTAGGCGGCGGCGGCAGGGAACACGCCATCCTCAAAAAGCTTGCCGAAAGCCCGAAAAAGCCGGAGCTGTACGCTCTGCCCGGCAATGGCGGCATGGCGGAGCTGGCGCAGTGTGTGCCCATCGGCGCCAAGGATATTGAGGGCATCGTCCGTTTCGCCAAGGAGAACGCCATCGACTTCGCCGTGGTGGCGCCCGATGATCCGCTGGTGCTCGGCGCCGTGGACGCTTTGGAAAAAGAGGGGATCCGCTGTTTCGGTCCCCGTGCCAATGCCGCCATCATCGAGGGCAGCAAGGTGTTTTCCAAAAACCTGATGCAAAAATACGGCATCCCCACGGCAGAATATGCCGTGTTTGAGGATATGGATGCGGCGCTCGACTATCTCGACACAGCCGCCATGCCGATCGTGATCAAAGCGGACGGTCTGGCTTTGGGCAAGGGTGTTATCCTTGCCTATTCGCTGGACGAAGCCAAGGCGGCGGTGCGCTCCATGATGGAGGACAAGATCTTCGGCGCCTCCGGCAGTCATATCGTTATCGAAGAATTTTTGGAGGGTCCCGAAGTTTCCGTGCTGGCGTTTACCGACGGCAAAACGCTGGTGCCCATGGTCTCCTCCATGGATCACAAGCGTGCCCGGGACAATGACGAGGGTCTGAATACCGGCGGCATGGGCACCGTTGCGCCCAACCCCTACTACACCGACGCCGTTGCCGCACGCTGTATGGAGGAAATTTTCCTGCCGACGGTCAAGGCGATGTGCGCCGAGGGCAGACCTTTCAAGGGCTGTCTGTACTTCGGACTGATGATTACGAAAAACGGTCCCAAGGTCATCGAATACAACTGCCGCTTCGGCGACCCGGAAACGCAGGTCGTCCTGCCGCTGTTGGAAACCGATCTTTTGCAGATCATGGAAGCCGTGGCGGACGAGAGACTTTCCGAAATTGCGGTCAAGTTTAAAAACGAGAGCGCCTGCTGTGTCATTTTGGCGTCGGACGGCTACCCGCAGAAGTATGAAACCGGCTTCCCCATCACCGTGGAGGACGGCATGGATGCCCAGCTGTTCATCGCCGGCGCCAAGCTTGCGGACGGACAGCTTTTGACCGCCGGCGGACGTGTGCTCGGCGTGACGGCAACGGCGCCCACACTGAAAGAAGCCATCGACCGTGCCTATGAAAACATTCAAAAGGTACATTTTACAAATGCCTACTGCCGCAAGGACATCGGTCAGCGCGCATTAAAGGCGTAAGGAGGAGCCATGGTTTACAGAGTTTATGTGGAAAAGAAAGCAGGGCTGGATCATGAGGCAGGTGCGCTTTGCGCTGATCTGCGATCCTTTCTCGGCATCCAAACCCTTGAAAAGGTGCGCATCCTGAACCGCTATGACGTGGAGAGGATCGACGAAGCATTGTTCGAGCAGAGCAAAAAGACCGTTTTCTCCGAGCCGCAGCTGGATGTGTGCACCGATACCATCGGCGACACCGATGACTGTGCCGTTTTCGCCGTGGAATATCTGCCCGGTCAGTTTGACCAGCGTGCCGACTCCGCCGCCCAGTGCATTCAGATCATCTCTCAGGGCGACCGTCCGCTGGTGCGCACGGCGAAGGTCTATCTGCTGTACGGCGATTTGACCGAAGCACAGGTGCAGGCTGTCAAAAAATATGTGATCAACCCCGTGGAAAGCCGTGAAGCTTCGCTGGACACGGTGGATACGCTGGATATACAGTACGACATCCCGACGACCGTGGATACCTGTACCGGCTTTTGCGAGCTGGACGAAGGGGGACTTGCCGCATTTGTACAGAAATACGCACTGGCGATGGACACGGACGATATCCGTTTCTGCCGGGACTATTTCCGCACAGAGCACCGCGACCCCACCATCACAGAGATCCGCATGATCGACACCTACTGGTCCGATCACTGCCGGCATACCACGTTCCTGACCACCATCGACAACGCAGAGTTTGAGGACAAGCTTTTGCAGGATGCGTGGGAGGAGTATCTTTCGGTGCGCCGTGACTTGGGTCGTACCAAGCCCGCCAATCTCATGGATGTGGCGACCATCGCCACCCGCTATCTCAAACAGCAGGGTGCGCTGCCGAAGCTGGACGAGTCCGAGGAGATCAACGCCTGCACGGTGAAGATCGACGTGGATGTGGACGGCGAGACGGAGAAATGGCTGTTGCTGTTCAAAAACGAGACCCACAACCACCCCACCGAGATCGAACCCTTCGGCGGTGCGGCAACGTGTATCGGCGGTGCGATCCGTGACCCGCTGTCCGGCAGAAGCTACGTCTATGCCGCCATGCGTGTCACCGGCGCCGCAGATCCTCTGAAGAGCGTGGAGGAGACCTTGCAGGGCAAACTGCCCCAGCGCAAGATCGTCACCACAGCCGCCGCCGGCTACAGCTCCTACGGCAACCAGATCGGTCTGGCCACCGGTCAGGTGGATGAGCTGTACCACGAGGGCTATGCCGCCAAGCGCATGGAGATCGGCGCCGTGATCGCCGCCGCTCCCGAGAAAAATGTCCGCCGCGAGTGCCCCGATCCGGGCGATGTGGTTATCCTGCTGGGCGGTCGTACCGGTCGTGACGGCTGCGGCGGTGCCACCGGCTCCTCCAAGTCCCATACCCTGTCCTCTCTGGTCACCTGCGGTGCCGAGGTGCAAAAGGGCAACGCTCCCGAGGAGCGCAAACTCCAGCGCCTGTTCCGCAACGAAGAGGCGTCCCGCCTGATCAAGCGCTGCAACGACTTCGGTGCCGGCGGCGTTTCTGTCGCCATCGGTGAACTGGCGGACGGTCTGCGCATTGACCTCAACGCCGTGCCCAAGAAGTACGACGGTCTGGACGGCACGGAGCTTGCCATCAGCGAATCGCAGGAACGTATGGCGGTGGTGGTTGCACCTGAGGACGCCAAGCGTTTCATGGAGCTGGCCGACACCGAAAATCTGGAAGCCACCGTTGTGGCGACCGTGCAGGCGGAGCCGCGCCTTGTCATGACATGGAACGGCAAAGAGGTCGTCAACATTTCCCGTGAGTTCCTCAATTCCAACGGCGCGGAGAAGCACATCTGCATCACACCTGAAAAGCCCGAAGCCTATGGCAAGAAGATCGGCTCCGACTTTGAGAGGGAGCTTCGTGCGCTGGCGTCTGACCTGAACGTCTGCTCCAAACGCGGACTTTCCGAGCGCTTTGACTCCACCATCGGCAGGGGCACCGTCCTGATGCCCTTCGGCGGTAAATATCAGCAGACGCCCATTCAGGCCATGGTACACAAAATCTCTGTGGAGCAGAAAAAGACCTCCACGGTTTCCTATATGGCATGGGGCTACAACCCCTATATTGCCGAAAAGAGTCCCTACCACGGCGCATACCTTGCCGTGATCGAGTCGGTTTCCAAGCTGATCGCCGCAGGCGCCGCATTCAAGGACGTTTACCTGACGTTCCAGGAATACTTCGAGAAGCCCATGAAGGACGGCAAACGCTGGGGCAAGCCCCTGGCGGCACTGCTGGGCGCATTCAAGGCACAGACGGAGCTTCGCATTGCGGCCATCGGCGGCAAGGACTCCATGAGCGGTACCTTCGAGCAGATCGACGTTCCACCCACGCTGGTTTCCTTTGCGGTCACCACAGGCAATGTGCACGATGTCATCACCCCGGAATTTAAAAAGGCGGGGCACTGCGTTTCCCTCCTTGCTCCCGAAATGGACGAAAACGGACTGCCCAAGACGAAGTCTTTGCTGGCGCTCTATGATACCGTCACCGCACTGATGCGTGCAGGCAAGGTGTATTCCGCCTACACGCCCACCTATGGCGGTATTGCGGAGGCCGTGCTGAAAGCGGCGCTCGGCAACGGTATCGGCTTCCGATTCGACGACGGTATGACGATGGACGAGGTGTTCGGCTATCACTACGGCGCCTTCCTGCTGGAAACAGACGAGCCTGTCGGTACGGTGGTGGGCTATACCACCGACGACGGACAGATCACCATGGGAAGCAAGTCGGTTTCGCTGGAAACACTACTCTGCGACTACGAGCAGAAGCTGGAACCCGTGTTCCCCTGTAACTGCACAGTCCAGTCCAAGGAAGTGCGCAATATTACCTTCAAGGCGGAAAGCCATCCGAAGGCCAAGATTCATGTGGCCAAGCCCCGTGTGCTGATCCCCGTGTTCCCCGGCACCAACTGCGAGTTTGATACCGCCAAGGCGCTCTCTGCCGCCGGTGCGGATCCCGAGATCTTTGTCATCAACAACCTCACCGCCGCAGGCATCACCCGCAGTGTAGAGCAGTTCGCCGACAAGCTGAAGCAATCGCAGATCGTCTTTGTGCCGGGCGGCTTCTCCGGCGGTGACGAGCCGGACGGCTCCGGCAAGTTTATTACGGCTTTCTTCCGCAATGCGCGCATCAAGGAGGGCGTGACTGATCTTTTGGAGAACCGGGACGGTCTGATGGCCGGTATCTGCAACGGCTTCCAAGCGCTGATCAAGCTGGGTCTTGTGCCCTTCGGCAAGATCATCGACACCGACGAGACCTGCCCGACCTTGACCTACAACGACATCGGTCGCCACCAGTCCCGCATGGTGCGCACCCGTGTGGCGTCCAACAAGTCCCCGTGGCTCATGGAGGCGGAACCCGGCGCTGTGTACAATGTCCCCATCTCCCACGGCGAGGGCAAGTTCTTAGTTTCCGATGCAATGCTCAAGAAGCTGATCGAAAACGGACAGGTTGCCACGCAGTACGTGGATCTTGCGGACAACGCCACCATGGACATCCGTTTCAACCCCAACGGTTCCGTGTGCGCCATCGAGGGCATCACTTCGCCCGACGGTCGTGTCCTCGGCAAGATGGGACACTCCGAGCGTTTTGAGGACGGTCTGTACCAGAATGTGGCAGGCGAATATGACATGGGTCTGTTCCGCAGTGCGGTGCGTTACTTTGAATAATCAATAAAAGAAAAGAGCATGGGCGGTGTGCCTGTGCTCTTTTTCGCAAGGAGTATGGGATGTTTTTAAAGAAAATAAGTACGGCATTGCTGTGTCTGCTTGTGCCGGTGAGCCTTGCCACCTGCGGAAAAAATGTACCGGCGGCATCGAGCGCAACACCGTCCGAAAGTGTGGACTCGTCCGCTTTGGACACGAATATTGACATTGCCGATGCCCTTGCCGAGGCGACAGCGGCTACGGACATACAGGCGCAGACCCGTGTATTCAAGCACACGGACGGCACGGTGGAGGAGTACATCGTCCTGAACCTCGATTTCAGCGGATACTGGATCACCGACAGCGCCTACCCGATCAAGTGGGATGTACAAAAAATCACGCTCTTCCCCGGAACAGAGGACATGGAATCCTTTGCGTATGTCTGCGGTGGCGGGACGCTGACCGTGGACGGCAAAACCTTCACCGCCGTGCAGGAGATGCCGCAGGAAGTTTCTGCGAGAATCGGAGCATAAAGCAACACCGCACTGCCCGGATTGTGCAGTGTTGTCTTAAAAGTTTCGGTCAAGCCTTTGGGAAGGCTTGCGGATTCCAAAGGCGGCGCCTTTGGTCGCCAACCGCAGTTGGCGAAACTATGGGCAACACCGCACAAATTGCGGCGCACGCCTTGTTTGAATCTTATTCCGTCAGCTTACACAAAAATCCCTTGACTTGCGTCAGCAAGTCGGCGGTCTTTCTGTGCAACCTGACGAAAAATCTTACTTCGCAATCCGCACACCCCAATTGTGCGGAATTGCCCTTGACAACAGAAAAGCGCAGGAGGGGAGCCAAAACAGTCCGGTGGACTGCTTTGGCGTGGGGAACCCTCGCCGGGGGTTTCCCGGTGCGAAGCACAAATTCCACAAATTTCCGTGAGGAGCGAAAAAATAACGCCATCTGCTTTTTTAGCGGATGGCGTTTCCATAGGAGCGATGCGTTACCAGTTGATCTTGTAGTCGTTCTCCAGACCGAAGGACACTTCCACGTCGATGCCCAGTGCGGTCAGTGCCAGCGTCCAGTCTTGGAAGTAGTTGCCGGTGAGCAGTCTGCCGGTTTCCTTGTCGACGGTGGCGACGATCTTGCAGTTTTTGTAGGTAACCTTGATGCTCGACTCTTCAATAACGCTCATGCCCAGAGAGCCTGCGCCCTCCACGATCTCGTCCTTGGTGACGATGGAGATACCCTTGCCTGCGTGTCCACTGCCGATCTTCAGGTTAGGCGTGGTGTCGTCCACAAGCTTGAGCGTGATTTTGTAGTAGTCGCCTTTGTCCTCGCAGGTGGCGCTGGCAATATCGGCTTCTGTCAGCTTGCTGGCCCATGTCTGACCCTCTACGACGAAGTTGGCGTTCTTCTCGGTCTGCGTTGTCCAGAGCTTGTTGTCCTTGTTCTTGTTGTGCCCCATGTTGGCGCTGATAAGCTTGTTGGCAATTCCTTCAAGCATTTTGTTGCTGATGACAGCATCCTTGGTCTGGGTGCTGATGGAGTAGTTCTGCAAAATGCTCTTGCTGTCCGTCTTGGCACTGTTGGCTGCGTCGTTGTACAGCGTAAGGATCTCCGCCTTGGTCTCCGGCTTTTTCACCTCTGCCTCTGTGGTTTCTTCGGCGGCGGAAACGGCTTCCGTGGTGTCTGCCGCTGTTTCGGAAGCTTCCGCAGTCTGCGCTTCAGCAGAAACAGGCTCGACTGCTGCGGTAGTCTCAACCGCTTCGGTGACGGTCATTTCGGGCTCAGTGGTGGCGTTGACAGTTTTATCGGAGCCGCATCCGGCAAAGCTGCACAGGATCAGAAAAGATGCGGTGCAGGCAGAAAGGATTCTGAGTGTAAAACGTGCGTTGTGTTTCATTTTTTCTCCTCCTTAAAAATATGAAAACAGTATACAACAAATCGTTTCTTTTTTCAACAACCAATGCGAAAAAAGTCAATAATTTTCTTGTAAACCTTGGAAGAAATATGATATAATGAGAAAAAATATAAAGGAGACTTGTATTATGGGCGATTCTTTCAGTGTTTTGACCGGCGCAACGGGCCATATCGGCTATGCACTTTTAAAGCTTCTTGCAGACCGGGGCGAACGGGTTCGCATCCTGATCCGCAAGGACACCGATATTTTTGACGGCATCGAGTGCGAAAAGGTTTACGGAGACGTGACGGATCCGCAGTCTTTGGAAAAGGCGTTCGAGGGTGCGGACGTGGTGTACCACTTGGCGGGTCTGATCGACATCAACGTCGGCAACGACGCCGCTGTGTGGAATGTGAACTTCGGCGGTACGAAGAACGTGGTGGAAGCGTGTCAGAAGTGCGGCGTGCGCAGACTGGTCTACGCCTCCTCCGTGGACGCCTATATCCCGCTTCCCGGCAATACAGTGATGCGCGAAGTCGATCACTTCGACCCGGATGCGCTGGACGGTACGTATGCCAAGACCAAGGCAACGGCGACCAATTATGTTTTTGACACGGTCAAGAATACAGATTTGGATGCGGTGGTCGTCTACCCGGGCGCCTGCATCGGGCCGTATGATTTTAAGGTTTCCGCCGTGGGCGAAATGGTGCGTATGTTTGTGCACGGCAATTTCCCGGTGTCGTTGGGATTCGGCGCCTACAACTTCGTCGATGTTCGTGACGTGGCGATGGGTATGTATCTCGCGGCGCAAAAGGGACGCAGGGGAGAGGGCTATATCCTTTGCGGACAGCAGATCACGACCAACGGCTTTATCGCCACGGTGGCAAAGGTCTGCGGCAAAAAGTGTCCGAAGATCCGCATGGGCAAGGGTATCGTCAGCCTTGCGGCGCCTGTCATGGAGGTTTACTACAAGCTGTCCAAGTCTACGCCTCTGTTCACCCGCTACACTGTCCGCAAGCTGATGTCCAACTGCAACTTCTCCATCGAGAAGGCCAGGACGGAGCTGGGCTATGCGCCCATGTCGGTGGAGCAGTCCGTGCGGGACATGGTGGACTGGATTCGCGAGTACGAGGCAAAATAAATGACCCACAGAGAAATTTTCGGGGATGCACGCTGGCTGTCCCCCAAAGGTTCCCCGGATGCGGCGCTGTTTCGCGGGACGTTTGCGGCAAAGCAGGGCGAAAAAGCCGTGCTGACCATCTGCGGTCTGGGCTATTTCATCGCCTATATCAACGGGAAAAGGGTCGGCAAGGACGAGTTTGTGCCGCCCTACTCCGACTACCACGATCGACCGGATATGTGCCTGCTCTATCCGCTCAACGACGATTGGAACCACCGCATCTATTGTATGCAGTATGATGTGACGCAGTTGCTTCTTGAGGGAGAAAACGTGCTCGGCGTGATGGTGGGCGGCGGATTTTATCATCAACTGAACCGCAGTGCAGAGGGCAATATGTCCTACGGCGACATCAAGCTGTGCTTCAAACTGGAACAGGGAGGACAGTCTTTCCTCTCGGACAGCCATATACAGTGCCAGACAGGTTTTTTCAAAAAGAGCAACCTGTTCTACGGCGAGACGCTGGATTTCACCGGCTTTGACCGCCGGTGGAACACCCTTTCCGCCGCGCCGCAGGGGTGGGACGAGCCGCAAATTGTGACTGCACCCAAAACGCAGTATTACGTTGCCGACTGTCCGACGGACAAGGTCGTGGAGCGTCTGACGCCGATGGTGGTTCGACGCTTTGCGGACTACACGGTCTATGCCGTGGAAAGAAACTGCACGGGCTATCCCGTGATCCGCTGTGAAAAAAGCGGCGAGACGGTGACGCTGGAATGTGCGGAAGAAATCTTCGAGGACGGAAACATCAACAACGAGTCCGTGGGCTACGGCGTACAGCGCCAGACAGCCACCTTTGTGACCGATGGCGAGCCGCTGTACCATCCGTATTTTTGCTGGTTCGGATTTCGTTATTTCTCCCTGTCCAACAACGCAGAGCCGGTGGAGGTGCGTGTCATTCATGCGGATGTTCCGCCGACCTCCGGCTTTGAATGCAGCGATGAAACGCTGAATTGGTATCAAAAAGCCTTTGTCAACGGGCAGGAGGGAAATATGCACGGCTGTGTGCCGTCGGACTGCCCGCATCGGGAACGGCTGGGCTACACGGGAGACGGACAGCTCACCTGCGATGCGGTGATGACGCAGTTCGACGCCAAGCGGTTTTACCGAAAGTGGATCGCAGACATCCGGGACTGTCAGGATCCGTACACAGGTCATGTACAGCACACCGCACCCTTTGCCGGTGGCGGAGGCGGTCCGGCGGGATGGGGCGGCGCTATTATTTCGGTACCCTGGATATATTACACCCACTACGGGGACAAGACGCTTTTGGCGTGGATGTTCCCGTGCATGGAAAAGTTCGCCGCCTATATGGAGTCCCGCTGTGCCGACGGTTTGGTGGTGCGGGAGGAAAGGGACGGCTGGTGTCTGGGCGACTGGTGCCCGCCGCAAAAAGTGGAAATCCCCGAACCCTTTGTAAATACGGCGATGTATATCGCACAGCTGGAAATGCTGTGCAAGACCGCCGAGGTTCTCGGCAAGGATGACAGCCGCTTTAAGCAGTGGATCACAGCACATCAGGAAGCGCTTCGAGAAAAATACTTCGACCCCGAAACAAATTCATTCCTGCGTGGTATACAGGGTGCCGATGCATTTGCCCTTTCCTGCGGCATCGGCAACGAAATCACGGCGGAAAACTTGGCGGCCAAGTACACGGCGCTGGGCGAGTTTGACACGGGGATGTTCGGTACATATATACTTTTGGACGAACTGTACAAACACGGGTACGGCGATCTGGCAACGGCACTGCTGGCCAACAAAAAAACGGTTTCCTACGAAACCATGCGCCGCGCCGGCGCTACGACGATTTGGGAAAACTGGAACGGCGAATCCTCCCACAACCATCCCATGTTCGGCGCTTCGACACTGTATCTGTACAAGTACATTTTGGGCATCCGTCCACAGGATGGCTCGACCTGCTACGACCGGGTGGTCATCGAGCCGGTGTTTGCGGATTGTCTGGGCTATGCCAAAGGGCATATCACAACGCCCCACGGAGAAATATCCGTGGATTGGAAAAAGGAAAACGGAAAGATTGCCGTGACCGTCTCCCTGTGCACAGGCGTCGATGCCGTATTCCGCCATGGGCAGATGGAACAAAAGCTGTATCCCGGCGTCAATAAAATTATAATTTAATCGCTCCTCACGGAAAATTGTGGGATTTGTGCTTCGCACCGGGGAACCCCCGGCG
>JBJEQK010000042.1:0-48326 GCA_051881715.1 Acutalibacteraceae bacterium
CACAAATCCCACAATTTTCCGTGAGGAGCGATTTTATGAGACCATACTATTATGCATTGCATGAATACAACATGGAAACCTTCGGCAGAAAGCTGTACAAGCTGTCCTTGCAGGGCGGCACGACCTGTCCCAATCGGGACGGCAGTAAGGGGACAGGCGGCTGTATCTTCTGTGCGGCGGACGGCTCGGGTGCCTTTACGCCGGACAGCGCACTACCCGTGACCGAACAGCTGGAAAAAGCGGTGGAACGTGTCTCCCGAAAGATGCAAATCCAAAAAGACGAGCCGCAGTTTATCGCCTATTTCCAGAGCTTTACGAGTACCTATGCCCCCGTCGAACACCTGCGCAGACAGTTTACACAGGCGATCCGCTGGCCGGGTACTGCGGTGCTGGATGTCGCCACCCGGCCGGATTGTCTGCCGCCGGAGGTGATCGAATTGCTGGCGGTCTTGCGGCGCCAAAAGCCGGTTTGGGTGGAACTGGGTCTGCAAACCGCCCATGAAACAACGGCTCGTGCCATTCACCGATGCTATGAAAACGCCGCATACGAAAAGGCCGTGCAGGCGCTGCACGCCGTGGGGATCCCGGTCATCACCCACGTGATCCTCGGTTTGCCGGGAGAGACAAAAGCGGATATGCTTAGCACCGTGGAATACCTGAATCGGGTGGGAACAGACGGGGTGAAGTTTCAGCTTCTGCACGTTTTGCGGGGGACAGCGCTTGCCGAAATGGCGTATACACCGCTGACGTTGGAAGAATATACGGACATCCTTTTGGACTGTATCGAACATCTGGAGCCGCAGATCGTGGTGCACCGCATCACCGGGGACGGGGACAAGCGGCTGTTGCTGGCGCCGCTGTGGAGCGGAGATAAAAAGAGGGTGCTCAACGAAATACACAAAGCCATGCGTGTGCGGGATATCCGGCAGGGAAAACGGTGCGGAAAAACGTAAAAATCGGTTGACAAACTATGCACAGTGTTTTATTATAATACGGAAAACAGGGGACGATCCCCAATAAAAAATAGGAGAGTTTGTATCATGGCAAAGGAAAAGAAAAACGGATTTGTGGCAGAATTCAAGCAGTTTATCCTGCGCGGCAATGTGGTCGATCTTGCAGTTGGCGTTATCATCGGCGGCGCATTTCAGGCGATCGTCAATTCGTTGGTGAACGACGTCATCATGCCGGTCATCAGTCTGCTGACAAAGGGCATGGATTTCACCAATTTGTTTATCCAGCTTAACGGCGATGTAAAGTATGCGACCGTTGCCGAGGCACAGGAAGCCGGTGCGGCAGTGCTGGCATACGGCAACTTCATTTCCGCCGTGATCAATTTCCTGATTATGGCTTTTGTTATCTTCCTGCTGGTCAAGGGCATCAATAAGGTGCATTCCATCGGCAAAAAGGAAGAGCCTGCCGAGGAGCCTGCGCCCACGACCAAGGAGTGCCCCTTCTGCAAGTCGGAGATTGCCATCGAGGCAACCCGCTGCCCCCATTGTACCTCTGAGCTCCCGGAGGCAGAGGCATGAAGATCGGTGTGATCGGTACCGGCAATTTGGCGTCTGCGGTGATTTCCGGCAGTGTCCGCAGCGGCAAATTCTCGGGAGAACAGTTTACGGTTTATGATCTGTTTGCCGAAAAGGTTGCGGAAAACAATCAAAAATACGGTACGAAGCCTGCGCAGAGTGCGGCAGAAGTGGCGCAAAACTGCGATGTGGTGATCCTCGCCGTGAAGCCGAAGGATTTCCCGGCGCTGGTAACCTCCCTCGGCGGCGATTTTCAAAAGAAGGATCCCCTGATCCTGACCGTTGCGGCAGGACTGTCCATGCAGTACATCGCCTCTTTCCTTCCCTATGCGCCGAAAATGGCACGGTTGATGACCAACATCAACGCTTCTGTCGGCGGAGCGATGACGGCGTATTGCCCCAATGAACGGGTCAGTGCGCAGGAAAAAGCGTTTCTTGACACGTTCTGCAAATCCTTCGGCGATGCCATCGAGCTGGAGGAGAGCTTCTTCTCCCAGTTTGCGGTGCTTGCAGGCTGTGTGCCGGCGTTCGCCTACAAGTTTGTGGACGAGATCGCCAGAGCCGGTGTGCAGATCGGCATCCGCAAGGATCTCGCCCTGCGTATCGCAGCACAGACTGTTTTGGGCAGTGCGGCGGCTGTGGCGCAGGAAGACGCACATCCTTACGCACTCATTGACCGTGTCTGCACGCCCGGCGGTACGACGATCGAGGGTATTGCGGCGCTGGATGCGCTGGGGTTTAACGATGCCGTCCATCAGGCGGTGCTTGCCTCCTACGGCAAGGACTGTGCCATGTCCAAAAAATAACGGAGGGATAGTATGCTTTCTTGTACTCTTTGTTCCTCTTTGAAAAAAGTCTTTCCCGATGAAGTCCCCCCGCAGGAGGGCTTCACCGGGCTTTCTTTGCTGCGCCGGGAGTACGGCGCATTTCAAGTCGCACTGCAAAGCGACCGCTGTGCCGTCTATGACATTGCGGTGGAAAGCGACCTGAACATTCGCACGTTTGCCGTGTGCAATATTCCGGTGCAAAAGGCGTGCAACGACAATGCGGACGACTATTATCTGCGCAAAACGCCGGGACTGTATCCCGACCTGCTTCGCCCGACGGATTCGATTTCGGTGGTAGAGGGTACCTGTGCCGTGTGGTTCGAGATCGGCGCAGGGGAGTATGCGGACGGTGTGCATACGGTTCACGTCCGTTTTTCGGAAAACGGTCAAACAGCCGCAGAGTGTACCGTTTCCGTCGAGATGATTCCGGCAGCATTGCCCGAGCAGTCCCTGATCTGCACCCATTGGTTCCATACGGATTGCATCAGCACGTATTACAATGTGCCGGTGTTCAGCGAAGAATACTGGCGCATTACGGAAAACTTCGTTCGTGCGGCCGTGGAACACGGTGTAAACCTCCTGCTGACGCCTCTGTTTACTCCGCCGCTGGATACCGCCGTGGGCAAGGAACGCCCGACGGTACAGCTGGTGGATGTGACTTTGCAGGACGGCAAGTACAGCTTCGGCTTTGACAAGCTGCACCGCTGGTTTCAAATGTGCCGGCGATGCGGTGTACAGTATTTTGAGATGTCCCACCTGTTCACCCAGTGGGGCGCCATGCACGCCCCGAAAATCATGGCGACGGTGGACGGGAAATATAAACAGCTCTTCGGCTGGAAAACATGGGCGGCCAGTGAAAAATACGCCGCTTTCCTGCGCGCATTGGCGCCGGAACTGGATGTATTTTTGCGTGCAGAGGGCGTAGCCGATCGCTGTCGGTTCCATGTTTCGGACGAGCCGTCCATGGAGCGCATTAAGGAGTACGGCAAACGCAGTGCCCTGATCCGCGAACTGTTCCCGGATTACCCGGTTACGGATGCCTTGTCCGACTTTGATTTTTACAAGCGTGGTCTGCTGAAAGAGCCCATCCCTTGCATCAACAGTGCGGCGGATTTTGTCGGTCATGTTCCTGCGCTTTGGACATACTATTGCTGTTGCCCCGGCAATGGGTATTACCCCAACCGGTTCATGGCGATGCCGTCCCAGAGAAACCGGGTTCTGGGATTCCAAATGTACAAGTATGCGGTCAAGGGATTTTTGCAATGGGGCTTGAATTTCTGGTATTCTCAGCTGTCCGACCATCCCATTGACCCGTTTGCAACCAGCGATGCGGATGGTGCATTCCCGGCGGGAGACGCCTATGTGCTGTACCCCGGCGAAAACGGAGAACCGCTCCCGTCTCTTCGCTTCAAGGTGTTCCGGGACGCTTTGCAGGATCAGCGCGCCCTGACCCTTTTGGAAAGCTTGATCGGGCGGGAAAAGACGCTGGAATTGCTGGAGAGCGACGGTGCGCTGACCTTCAACCAATATCCCCATTCCGATGCGTGGCAACTGCAAAAACGGGAACAGATCAACACAGCCATTAAGGAGAATTTGCAATGAAGCTTTTGGTCATGAACGGTCCCAACCTGAATTTTCTCGGCATTCGTGAGCCGGACAAATACGGAACAGAGACCTACGATAGTTTGCTGGAAAAGATTCGCAGACATTGCGCAGATAAAGATATAGAGGTTTCTTTTTATCAGTCCAACCATGAGGGCGATTTGGTGGATGCTTTTCAGAAGGCGTATTTTGACAAGATCGACGCCATCGTTATCAATCCCGGCGCCTATACCCATACCAGCATAGCCCTGCTGGATGCGGCACGTTCCGTGCAAATTCCACTGGCAGAGGTGCATATCACGGACATTGCGACCCGTGAGCCGTTCCGCCGCATCAGCTATATCCGCGAGGCGGCGAAGTATTCCGTGGTCGGACACGGTACGGACGGCTATCTGGAAGCCATTGACCTGCTGTATGCAGACTATCGGAATGTGTAATATGGTTTGTGTGATCGTGGCCTCCATGCAGGAGCGGGATCTGTATATTCCGCAAAACAGCTTTTTGATTGCGGCGGATCAGGGATTTGCCCACCTGCAAAAGCGGGGCATTCAGCCGAATCTCACCGTGGGAGATTTTGATTCTCTGGGCTATGTCCCCGAAGCAGATAATCTTGTTCAGCATCCCGTTCAAAAAGACGATACCGATATGCTTCTGGCTGTGCGTGAGGGACTGAAGCGCGGCGCAACCCATTTCATCCTGTACGGCGGTTTGGGCGGACGGCTGGATCATACGATTGCCAACATTCAAACGCTGGCGTTTATACGGGAACACGGCGCCAAGGGAATGCTGTTCGGAGAGGGAACGGCGGTGTGTATGCTCCAAAATGATGCACTTATCTTTTCCGCTGCCGAACAGGGCAATATTTCTGTCTTTGCCTTCAGCGAAAGGGCGGAGGGTGTGACGGAGCGGGGACTGCTGTATGCTTTGGAGAATGCATCCCTAACCAATCGTTTTCCCCTCGGCGTCAGCAATGAATTCGTGGGCAAAGAAAGTGTCGTCTCCGTGCAGGAGGGAAAGCTCCTGCTTGTTTGGCAAACGACAGCCGAGAAAGCGTGCGAAACATTTTTACGGTAAACAAAAATGGTTCATCACGGATTTTAGTGAGATTAAAAGTTTCGGTCAAGCCTTTTTAAAGGCTTGCGGATTCCAAAGGCGGCGCCTTTGGTCGCCGACCGCAGTCGGCGAAATTCTAACAACAGAAAAGCGCAGGAGGGGAGGCAAAACAGTCCGGTGGACTGTTTTGGCGTGGGGAACCCTCGCCGGGGGTTCCCCGGCGACCGGCACAAATCCCACAATTTTCCGTGAGGAGCGACAAAAATACCGCGGCACAGTGCGTGTCGCGGTATTTTGTGTACTCAATTTTTTTTGCAGCTGCACCCGCAGTTGTCGTCAAAGGATGGGTTGCAGGCGTAGAAGTTTCTGCTGTCCAGTCTGTCTGTGGCAAGACGTAACCCTTCGCCGAAGCGCTGGAAATGCACGATCTCCCGTGCGCGCAGGAACTTGATCGGTTCGCGTACATCCGGGTCGTCCACAAGACGCAGGATGTTGTCGTAGGTGGCGCGCGCCTTTTGTTCCGCCGCCAAGTTCTCGGTAAGGTCAGCAAGGATATCACCCTTGGACTGCATGGAGGCTGCCGTGTACGGAGCACCGCTTGCGGCTGTGGGATAAATGCCCGTGGTGTGATCGACAAAATAGGTGTCGAACCCGCTCTTTTTGATCTCGTCATAGGACAGATTCCGTGTCAGCTGGTAAACGATCGCCCCGATCATTTCCAAATGCCCCAGTTCTTCTGTTCCAATATCCGTCAGCAGACCCTTGAGTTCGGGATAGGGCATGGAGAACCGTTGGGACAAATACCGCAAAGAGGCACCCAATTCGCCATCGGGGCCGCCATACTGACTGATTATGATTTGTGCGTATTTGGGATTGGGATTTTTGATACGCACCGGGTACTGTAACATTTTTTCATAGGAAAACATAGATTAGTCGCACACCTCCGAATCCCACGGCCACGGGTTTTTGAGCCATTCAACGCCCGGCGCACCGAGCCAATGAATGCTGCCGTATTTTTCCTCATACTCGCTGAGCAAGACCATGTATTTGGACTCATACTTTTTGTATGCCGCAATGGCGGTAAGATCCTCCGGGTGTGTGTCCAAATAGAGGTGCATTTCCAGCAGGGCGAATTTTGCCGCCTGCAATTTGCGCATAGCGTTTCCTCTGCCGCTCACCTGCGATCACCTGCTCCCCGGAATGGTTTGCACAGGCAGGGGAAGAGCGTCCCCTCGGACAATGCCTTTGCCTCGTCAAATACGGTCATGTCTGTCTGCATGGGTACATAGGCCATGGCGACCACAGGATTGGCCGGCAACGCAGAAACATGGAATTCGTGCATGGGACTCGGCGCTTTCTCACGGCACGCCATGTTGGCACTGTAGGGTCGCTGACCGTAGTAGTTTCTTGTCATGTCGTTCAACAAACGATGCTCCTTTCCTGAAAATAGGGTCTTATCCCATAATCAGTATATGGACAGGAGCGCAGATGGTGACGAAAAAGAAAAAGACTGTCGCATCCTGCGGCAGTCTTTTGAAGTATAGCTGTTAGATAAAGGGGATAAAGTCTCTGTTTCCAAAGAGCAAGGCGGTCAGATCGCTCCAGCCCTTGGCGAATTTTGTCAGATCGTTTGCCAGGGAATATTTTTTGTAGGGGGAATCGGCAGATTTCTGATCGGAGAGAAGTTTTGCATTGTACAGCGCCGTGTACAGCGCCTTTTCGGCGGCTTGCTCCTTGTCATAGTCCCAGTCCTTGCTTTCCAGAACATCGACTGCGTTTTCATAGGCCGTTTGCAGTGCGGAAGCTTTGGCAGGCTTCAGCGCGGAAAGCTCCTCCTGTGTCAGTTCCTCATAGCGGTCAATCAGATTTTGCAGCTCCTTTGTGGGACGGTACCCGTTGAATTGGGCGAATCCGCCGTTGTGCACGCGTGCATCGGTGATCTGCTTGTCGGCAAGAATCCGGATGCAAAGATGGATGGTATCGTGCAGAGCGCTTTGCAGTGTCAGATGGCTTTGGTTGCGAATGAACCATGTGCGCTCGGGGAGAGCGGCTGTACCGGCGTCCACTTCCCGTTCAGGAGAAATATAACTTTCGTCAATGGCGGGCTTGTAGTTGGTGGGAAGTGTTTTGCCGTAGGGGGCAATGGTCGCTCCGGCGGAGGAAGAGGATGCCTGAATAATGTTGTCCGAGCTGTATTTATAGCAGCCGAGAATGGACGGCATCGGCAGGTTGTAGCCGCAGACCACAAAGATGTCCATGCCCTCTGCGGTGCGTTCTTGAAGCGTCTGTGCGGCGTTTTTCTGAATGTTGTAGTAGCGGTCTGTTTTGGCACGGAGCGTTTCGTTTTTGATGTATCGGTCGGCCATCTCCGGGTATTCGGCGCTGGGCACCAACGCCCACATGGAGGGACAGTTATACAGCATTTTGCCCAGAACACGGTCGATCACCGCTTGGAAAAGCTCTGTAACCGTACCCGAAAGAAATCTTTGGGGGATAATACGCAGAACCACGTTCAGCAGGTAGCCGACCCAGCGCATATCGGTGCCATTTACCTGCTCCACAAGGTACATCAGATCAGGGAGGATCGTGGTGTACAAGTCCTTGCTGTCCAGGGTCAAATTGCCCTTCATCAAATCGCTTAGCAGATAGGAGCCGTCCATTGCGGCGGCGGCAAAGACGATGCGGTCAATGTCATCGGGATTGCAAAAATCGGCAAGATAGGTGTTGCCGATGGTGCCGCCGAGGCTGATAAAGACAACGCTGACTTTATCGTGCCCCGTCTGATCCTTGACCATTTGAATGTATTCGTTGAATCTTTCAGCGATGGAATACGTATCGCCGAAGGAGCTGTATGCATAGTAGTAAACGTGGTCGTACCCTGCCATATCTGCGTATTCGGTCAGATCGACCTGACGCATGATGAAGTCGTATTCGGTTTCATATTTGGTGGTGGGAAGGGTATTGCCGTCCTTATCGGTGCGGTACCCTTTGGCGTAGCCGTAGGATTTTTCGGGATGGTTTTTGGATTCCTCGACGGAGTACCAGTATTCATCCACCTGTGCGTCATAGACACGGGTGCCGTCCTCATTGAAGTAGTGGCTGTAGAAGCACTTGTCTGCGATCTCGCAAACCAAGTCGGTCAGCTTTGCCTTCTGTCCGAAAAGCAGAGCCTTGAGGATCGGCCAAATCATCTTTTTCAGATCCTGCTTGACGGATTGCGTGTCGAACATGAACTGCATATCCATGCCCTCCACGATGGGGAACCCGTCCACAGTCATCAGATCGCCGGTGCCCTCCTGATTCTGTACATAGACCTGCGACTGCATAATGCCGGGAACAATGATTACCGGGGTATACCCGCACTGACCGCCGCAATCGGTTTTGCAGCTGTGGTCGATCACAGGCGCTTCTTGGGCGAAGGCGGCAAAGGGCAGGGCGGACAGTGCCATGACCACAGCGAGCAGGACAGCGAGAATCTTTTGACTTTTCTTCATGAGACATACTCCTTTGAAAAAATCTTTCTTCACGGAAAATCGTGGGATTTGTGCTTCGCACCGGGGAACCCCCGGCGAGGGTTCCCCACGCCAAAACAGTCCACTGGACTGTTTTGGCTCCCCTCCTGCGCTTCTCTGTTGTTTGGATTTTCGCCGACTGCGGTCGGCGACCAAAGGCGCCGCCTTTGGAATTCGCAAGCCTTTGAAAAGGCTTGACCGAAACTTTTTAATCCCACAAAAATCCGTGATGATCCGAAAAAATATATGCATTGCCGCACCGGGACAATGCAAGAGTCAGCGGGAGGGAAAAAGCTTGTGCAGAATCTGCGCTACACCGCAGTTTTCGTTGGAATCGGTGACGAAGTCCGCCTGTCTGCGGATATCCTCCGGGGAATTGCCCATGGCAACGGAAACAGCGGCGCTTTGCAGCATCGGTAGATCGTTGGCGGAGTCGCCGATGGCCACAGTGTGGGTCATGGGAATCGCACTGTGCGCCGCCGCATATTGCATCCCGATTGCCTTGGAACAGCCAAGCGGGGTACAGTCGGCAAAAGTGTCGCACTGAAAAATATGGATTCTGCCGCCGAATTTTTGTTGAAACGCTTTGGGCAGACGACCCTCGCAGGAGAAAACATTGAAGCGGCAGCCTTGAAACCGGGTGTGGATCTCCTCGGGATGGTGGATCATCACGCCGGGACTGCCGTACAAATCGGAGGCGTCTCTGGTTTTTAAAAGGAGCGTTTCCCCCTCGAACAGGCAAAACCGGGGATCCTCCCGAATAAAGTACTGCAAAGCCTCAAAAAGAAGCGGTTCGGGAAAAGTAATATTGCGCAGTAACCTGTCCCGGGTGCGGACGTAGCTGCCGTTGGCACAGCAGAAGCCGTCAAAGTAGTCCAAAACATCCCGCAAGCCCTGCGGGATGTTGGCCCATGCACGGCCGGTATTGATAAACACCTTGTGTCCCTGCCGGCGGACTTCGCGGATAGCTTCGAGATTTTCCCGGGGTGGGCAATCGCTTTGACCGTCCAGCAGGGTGCCGTCAATGTCGATGCAGATCAGGTGCGGTTCCGTCATGGTTAAACCTTGCTTTTGCGAACCATGGAAATGATGACGCCAATGCCGATGATGGCGAAGCAGACGAACAGAACGATGATCACAAGACGTGTTTTCGACATCTTTTCGCTGTTCTCGTCCTCCTCAAAAAGCTCCGTGGTGGATTCTTCCGTAATCGGTTCGGGAACATATTCCGTCATGGTTTCGGTGATGCTGAGGATCTCCGTGGTGAATTCCTCTGTTGTGGGTTCAAAATCCACGGGATATGTATTGTCCGGCGTATAGGGACGGGTGTAGACCGACGTCGTCGTTGCACGTTTGGTAGTAGTTGCTTTCTTGGTTGTGGTGGTAGCTTTTTTAGTGGTTGTGGTGGCTGCCTTGGTGGTTGCTTTCGTCGTGGTGGTCGTGGTGGTGGGGTTGGTGTTGGTGATGGTGCCCGAGGAGCCGGAGACCGTGACGGGCTTGACGTCGGCATCGTGCCCCACGCCGGAAACGGAGATGTTGGCCTTGTCACAGTTTTCCTTGAGCTTAAAGGTCATGGTGGCAATGGTGCCGGTGGCGTTGTTGTTGGTGGTGGACAGGGCGTCCTCCCAGTTCAGAGTATAGGAGCCGCCGCCGTAGACAGCGGGGGAAGAATAGCCGCTCAGCACGCCGGCATTGCTGACGCTGACCAGTTCCAGCTGGTCGGGGTCGTACCCGACGTTGAGATTCATGGCGATGACGCCGGGGTTCTGGTTCAGGTTGACGCTGACGGTGACCGTATCGCCGGCCTTGCCGCTGGCACTGCCGACAGAGACGGCGGCGCCGCCTTCCTCAGCAAAGACAGCCATCGGAAGCGCTGTACACAGCAGAACAGCACACAGAAGTACGGCGAAAAGGATCTTTTTCAAATTCGTTTTCATAGCTTGACCTTCCTTATTTCAAAGTAACATTTTCCCATTTTGCCACATAGCGGCGCAGCAAAATCACATCGGCGTTGTCGATGGCGCTGTCATCGTTGACGTCTGCTGCGTCTGTGTCGATTTGGATGTCTTTCCATTTGGCGACATACCGCCGAAGCAGGATCACATCCGCATTGTCCACAACGCCGTCGGTATTGATATCGCCCGGCAAAACATCCTTGCCGATCTTGAGCTCTGCAAAGCCGTCCGTGTTCGTCTTAAAGTAGTCCTGTGCGGCAGAATTCTTTTCGGCATAAATCACCGTGCCGGTGCAGTTGCGGATGACGGGCTTGGCCAAAGTCTTAACGGTTGCGGGAATGATCAGCTTTTTCAAGTGCTTGCAGCTGTCAAAGGCGTAGGTGCCGATGGCAGTGACCTTGTCCGGGACCGTGAAGCTTTCTGCGGTGTTGCCGGCGGGGTAGGCGACCAGCCGTGTGCCTTCCTTGTTATACAGTACGCCTTTGCTGACGGCAAAAGAACCGCTGTCCTGCACCTTGAATTCCGAAAGGGCGGTACAGCCCTTAAATGCGGCGCCGGAAAGAGCGGTCACATCCTTGGTGATGGTGACGGTCGTCAAACCGGTACAGTCGGAAAAGGCATCGGCGCCGACGGTGGTCACGCCTGTGGGGATGGTGAGACTCTTGATCGAGGTGCATCCCTGGAAAGCGGCCTCTCCGATGGAGACGAGGGTGGTGGGCAGCTTGAGGGAGGTGAGCTTTTTGCAGCCGCTGAAAACGGAGTCCTCCAGTTTTTTGAGTGAGCCGCCCAATGCGGCCGATGTCAGTGCGGCACAGTCCTTGAATGCGCCCTTGCCCAGCGCCGTGACGGAGGCGGCAGTTTCGACTGTCGTCAGATTTTTGCATCCGTAAAAGGCGTGATCCTCGATCTGCTGAACGCCGGAAACGTTGTATGTGGTGCCGCTGTGGGCGGCAGGGTAGAGGATCAGCTTGGTGCCGAGCTTGTCAAAAAGGATGCCGTCCTTGCTCTGGTAGACGAGATTGCCGGAGGCGACATTCACTGCGGTCAATGCGGTGCAGCCGTAGAAAGCATCGCTTCCGATGGAGGCGGTGGCGGCAGGTATGTTCATGGCAGTTAAAATTTTGCAGTTTTCAAAAGCCTTGCTGCCGATGGCGGAAACGCCGCTGCCCACGTTGACCGTTCCGAGCAGGGTGCATCCCGAAAAGCATTCACTGCCGATGGTGGTCACTGTGTCGGGAATCGTTACGGAAAGAACAGTATTTTTGTTTTTAAATGCTTCCGCTTTCAGGGACGTGACCTTGTACCCGCTGATATCCGACGGGATGGTGCAGGTATGCGAACTGCCGGTGTAGCCGGTGATCTGCGCGGTGGATTTGATCGCGTCGATGGTGTAGACATAGCCGCTCTCTGTGGTCAGGTCTGCGGCGCCGACACTTTGCAGGAGATAGGAGGAAGCGCCGCTGAGCGCCGCGATGCCGAACAGAAGTGTCATGCTCAGCAAAAGAGAAACAAGTTTTTTCAGTTTTTTCGGTTTCACATCATCAGCCTCCTTTACATTATAGGTATATAATACAATATTTCCCTGAAAAAAGCAAGAGTTTGTGCGTCAAATCCTGTCAAAAACAGCCGGACGCTGCGATCCGGCTGTGAAGTAGCTATATTAAGGTACCGAAATAATCAACCCATGATTGTGTGATCTTTTCGATACTGTGCGTGTTTCGTATCTGCAAAGCGTTGACAGATAAGGAATCGGAAAAACTTTTGTCCCGAAGTATTCGGCAGATTGCCTGCGCCATTGCTTCGGCGTCATCCACCGGGACGAGCAATCCGTTTTGACCGTCTCGAATCAATTCCTTCGGACCCATGTCGCATTCGGTGGAAACGCAGGGGACGCCGGCGGCCATCGCCTCGATCAATGCGTTGGGCATTCCCTCGGAGCGGGAGGACAGGACAAATACGGCGGAACGGGCAATTTGTAAAATTGCATTTTCCTCCACGCCGGGAAAGGAAACGCAGTCGGACAGATGCAAATCCTGCGCCAAATTTTCCAGATCGCTTCGGCTTTTTCCCTCGCCAAAGACAGTGAGGGTGTATTCCGGGAAAGACTGGCGTACCATCGCGAAAGCACGCAGCAGTACGTCAAATCCCTTGTTCTCGTCCAGCCTGCCGAGTGCGGTGATGATCTTCTCCCGCCGGGCAGGGACGGCTGTCTGAAAAACCAGAGGATTAAATATGGCATTGGGAATGACAGCGGCTTTTTTGCGGGTGCTTTTTGGAAAAAAGGACAGAGCCTTTTCGGTCTGGCAAACGAATCCGTCACAGAAGCGGGACGCAGTTTTGCGAAGCAGATTCATTCCTCTGCCCGCATACAGCACAAAGGGATTGGCGCGTTCCGTGCCGACGGAAACGGTATGCGTTCCCTTGGCGCAAAAGGCGGCATAGGCGGACATGATGTGGCTCATGCCCACGAGGATATCGGGATGCGTTTCCCGCACGATCCGCCGCAGGGAAACGGCACGTCTGCAAACAGCGCGCAGACGTGAAAAGTCCTTTGCGGCGGGCAGCTGCGGCATTTGCAGAAAACGGACGTCCACGTTTTCGGTGGGGTAGAAGGAGGTTTCCCCTGTGAGCGCAAAAATCGTGACCTCATGCCCCTGCTTTGCCATCTGGTTGGCGAGGGCAGTAGTGCTTCGCTCAGCGCCGCCGCTGCAAAGCCGGAGGATCAGAAAGGCAATGTGCATCGGTTACTCTCCCTTGTATTTCAGCGACTGCGCCACAGCCAAACGGTCACAGCGTTCGTTTTCCGGGTGTCCTGCGTGACCCTTTAACCAGACGATGCTATAGCTGTGCTTTTTTAAAAGCGTCAGCAATTCGTCCCAAAGCTCCGGGTTCAGGGCAGGTTTCTTGTCGGCTTTGCGCCAGCCGTTTCTTTTCCAGCTTTCCGCCCAGCCCTTGGTGATGCCGTTGGCGACATATTGGGAGTCGGTGTAGATCGTGACCTCGCACGGCTCCTTGAGCAGCTTTAGCGCCTCAATGACCGCCGTCAGCTCCATGCGGTTGTTGGTGGTGTCGGCACTGCCGCCGCTGATCTCCCGTTCGTGTGCGCCGTAGCGCAGGATGCTGCCGTAGCCGCCGGCACCGGGATTGCCGGAACAGGCGCCGTCGGTAAAAATATCCACGTGCTTCAAAGCTGTACTCTCCTTTATCGGACAAATGCATACCCGTCTGCGAAACAGGCAAAGTAAGCATACCACATTTTTAGAAAAAGGACAAGATTTTTGGTTATTTTTTATAGCGGCGTGCATACTATCCGTGAATAAAAGGATGGGAGCGAAGCGAATGAAAGCAGTAGTTATGGCCGGCGGCAAGGGCACAAGATTGCGTCCGCTGACGTGTGATACGCCCAAGCCGCTGGTGCCGCTGTGCGGAAAGCCTGTGATGGAATATATATTTGACCTGCTGATCCGAAACGGTGTGCAGGAGGTATGCGTGACACTGGGATATCTGGGACACAGGATCGAGGAGCGCTATGCCGACGGGAAATACAAGTCCCTGCAAGTGACATTCTCCCGGGAGGACACACCGCTGGGTACGGCGGGCAGTGTCCGAGCCGCCGCAAAGGATTGGCAGGAGCCGTTCTTTGTCGTCAGCGGAGACGCTGTGTGCGACTTCGAGCTGGAAAAGGTGATGCTGTATCACAAAGCCGCCCACAGCAAGATCACCATCGTGGGGTGCCGTGTGGAGGATCCCCGGGAATATGGACTGATCGAAAAGGACGATGCGGGAAATGTGCTTCGCTTCATCGAAAAACCGGCATGGGGACAGGCAACGACAGATCTGGCGAACACGGGAATTTACATCATCGAGCCGGAATGTCTGCGGCAGATCCCGGAAAATACGCCGTATGATTTTGCAAGAGAGTTTTTTCCGAAACTGCTGCGGCAGAAAGGGAACCTGAACTGCTACCACGCAGAAGGGTACTGGTGTGACATCGGAGATGTCTATGCCTATTTGCAGTGCCAGCAGGATCTGTTGCAGGGGAAGATTCGTTTTCCCCTCAAAAAAGCGGCAGACGGCATCTTTGTGCAGGACACACTTCCGGCGGGCAACTATTCGCTGGTGCCGCCGGTGTATATCGGCTCGCAGGTGGATATTGCCGACGGGGCAGAGATCGGTCCCGGTGCCGTTGTCGATGCGCAGTGCATTGTCGGCGCAGGCGCAAGGGTGCGAAAGTCGGTGATGCTGCCGCGTTCGGTGGTGTATGCAGGTGCCTGTGTGCAGGAATCGGTTTTGTGCAGTGGGGCGGTTTTGCAGGAAAAGGCGTGTATGTATGAACAGACCGTGCTCGGCACAGACAGTATCGTCGGCGCCTGTGCGTCCATCTGTCCGCACGTGCGGATCTGGCCGGAAAAGCAGATCGAGGCAAACAGCACGGTTCGGGAAAATGTTCGGTACCAAAATATATCCAAAAATTATTTCGGTGACGGAGGAATCAGCGATGCCGTGGAGCTGACTGCGCAGACCTGCGTTGCCCTCGGCGCCGCCATCGGCAGTATACCGCAGTGCAAAAAAGCGGGCGTTGGCTTTGACGGCAGCAATTATGCCGGGATGATGCTGTCCGCTTTGCAGGCGGGGATGCTGTCTGCGGGCAGTCATGTGTGGAGCTTCGGGGAATGCTTTGAAGCCCAGCTATCCTACTGCACCGCGTTCTGCGGCTTGTCGGTGGGGGTGTTCTGTATCGGCGGCGAGCATCCGCAGATCCGTATCTGCGGCGAAAACGGCTTGTCTGTGCCGCGCTTTTTGGAGCGGGAAATTGAAGATCGGATGCGCAAGGGGGAGTATAACCGCTGTTCCGTCGAACACTGCCGGGATATTGCGGATATGCGCAGTATTCGCTTGATGTACGGCAGGGAGTTGATGCGGCAGGCGCCCTTCGGACTGCGGGGCATGGAGGCGGCGGTACAGTGTGCCAATGGACAGATCTCCATGCTCATGGAGGACACACTGCTCAAGCTTGGATGCCTGCAAAAAAATGATCTGCTGTTCCGCATCTCGCCGGACGGTACCTGCACCGAGGCAGTGACCGCTTCGGGTACCTACAGCCATGAAAAGCTGTTGGCGGTTAGCTGTTTGTACGCCTTTCGCAGCGGTATGGATGTGGCTCTGCCGTACGACGCACCCATGGCGCTGGATGCGATGGCACAGCAGTACGGACGGACGGTACACCGTTATTTGTCCGACCCGGCAGACGAATCGGACGCGGCGGCAAGACATCTGTCTGCCAAACAGATCTTTCTGCGGGACGGGTTGTATATGACGGTGCGGGTGCTGTCCATCCTGCATGAGCGCGGACTTTCCATGGAGAATCTGTGCGCAGAACTGCCGGCGTTTTTTGTGCAGCGCAAAACATTCTCGGTCTCTTTCTCTCCGGCGAAGCTGCATACGCTTTTCGGCAAGCAGGACGATTCGTCCGCTGTGCGGGAGGGCGTTTCGCTGGAAAAGAACGGCGGCAGACTGCTCATTACGCCCACGCGAAGCGGACACGCTCTGCGGGTCACGGCGGAAGCGAACAGCATGGAAGCGGCCGCAGAGATGTGCAGCGGATTTGAACGCATTCTTGCGGAGATCGAAAAAAAGCAGCAATAACCGCCTGACCGGCGGTGTACATAAAAACAGGAGATTTTTACATATATATTGTAATAAGCTTGACACGGAAGGCAAATTGTAGTAAAATACAAAATTAGGTTATGTTATCTAAAAGCAAAGGAGACAAAAATGTCAGCAAAGAAACCCGAGATCATTGACGCAAACCTGCGTCCCAAAAAGCAGTCCGGGGAAAAGCACAATTCCCGATCCGCCGCGAAGCCGCCCAAGGGTGCGACGCAGAGTCGGAACGGACGCAAAAATACAGCGGCAAAAAAGACCAATTCCCAGCCGCGCAAAAAACAGCAAAAGCGTTCTGCACCGCAAAAAAAGAAAACCGAACCCATCCGCATCTCTTTCCTCGGCGGCTTGAACGAAGTCGGCAAAAACATGACCCTCTACGAATATGACGGCGATATGTTTTTGGTGGACTGCGGTCTGTCCTTCCCGGATGCCGATATGCTGGGTGTGGATCTGGTGATCCCCGATTTCAGCTATGTGGAGCAGAACAAGGACAAGATCCGCGGCATCGTGATTACCCACGGGCACGAGGATCATATCGGCGGTCTGCCGTATCTGCTGAAGGTCATCCATGCCCCGGTATACGGTACCATCCTCACCATCGGGCTGATCCGGGCAAAGCTTCGGGAGCACGGACTTTTAAATGTGGTAGATCTGCGTGTGATCAATCCCGCAGACCGCATTATCATGGGCAAGTTTGAGGTGGAGTGCATCCATGTCAACCACTCCATTCCCGGTGCGCTGGCGCTGGCGATCCGCTGTGAGGCGGGCACCATCGTCCAGACGGGCGACTTCAAGATCGACAGCACGCCCATCGACGGCGCAATGATCGACCTTGCCCGCCTTTCCCAGATCGGCACCGAGGGCGTACTGGCGCTGCTGTCCGATTCGACCAATGCGGAGCGTCCGGGCTTTACCGAGTCCGAGCGCAAGGTGGGCGAATCCTTTGAGACGCTGTTCCACCGTGCGGGCAACCGCCGGCTGATCGTGGCGACCTTCGCTTCCAATATTCACCGTGTCCAGCAGATCATGAATGCGGCGCATAAGCTCGGCCGCAAGGTCGTGCTCTCGGGCAGAAGTCTCGAAAACGTGGTGGCCATCGGCGAGGAGCTGGGTGTGCTGAAGATTCCCGAGGGACTTTTGATCCACATCGACAACGTGCGCAAATACCCGGCGGAGAAGCTGGTCATCATCACCACCGGCAGTCAGGGCGAGCCGCTGTCCGCACTGGCGAGAATGGCTTCCTCGGAGCACCGCAAGATCGAGATCTGCCCCAACGACTATGTCATCATCTCCGCCACACCCATTCCGGGCAACGAGAAGATGGTGGGCAACGTGGTAAACAGCCTGATGCGTCTGGGCGCAGAGGTCATCTATGAAAAAATGTATGAGGTGCACGTCTCCGGCCATGCCTGTCAGGAAGAGCTGAAGATGATCATGGGCATTGTCAAGCCCAAGTATTTCGTTCCTGTCCACGGCGAGCAGAAGCATTTGCGCAAGCACGCAGGTCTGGCGGTGCAGGTCGGTATTCCCGAAAGCCATATTCTGGTGGCGGACAACGGCAATACCATCGAGTTCACCGAGGACGATGCGAAGTTTGTGCAGAATGTACCGGCGGGACGTGTCTTTGTGGATGGCTACGGCGTGGGTGATGTGGGCAATGCCGTCATGCGTGACCGCAAGCACCTGTCTCAGGATGGCATCGTGATCGTTACTGCCGCCATCGACTGTGTGACGGGCTATGTCGTTTCCGGACCGGAGGTCATTACCCGCGGTTTTGTGTATGAAAAGGAAGCAGAGGGACTGCTCGAGGATGCGTCGGCGGCGGCGCTGACGGTTCTGGAGGACTTCTGCAGCAAGAGAGGCAAGGATGCCAACGCCCTCAAGGGCAAGATCCGCGATGCGGTGTCCCGCCGTATGTACGAGCGCACCAAGCGCAGCCCTATTGTACTGCCGATCATTTTGGAGGTATAAATGAGCTATAACCGCTTTCGTTTGTTTTTTGCGTTACCGTTCACATTTTTGCTCATGAGCGGCATTTTTGCCGCGTTCACATTCCGCACCAACCGCGTTGCGGCTTTGGTGGAGTGCGGCGTGCTTGCGGCGGCGTTCATCGCCTATCTGATCTGGCTGACCGTTTGCCGCAGAGACATGAGCCACGTGATCTTACACGCCGTGTCCCGCATGGATGTGACCAAGAAAAAATCCATAGCCGCATTTCCGCTCCCCGCCGTTGTGACCGACGAGGAGGGAAATATTGTGCTGTTCAACAAACGGTTCAATGAGGTGTTTCTGAACGGCGCCTCCTACGAAAAGGGCAGTCTCGAACGCCTGATCCCCGGCATTCTCTGCGAGCATTTTTCTCAGGAAGGCATGGAGATCAGCCGCGGCGGGCGATACTTCACCGTGTATTATGACGAGACGGTACATAAAGAAAAACGGATGCGTATTTTCTATTTTGCCGAGAATACGGAGCTGAAAAAGACAGCGATCGAGTATTCTCTCTCCCGCCCCTATGTACTGCTGCTGAGTTTTGACGGCATTTATGAGATTCAAAAAAACTACAGCAGCAACGATTTTGCCGAGATCCGTATGCGCCTCGACCGTATTGTGGGCACATGGGCGTCGGGATTCAACGCGGTGTACGACAAGATGAGCATGGAAATGTATGTCATCATCGCCGAAAGCCGCAATATCGACTCCATGAAGGCGGCAAAGTTCCGCATCCTCGACGAGGTGCGCAGCTTTGCTTTTCACGACCGCCATGTGGGGGTAACGCTCTCCATCGGCGCCGGGTGCGGCAACACCTTTGCCGAGTGTGAAAACAGCGCGCGGCAGGCGCTGGATATGGCGCAGAGCAGAGGCGGCGATCAGGTTGCCCTGCGCAGTATGAACGGTGACTACGAGTTTTTCGGCGGCATCGCCAAGGGTATCGAGAAAACCAACAAGGTGCGAACCCGTATCGTGGCGGCGTCCGTTTTGGAACTGATCCGCACCAGCAAAAACGTGATGATCATGGGACACCGCTTCCCCGATCTGGACGCCATGGGTGCGGCAACGGCCATGTGTTCTGCGGCGCTGTCCATGGGTGTGCCTGCCTATATCGTGACCGACCCGCAGAAGTCTTTGGCACAGCCGCTTTTGGAGAGACTTCGCAGGGAGAATATGGGCGGCTGTCTGATGCTGCCGGAGGATGCGCTGGCCAAGGCGTCCAAGGAAACGCTGCTGATCGTGGTAGATACCCACATCTCCGACTTTACCGAGGTGCCCCAGCTTCTGACCAAGGTAAAGAATATCGTGGTCATCGACCACCACAGAAAATCCGTCCAGTTTATCGACCATGCAGTGCTGTTTTTCCATGACCCCGCCGCTTCCTCTGCCTCCGAGATGGTCGCAGAGCTTTTGCAGTACATATCGCCCGACCCTGTGATCGGCAAGGTGGAAGCGGATGCGCTTTTGTCGGGCATTATGCTGGACACCCGAAACTTTGTTTTGCGTGCCGGTGTGCGCACCTTTGAGGCGGCGGCTTATCTGAAAGCCCGGGGTGCCGATACCGTCCGTGTCAAAAAGATGTTCTCCAGCAGTCTGGACAGCTATAAAAAGCGCAATACCATTATTTCCGGCTCCGGCAGTTACAGGGGCTGTTCCATCGCCAAGGCGTCCTTTGAGTCGCCGGATCTGCGGATCATCGCTTCGCAGGCGGCGGATGAACTGCTGAACATCAGCGAGGTGGACGCATCCTTTGTGCTGTTCCGCGCATCGGACTGCGTCAATATTTCTGCGCGTTCTTTGGGCAAGATCAATGTCCAGCTCATCATGGAGAAGCTCGGCGGCGGCGGTCACCAGACCATGGCCGCAGTCCAGCTTCGGGACTTGAGCATGGAGCAGGCCGAGGGGGAACTGCGCAAAGCCATAGACAGTTATTATGATTCCGTAAATTAAAGGAGTGCGAATACAATGAAAGTGATTTTAACCAAGGATGTCAAAGGACTGGGCAAGAAAGGGGAAATGGTCAATGCGGCGGACGGCTACGCCCGCAACTTCCTGTTCCCCCGGGGACTTGCCGCAGAAGCGAGCGCACAGGCGCTGACGGAGCTGAAAAACCGGGAGCAGGCCGCTGAGCACAAGCTGGCGGTCGATACGCAGAACGCCAGAGATGCGGCGTCTAAAATCAACGGCAAAACCGTAAAGATTTCCGCAAAAGCCGGACAGAACGGCAAGCTGTTTGGGTCGGTCACCTCCAAGGAAGTGGCAGAAGTGGTCAAGAATCAGTTCGGCATCGAGACCGACAAGCGCAAGATCACCATGGACGACATCAAGGCTTTCGGCACCTACGAAGCGGAGATCAAGCTTTTCCAAGGGATCAGTGCGAAGATTTATGTGCAGGTCTGCGAATAAACCGTTTTAGGGGAAGTTCAAATTGGAACAGAAAAAAACTTTTCTCAGTCTGGACTCTGTCGCAATGCCCTACAGCGCCGATGCGGAGCAGGCAGTGTTGGGCAGTATTTTGATGGAACCGTCGTGCTTGACGACGGTACAGCTGCACGTGCGGCCGGACTATTTCTATATGCCCCAGCACAAAGCCATCTTTGAGATCATGATGGCGATCGAGTCCGCCGGCGGCAAGATCGACCCGCTGATGGTGCTCGAACAGCTGAAAACACGGGATATTTTTGACGAAGCGGCGGGCAGGAATTATCTGCATCAGCTGGCAGAAAGCGTGCCGAGCATCCGCAACGTGGAGCAGTATGCCCGCATCGTGCGGGAGAAATACTATCTGCGTTCCCTGATCAACACGTCCCGGGAGATCATCGAAGAAACTTCCGCATCGGATGCGGACGCAGATCTGCTTTTGGACTCGGCGGAGCAAAAGATCTACGACATCCGCCGCGGCAAGGCGTCCTCGGGACCGTCCCGACTGAGCGACATCATCATCAACGAAGTATACGACAAGCTGAACAAGCTCAATTCCGATGAGCGCGACCAGTACAAAGGATATCCCACGGGATTTTCTGCGCTGGATGCCGTTCTGACGGGACTGCATCGCTCCGATTTGGTGCTGATCGGTGCACGTCCTGCCATGGGCAAAACCAGCTTTGCGCTGAACCTTGCCCGCAATGTGTCCCTTTTGGGAAAAAGAAAGGTCGTTTTCTTCTCTCTGGAAATGACGAAGGAGCAGCTGGCACAGAGAGTGCTCTGCTCCGAAGCACGCATCAAAAGCGAAAAAATGCGTACCGGGGAGCTGGACGCCGACGACTGGAACCGGCTGGGTGTTGCGACCAGCGTTTTGAATGACTGTGAACTGTATTTTGACGACACGTCCAACATCACTGTGCCCGAGATGAAGGCGAAGGTGCGCCGCATGAAGGATGTGGACTGCGTGATCATCGACTATCTGGGTCTGATCAAGTCGCCCTCCCGCATTGAAAACCGTGTGCAGGAGGTGACGGAGATCACCCGCACGCTCAAATTGATGGCGAAAGACCTGGCTATCCCGGTGGTCTGCTGTGCCCAGCTTTCGAGAGGCACGGAGGGTCGAGGCAAGTCGCACCGTCCGCAGCTGGCGGATCTGCGTGAATCCGGCTCCATCGAGCAGGACGCCGATATCGTGATGATGCTCTACCGTCCCGATTATTATGCCGGCGAAAAAGAGGACGATAAAAAGCAGGATGCCGAGCCCGCTGAAGCGGCGCCGACGGCCAACGAGGTGGAGGTCATCGTTGCCAAGAACCGCCACGGACAGACCAGCACCGTCAAGCTGGCATGGGATGCCGAGCATACGCTGTTCGTAGGCATCGACCGTATACGCAATGAAATGTAAGGTATTGCATACCGTACAACGATACGGTATGCTGCAGCAAAAATACGTTCTGACGGCGCTGTCCGGCGGAGCGGACTCCATGAGCCTTCTGTATCTGCTGCATTCCATGCAGAAAGAGTTTGGCTTTACGCTGGAAGCGGCGCACGTTAACCACGGCTTGCGCGGGGCGGAAGCGGACAGGGACGAAGCGTTCGTCCGTGCAGTATGCGAAAAGCTTTCCGTGCCTCTGCACGTACTGCACGCCGATGTTTTCGCAGAAGCGAAAAAGACGGGCGAAGGGCTGGAGGAATGCGGACGCCGCATTCGCTACGCTTTCTTTGAAAGTGTTGCCAAAGGGGAGATCGCCACGGCGCACACCCTGAGCGACAGCAGTGAAACCGTATTGCAGCATTTGGCAAGGGGAAGCGGTCTGCGGGGGCTTTGCGGCATCGCCCCCGTGCGCGGCAGAATTATCCGTCCGCTCATCGAGTGCACCCGTGCGCAGGTGGAGGATTTTTGCCGTGCGCAGCAGATTCCCTATGTGACCGACAGCACGAATTTATCCGATGCCTACAGCCGCAACCGTATTCGCCGCCACGTCCTGCCGGCACTGAGCGAGACCTATCCCGGCACACAGCAGGCCATCGGTCGCTGTACCGAGCTTTTGCGGCAGGATGTGGACTATCTTGACACTGCGGCCAAGGCGCTTTTGGACAGCGCACAGCGTCCCTTTGGCTATGACGCCGTTCTTTTAAAAAATGCCCACCCTGCACTGCGAAGCCGTGCCCTTGCGGCAATTCTCGGCACACGGATGCAATCGAAGCCGCAGCTGTCCCACATCCGCCTTTGCGAGGAACTTTTGGACAAAGGCGGCGCTGTGCAGACACAAGCCGGAGCGACAGCGTGTGTCTACGGTGGACTGTTCTATATGCTCCGTCCGCTTCGTCCCGCATGGACGGCGCAGATTCGGGACGGATTTGCAGAGTTTCCCTTCGGCGAGGCGAAAATTGAAATTCTGTCTACGGAAAAGTTACAAACCGTTCATAAAGAAGACTTGGCGAAATGTCTTTGTTGTGATACAATATCCCCCGATGTATATTTCCGCAGCCGTCAGCCGGGCGATGCATTGACCCGTGTGCACAGCGGCTGCCGAAAAAGCGTCAAAAAACTGCTGGAGGAACAGCAGATTCCGTCCTGTTTCCGAAACGATATTCCCATTTTGACGGACGGAAAACAGATACTATGGATGGAGGGTGTCGGTTGTGACGCACAGTTTGCGCTCACACCCCAGTCCAAAAAGGTCATGCGGATCGAAGTGATCCGAAAGGAGAAAGAATGAAAAAGGATTTAGAACGTGTGCTGTATTCCGAGGCGCAAATCCACGAAACGGTGAAGCGTCTCGGCGCACAGATCAGCGCAGATTATGCCGAAAAAAATTTACTGCTTGTTTCTGTTTTAAAGGGCGCCGTGGTGTTTATGTCCGATCTCATGCGGGAGATCACCGTTCCCTGTGCCATTGATTTCATGGCGGTGTCCAGCTACGGACAGGAGACGAAGTCCTCCGGGGTGGTGCGTATCCTCAAGGATTTGGACATCCATCTCGAGGGATATGATGTGCTGATCGTGGAAGATATCCTCGACAGCGGCTGTACGCTCAACTATATCATGGGACTGCTTGCGGACAGACATCCCAATTCCATCCGCATCTGCACCCTGTTCGACAAGCCAGAGGGAAGAAAAGCGCCTGTAAAGGCGGACTATGTCGGGATGCTGGTGCCGAACGAATTTATCGTGGGCTACGGTTTGGACTACGCAGAAAAATACCGCAACCTGCCCTACATAGCCGTTCTCAAGCCCGAAGTTTACAAAGGATAACGACTCCCGTCAGGAGAATACTATATTAGATCGTGTCCCGTGGACACGTCCAAAGGAGAGATGTTTGACTTGAACGATAACCAGAAGAAGTTCAACTTTCGCAAGCTTGCCGCATTCCTGCCGTATATTCTGATTCCGGCGCTGATTTTGGTGGGGCTTTCCTACTATTCCGGCAGAGCAGAGCGGGAAAAGACGGAGTACTACGAGGTCGTGCAGTATTTCGATCAGGGCACTGTCAAGGAGTATACCCTGAATTTGAGCAGTGGTCTGCTGCGCTATACACGCACGGACGAAAAGGGCAAAGAGGTCAAGGAAGAGTTCGTGGTACCGAATGTCAATATGTTCCTCAACGATGTGGAGCAGTCAGTGCGCGAACACAACCGGGAAAATCCCGACAACGTGATCGAGGATAAGTACAAGACCGGCTCCACCGGTTCTTTCCTGATGAATATCCTGCCCACAGCACTGCTGGTGATCATCATGTTTGTGTTCCTGCTGGTCATGTTCCGCCGCATGAATATGACCATGGCAGGGGAGAACAACAGAACCTTGAGCTTCGGCAAGGCGAAGGTTAAGGAGATCAAGGATGAAAAGCGCAGAACCACCTTTGAACAGGTCGCCGGTGCGGACGAGGAAAAGGAGGAATTGAGCGAAATCGTCGAATTTCTCAAGAACCCTGCCAAGTTTAACGCTCTCGGCGCCCGTATCCCGAAGGGCGTACTGCTGGTAGGCCCTCCCGGTACAGGTAAAACCTTGCTGGCTCGTGCCGTCGCAGGGGAAGCAAACGTGCCATTCTTCTCCATCTCCGGCTCCGACTTTGTGGAGATGTATGTGGGTGTGGGTGCGTCCCGTGTGCGTGACCTGTTTGAAAAAGCCAAAAAGAGTTCACCTGCCATCATTTTCATCGACGAGATCGACGCCGTCGGACGCCACAGAGGCGCCGGCATGGGCGGCGGTCACGACGAACGCGAGCAGACGCTCAACCAGTTGCTTGTGGAGATGGACGGCTTCGGCGCCAACGAGGGTGTGATCATTATCGCCGCCACCAACCGTCCCGACATTCTCGACCCGGCGCTGCTTCGTCCCGGCCGTTTTGACCGACAGGTCACCGTGGGCTACCCCGACATCAAGGGACGTGAAGCGATCCTCAAGGTGCACGCCAAGGGCAAGCCCCTCGGTCCGGACGTGGAGCTTTCCGTGATTGCCCAGTCCACCGCAGGCTTTACCGGCGCAGATCTGGAGAATCTGCTCAACGAGGCGGCGCTGCTTGCCGCCCGCAAGGATAAGAAAGCGATCACCATGCAGGAGATCGAGGAAGCGACCATCAAGGTGGTCGTGGGTACGGAAAAGCGTTCCCACAAGATATCCGACAAGGAGAAAAAGCTTACCGCGTACCACGAGGCGGGTCACGCTCTTTCCACCTATTATCTGGAGGGGCAGGATCCCGTACACCAGATCTCCATCATTCCCCGCGGCATGGCGGGCGGCTTTACCATGTCCCTGCCGAAGGAGGATAAGAGCTATACCTCCAAGAACGATATGCTCGACAACATCGTCGTCCTGATGGGCGGTCGTGTTGCGGAAGCGCTGGTACTGGGGGATATTTCCACCGGTGCATCCAACGATATCGAGCGTGCTTCCGAGATCGCCCGAGCCATGGTCACCAAGTATGGCATGAGCGAAAAGCTGGGTCCCGTGTCCTATTCCTCGGGCAACAATGAGGTGTTCCTCGGCAGAGACCTGAACCATACCAAGGCGTACTCCGAGAGCATTGCCTCCCAGATCGACCAGGAAGTGAGCAATATCGTGACCGCTTCCTACAACCGCACCGAGGATATCCTGCGTACCCACATGGACAAACTGCACGCGGTTGCCAAGGTGCTGATGGAAAAAGAAAAAATGGACGGCGCCGAGTTTGACGCACTGATGCGGGAAGCGCCGCAGACAGGGGTGGAAGCACAATGAAATTTCGCAGAGAAGATTTTACCAAAATCATGTTTGGCATCACCGCTTTGATTTTAGGTGTGCTGTTCCTTTGCTGTGCCTTTGATATCATCAAATTCAAGGACATCCTGCCGTACTGGACGCTGTTCATTATCATTCCGACCGTCGGCAGTATGATCGCCAACGGCATCAATATTTGGAAAACCGCACTGCTTGCGCTGGGGATCAACGCACTGATCTGCCAGTCCCACTGGGGTGACTGGCACTTCCGCCAGTTTGCGGCGGCCAACGGAGCAGTGGTTTTGATCCTTGTGGGTGTTCTGCTGATTTTTGGCAATCCCAAGAGCGAAGGGATTTTTCAAAAGATGAGCCGCAAAAAAGACGGAGATTCCGTCGATTCGCAGAATATTCCCCCCTATCATTAAAACAGGATATTTTCTGTACATAATCTGCACCTGTACGATACGGATGCAGATTTTGTGCGTATTCAGAAAGGAAAAAAATGGCGAAGAAAAAAGAGTATGGCAACGAAAGCATCGTCTCTCTCAAGGGTGCTGACCGGGTTCGCAAGCGTCCTGCGGTCATTTTCGGTTCGGACGGCATTGAGGGCTGCGAGCATTCCGTGTTTGAGATCATCTCCAACTCCATCGACGAAGCCCGGGAGGGACACGGCAACAAGGTCGTGGTGACGCGCTTTACGGACAAGTCCGTGGAGGTGCAGGACTTTGGCCGCGGCATTCCCGTGGACTACAACAACAACGAAAAACGCTACAACTGGGAACTGGTTTTCTGCGAGCTGTACGCCGGCGGCAAATACAACACCAATGAGGGCGGCAGCTACGAGTATTCCCTCGGACTCAACGGTCTCGGTCTTTGCGCCACCCAGTACGCCTCGGAATACATGGAGGCGGAGATTCACAGCGGTGGCTGGCGCTATCTTCTGCATTTCAAGCGCGGTGAGATCGACGGGGAAATGGTCAAGGAACCGTACAGCAAGCGGGATACCGGCACGCGGATCCGTTGGCGCCCGGATCTGGACGTGTTCACCGACATCGACATCCCGCTGGAATACTATCAGGACACCCTCAAACGCCAGTCCATCGTCAATTCCGGCGTGACTTTCGTTCTGAAAAACCAGATCTCTCCCTCCAAGTTCGAGACCTTCGAGTACCGCTACGAAAACGGCATCGAGGATTTTGTCCGGGAGTTTTCCGGGGAAAAGGCGCTGACAGCGGTGCAGTGCTGGAAAGCGGAGCGGGTCGGGCGTGACCGTGCGGATCAAAAGGATTACCGGGTGAAAATGAATGCGGCGCTGTGTTTTTCCAAGAGCCTGCATTTAAAGGACTATTACCACAACTCCAGTTACTTGGAATACGGCGGCGCGCCGGAAAAGGCGTTCCGCAGTGCGTTCGTTTCGCAGATTGACGCATACCTGAAATCCACCAATAAGTACAACAAAACCGACTCCAAGATCAGCTACCAAGACGTGGAGGACTGCTTGATTTTGGTCGTGTCGTCCTTCTCGACCCAAACCTCCTACGAGAACCAGACCAAAAAGGCGATCAACAACAAGTTCATTCAGGAGGCGATGACGGAGTTCTTCCGGCACAATCTGGAAGTGTATTTTTTGGAAAATCATCAGGATGCCGAGCGCATTGCCGAGCAGGTGCTGATCAATATGCGCAGCCGTGTCAAGGCAGACGCCACGCGGCAGAGCCTGAAGAATACACTGCAAAAGTCCAACGATCTGACCAACCGTGTGCAAAAGTTCGTGGACTGCCGTTCCAAAGATGTTACTGTGCGTGAGGTGTTCATCGTGGAGGGCGACTCTGCGTTGGGTGCCTGCAAGCAGGCGAGAAACTCCGAGTTTCAGGCGGTCATTCCCGTGCGCGGCAAAATCCTCAACTGTCTGAAATGCGACTATGACCGCATCTTCCGCAGTGAGATCATCACCGACCTGATCAAGGTGCTGGGCTGCGGCGTGGAGGTCAAGAGCAAGAATGCCAAGGATATGTCCTCCTTTAATCTTGACAACCTGCGCTGGAGCAAGGTGATCATCTGTACCGATGCGGACGTGGACGGCTTCCAGATCCGCACACTGATTCTCACCATGATCTACCGCCTGATGCCCACACTCATCGAGGCGGGCAAGGTGTTCATTGCCGAGTCGCCGCTGTATGAGATCACCTGCAAGGATCAGACGTGGTTTGCCTATACCGAAAAGGAAAAGGCCATGGCGCTTGAGGAGATCGGCAATGCCAAATACACTATCCAGCGCTCCAAAGGATTGGGCGAAAACGAGCCGGAGATGATGTCGCTGACGACCATGAATCCCGCCACACGCAGGCTGATTCAGGTCACTGCGGCGGACGCGGAAGAGACGGCTCGGGTGTTTGATATGCTCCTTGGCGACGATCTGACTGCCCGCAAGGTGCACATTGCCGAGGAAGGCTACAAATACATCGACCTTACAGACGTGTCGTAAAAAGAGGAAATAAAGATGGCAAAGAAGAAGAAAAACGAGGTGCAGCCGGAAACACTGCCCTCCAATGCACACATTCTCGGTGCGGGCGAGATCGTGAACCAGCGCATCACCGATACGCTGGAGATCAATTTCATGCCCTACGCTATGAGTGTGATCATGTCCCGTGCGATCCCGGAGATCGACGGGTTCAAGCCTGCGCACCGAAAGATTTTATATACTATGTATAAGATGGGGCTGCTGACAGGTCCCCGTTCCAAGAGTGCGAATATCGTCGGTCGTACCATGCAGCTCAACCCTCACGGTGATGCGGCGATCTATGAGACGATGGTTCGTCTGTCCAGAGGCTACGAAGCGCTTCTGCACCCCTTTGTGGATTCCAAGGGCAACTTCGGCAAGGCGTATTCCCGGGACATGGTCTGGGCGGCGTCCCGATACACAGAGGCGAAGCTGGACGGTATTTGTGCGGAGCTGTTTGCAGACATCGACAAGGATACCGTCGATTTTGTGGACAACTACGACGCGACCATGAAAGAGCCGACGCTGCTGCCCGTCACGTTTCCGACAATTCTTGCAAATCCCACAACGGGTATCGCCGTCGGCATGGCCAGCTCCATCTGTTCGTTCAATCTGCGAGAGCTGTGCGACACCACCATCGCCCTCATCCGTGACGAGAGCCATGAGGTGATCGACACCCTCAAGGCGCCGGACTTTGTGGGCGGCGGACGGCTGCTGTACGACCGTGCGGCGCTGGAGGAGATCTACCGCACCGGGCGCGGCAGCATCCGCATCCGTGCCCGCTACAGCTATGACAAGTCCAACAACTGCATCGACATCACCGAGATCCCGCCCACCACAACGTCTGAAGCGATCATCGAAAAGATTATTGAGCGCATCAAAGCCGGCTCCATCAAGGAGATCAGCGATATCCGTGACGAAACGGACAAAACGGGTCTGAAGATCACCATTGACCTCAAACGCGGCGTCGATGCGGACAAGCTGATGCAAAAGCTGTACAAGATGACCACGCTGGAGGATGCATTTTCCTGCAACTTCAACGTGCTGATCGCCGGTGCGCCCCGCACATTGGGCGTTGCCGACCTGCTTTTGGAGTGGATCGCGTTCCGCACAGACTGCGTAAAACGCCGTGTGTACTTCAATTTAAACAAGGCCAAAGAGAAACTTCATCTGCTGCGGGGATTGGAAAAGATTCTTTTGGACATTGACAAGGCAGTCAAGATCGTGCGGGAAACGCAGGAAGAGAGCGAAGTCGTGCCGAACTTGATGATCGGCTTCCTTATCGACGAGGTGCAGGCGGAATATGTGGCGGAGATCAAACTGCGCCATCTCAACCGAGAACGCATTTTGAAGCGGCTGACGGATCTTGCGGATCTGGAAAAGGAAATTGCCGAGATGGAGTCCATTCTCCAATCCAAGAGCAAGGTCAAGAAGATCATCATTGACGAGCTGACAAAAGTCGCTGACAAATACGGCAAAGAGCGCAGAACAGAGATTTTGTATAATGTGGATCTGGAGGAAGAAACTGCCGAGGAGGCGGCGCCGTCTTATCCCGTTACAGTGTTTTTCTCCGAGCAGGGCTACTTCAAAAAGATCACGCCCCAGTCCCTGCGCATGAACAGCGAGCAAAAGTTCAAGGAGGGCGACCGGCTCCTTCGTGCTGTGGAAACGGACAACAATGCAGAGCTGCTGTTCTTCACCAATGCACAGCAGTGCTACAAAGCCCGTGTCAGCGATTTTGAGGATACCAAGGCCAGTGTGCTGGGCGATTTCGTGGCAAGCAAGCTGCAAATGGATCCGGGAGAAGTACCGCTGTATATGGCGGTGACGACTGACTACAAGGGCTATATGATGTACTTCTTTGAAAACGGCAAGGCGGCCAAGGTTCCGCTGTCCGTTTTCCAGACGAAAACCAACAGAAAAAAACTCATCAAAGCCTATTCCGACAAATCCCCCGTGGCGGCATTTGTACAGCTGGGGGAGGATGCCGATCTGGTGGTGATCTCTTCCGCAGGGAGAATGCTGTTGCTCTCTACGGGAGCCATCTCTCCCAAGACCACGAAGGACACGGCAGGTGTGGCAGTCATGACGCTGAAAAAGGGACAGCGTGTCATGCAGGTCAAGCCCTATACAGAGGGTATGTTCCAAAAGGCGTACCGCTACCGTACGAAAAATCTGCCGGCGGCCGGAATGCTGCCCACTGCGGAGGATGCGGGAGAGCAGATGAGTTTGCTGTAAATGCAGAAATGCCGGAGAGATTTCCCCGGCAGGACGGAGGAATATTCGCAAACGCAGCTTGAAATTCCTTCGCTATCAAAAGTATATCCGTGCAAAGCGCCAATATTCTTGCTAATTTTTTCTGAAAAAACTGTTTTTTTAAAAAAATAACTTGCAATTCTGCGCAGAGTATGGTAATATCTATAGGTACAAAAATGTGGAGGTTATATTGAATATGGAACCGCTCGAAATTATCCTTGGTGTTTTGATTCTCATCACTTCTATTCTGGTCGTTGTCCTTGTTCTGATGCAGGAAGGTCGTCAGCAGGGTCTGTCCGGTGCGATTGCCGGCGGCGCTGAGACTTTCTTCGGCAAGTCCAAGAGCCGTACCATGGAGCAGAAGCTGGTTAAGTATACCAAAATTCTTGCTGTTGTTTTCTTTGTCCTGACATTGGGAACAACACTGGCACTGTTCTTCATCCGCTAAATTTTTTCGTACTTTTAGCCGCAGAGCGTGTTTCTGCGGCTGTTTTTTTGTTCGTCACAAATTTTGTGGAATTTGTGCTTCGCACCGGGGAACCCCCGGCGAGGGTTCCCCACGCCAAAACAGTCCACTGGACTGTTTTGGCTCCTCTCCTGCGCTTTTGGTGTGTTAGGATTTCGTCGACTGCGGTCGGCGACCAAAGGCGCTGCCTTTGGAATCCGCAAGCCTTCCCCAAGGCTTGACCGAAACTTTTAATCCGTGATGAACCTTTTTCCATATATAAACTTTGAGGACGCCTGCAAAAGCAGACGCCCTTTTTATATCACATTTCAAATTTGATGGTCAGGATCTTCTTGCCGGTGATCTCAAACTCTGCGAAGCCCTGTTCGTCCATGGTCAGCGGTGCAACATCCTTTTCTTCCAAAGTGACAAGCTTTGCACAGCTCCACTTTTTATGTTCATAGTCAGGCAGCTGGAATTCCGCTTTCTGTCGCTCCAGAGGAGACTGGGGCACTGCAACGGGTGCAAAGCCGCCGCCAAGGGAAACAGCGTTGCGCACAGCCTTGTCGGAGGGGTTGAACAGGCGCACCACATAACCCTTGCCGTCCTCACTGCGCTTGATGGCACTGACGTTCAGATTCTCGTCACGAAGCTTCAGGAATGCGTAGGTCAGCGGATTCTTGCCGTGGTCATTGGGTGCGATCTGTGCGGCGATGGTGCGCAGGTTAAACTGCTCAGACGCCTGCCACACGTTGCCTTCCTCCCAGTCACCGCTGTGGGGCATGAATGCATAGCGGAAGGTGTTCTTGCCCAGACACTGGGAACCCTTGTCCCAAGAGCTGTAGTCCTGCATCTCGGTGGTCACGCAGATGCGCAGGGGGAACGCACGGATGAGGGTGAGATAAACGGTGCCGCACTCGTCGTCGGATGCTTCGTACGCCTTCAGACCCTCGTTCAGGAAAGCCGCACCGATCTTGCCGTCGGTGACATCGACGAAGGAATTCATGGGATGCTCGGTCATGGGGATCTCATCGTACAGGGAGTAGTCCAGCTTGGCGGTCTGGCGTTTGACCACGTCAAACTGACCCTGTGCCCAGCTGTAGTCATACCGGATTTCGGTCGGGAAAGCGACCTGTAAGTAGTGATCCTCACTGCGGTTGTCGATGGTCGTTTCGATCTCCACATAGCGGGAACCCTTGCGCAGAGAGAGAACGGTTTCGATCTTGAACGGATTCAGGTGGGCAGAGCGGCGTTTTTCATCCGCACAGCGACCCTCGGGCAAAGCCCAGTCGATGACGATCTTGTACGCCGTTTCCAGTTCGCCCTCATGCAGCAGTGTGACGCGGGCACGCTCGCCCAGCGTGGTGAAGGTTTCGTCGCATTCGGGGACAACGTGCTCCCAAGGATTGCCGATCTCGCCCGTGTCCTTGAAGTAGCCCAGACCGTTGTACTGCTTGCCGTTTTCCTTGTCGAGGACATTAAAGGTGCCGTTGGCGTTGATGGAAACGCGCAGGAACTCGTTTTCCATGACCTGATTGGTCTTGAGCATGGTGACCGGCGTCTTGGCGCGCACTTTGTACAGCGGACGCATTTTGTAAGTTTTGTAGCCGAATGCAGGCACATCCTTTACATACAGTTCGATCTCGTACTGCTGGGTGTGCAGAACATTGGCGCAGTCGTTGGGGCTCTGGATGATCTGGGCATTGTTCTTGTTGGTGGAAATGATCTGATAGGTCAGCGCTTCGCCGTTTTCGTCTGCGATCTCAAAGCTGTCCGCTTTCCATTCGGCGGGAAGCTCCACACGCACACGGATGGATTCGGTACGCTGGAAAGGAGCAGGATTATAAACCACGATGGCAGCGTCATCACGGCTGAAAGATCTCAGATCAATGTCGCCTGCCACATCCATAAAGGCACGCTCAAGAACGCAGGTAGACAGCTCTCTGGACTGTCTGTAGCGGGAAACAACATCCTCGTACACAATGTCACGTCCGCAGGCGCCGATGCTGTCGTGACCGTGGTTTTGAAGAAGGTAGTTGTAGGACAGGTCGATGAAATTGGCGGGATAGGGGGCACCGGCCAAAGTTGCAAACACAGCCATTGGCTCGGCGTAGTTGATCAGCTGACGCTCGGTGTTGAAGTTGTCCTGCTTGATGTAGGTGCGGGCAGAAAGAATCCAGCCGAACATACCGCTGACGCTTCCCTTGGTGTAGGGGTCACGCATTTCTCCGCGCAGGACAGGGGAGTTGGGGTCGAACTCGTCGATGATGCCCTGCTCCATCTCCTTGAGGGTGCTGTGGAACACATCGGCGTTGGGCAGCGCTTCGTTCAGGTCACGGATGAGGTCAACCTCACGGGCATCGGGGCAGGAGCTGTCGTGACCTGCCGACCAAAAACGGTGGGAGGTTGTCCAGTCGTTGTCCTGTTCACGCACGGCCTGCTCGGCACGCTCGGGCAAGTTCTCCTTGAAGTATTTGTAGAACGGGTGCGTGTACTGATAATCCAGCTGATAGTGTTTGTTGTCGATAAATTTGAAAATACCGTTGTCTTGGTTCCAAACCATGTCCCGGTTGTTTTCGTTCTTTTGGTCAAAGTAAACGGGACGCTGTACAACGTACCAAATGTTGTAGCGCGGACGCTTGCCGAGACGGGAGGCGTAGATGCGTGTGCCGTCCGGGCTTTCCCAGAAAAATTCGGAACGGGGTGCGCAGTATTCGTTGATGCCACGGTAGAAGGAGGCGAAGTGGATATCGAAGCCGGCATAGATCTGCGGAAGCTGGGAGATCTGTCCCCAGCCGAAGGGGGAGTAGCCGGTCTTGCTGATGCCGCCCATTTCATGACCGATGCGGTGTCCGAGAAGCAGATTTCGGATCAGGGATTCGCCGCCAACGGTAAATTCATCCGGCAGGCAGAACCAAGGACCGACGCCGATGCGACCTTCACTAATGTATTTTTTCAGCTTTTCTTTCTTTTCGGGGTAGACTTCCAAATAGTCCTGAATGGGCATGGTTTGGGAGTCGAGGTGGAAGTGGCGGAAATCGGGATTCTTGTCCAGAATATCCAGCAGCATATCCAGCATATAGCCCAGCATATACTGCGTGCGGCGGGCAGAGAAACGCCATTCTCTGTCCCAGTGCGTGTTGGAAATAAAGTGGCACTGAATCTTTTTGTCTTTGTTGTCCATTGTGTTCTCCTTAGCCTTTAATAATTTTCAGAATATCTGCAAAGCTTTCTTCAAAATGGGTGCAAACGGCACGTGTGCCGCTTTCGAGGATGTTGCCGCCGGCTATGCCGATGGTGGTGTAGCCTGCAAGACGCACGGAGCAGACGCCTGCGCCGCTGTCCTCGATACCGACGACATGGTTGCGGTCGGCAAAGGCTTCACCCAGACCGACGATACCCGTTTCAGAGTACAGCCACGGGTGGGGTTTGGGGGAAAGCTCGCCGAGGGTGCCGACGCTGCCCTTGCGCAGGGGATAGCCTGCGGAGATGATGGCGTCGTAGAAATCCTTGGGATCGCCCATGCCCAGTGTCTTGAAAGCGGAGAGAATCTCCGGCCAAGCCTTTTCATACAGCCCGGAGGTCACAAGTCCGATTTTGATGTCCATGGCTTTGAGTTCATAGAGAAAATCCTTCACGCCCTTGGTCGGGGTGAAAGCGCCGTCCTTGCCACGACCGGCCATGATCTCCTCCATCTCCCGGTGCGTGTGCTCAAAGTAGTATTCCCGAGCCTTTTCCAGAGAGGCGCCGGGACAGTATTTGTCGATACAATACTGCAAATGCTCCGAAACGGAGTGCCCGGAAACAAAGGGAATATCGCTCTCGTCCAGTTCAAACTTGGGGTTACCCAGCAGGCTGGCGATGCTCATCTGGATGATCCAGATCCAAAATTCCTCGCTGCGAACGGTGGTGCCGTCCAAATCCATCAGCACTGCTTTGACGGGATATTCCGTCTTGACGGGCAGAACGGGATAGTAAGTGGGATAGGCAATGGCGGACTTGACGCACGCCAGGGTGCTATCGCCAAAGGAGACGAACTCCACCTTCTGGTCGCCGGTGGCTACGATATCGCAAACGCCGTTTTTGCCGACGGTAAAACGCTTGTCCTCGGTGGTTTCCAGCACGTGGAATCCGCTGTCCGGGGTGATGTCTCCGAGATCGGGAATATGGACGGTCTTGTTAAGCAGCATACGAAAATACCTCATTTTAATTTTTTGTTGATTATACCACATTCCTGCGGATTCGTAAATAGATATTGCATAAAAATTGGTTCATCACGGATTTTTGTGGGATAAAAGTTTCGGTCAAGCCTTTTTAAAGACTTGCAGATTCCAAAGGCAGCGCCTTTGGTCGCCGACCGCAGTCGGCGAAATCCTAACAACAGAAAAGCGCAGGAGGGGAGCCAAAACAGTCCGGTGGACTGTTTTGGCGTGGGGAACCCTCGCCGGGGGTTCCCCGGTGCAAAGCACAAATCCCACAATTTTCCGTGAGGAGCATAAAAATTCAGCGTCTGTGAAAGAAAACTTTCGCAGACGCCCCATGGATGAATCAATTATTCTACGCTTGAAATACGCAGCAGACGTAGGATATTGTCTGCTGTTTCGTACAGGTTGATCTCGCTCTTGGTGCGGCTGACGGAGAAATCTTCCGGCAGGCGTCCGATGGGAAATACAGCGGTCACACCGGCGTCAAAAACCTGCGGCAGTTCCCGTTCTGCGCCGCCGACAATGGCGATGAGCGGCACACCCTGTGCCTTGCAGTGCGCAGCAATACCGATGACTGCTTTCCCGCCGAGGCTTTGGCTGTCCAGCTTGCCTTCGCCGGAGAAAACGATGTCCGTATCCCGCAGCATCGCATCAAAACCGACCGTTTCCAAAACGGTTTCGATGCCGGAGCGAAGTTCTGCGCCGCAGAAAGCATACAATCCTGCGCCGAGCCCGCCTGCCGCACCGCCGCCGGGAAGGGTAGATACGTCTGTACCGAGGTCTTTTAAAACCATTTCCGCTGTGTGTCGCAGTCCGTCGTCCAGTAATTCAACTGTCTTTGCATCGGCGCCTTTCTGCGGTGCGAAAACGTAGGCCGCACCCGTTTGGCCGTACAGCGGGTTTTCGATATCGCACATGGCAAGAATCTGCACATCCTGCGGGAGGTCTGCCTTTTGAATCTTCGCAATCTGCGAGAGAGTGCCGCCTGTGGGAACGAACGGTTCCCCGTCGGCGTTATAAAACACCGTGCCCAGCGCCGCCGCCGCACCTGCACCACAGTCGTTGGTGGCGGAGCCGCCGAGCCCGACAATGATTTTTTTGCACCCGTCCTCCAAGGCTTTGGCGATCAGCTGTCCGACGCCATAGGTGGTGGTACGCAGGGGATCACGCCGTTCGCCGACCAGCGGCAGACCGGCACAAACTGCCGTTTCCACCACAGCGGTGCCGTCGGACAAAAGGGCATAAAACCCCGGCATTTCCTCGAAAAACGGTCCTTTGACTGTGCAGTAGACTTTCTGCCCGCCCACACTTGCAAGGAAGCTTTCCGCAGTGCCTTCGCCGCCGTCCGCTACGGGAATGGAAACGGTTTGGCATTGCGGGAAATGACAGTGAATGCGTTCGCGCAAAATGTTGCAGATCTGTGCAGAGGAAAGTGTGCCTTTAAAGGAGTCCGGGATAAGGATAGCTTTTTTCATAATCATCACCTGAATGAAATGTAACAGATCCTGTGTTGTATTGCAAGTATTTTTTTCCGTCGTCCGTCAGACGCAGAACGCCGTATTTCTGGAAGTATACAAGTCCCTGCGCGTGCAGATTCTGCGCAGCGGATTCTGCTGAGGCGGAGGGCAAGCCAAGTCTTGCGGAGATAAAATTGATCTGCATACCGTCGCAGATTTTGCTCTGCCGGTAAAGCACATCCAGCAGTTCTTTTTCTTCGGCGGTCAAAGATATCGGTTTTGCACTCGTGTTCATAGCGTTCCTCTTTTCCGTTTTCTGCTATTGTATGCGCGAAACGTGAAAAAAAGAAGCGCCGCAGACAGGCATCTGCGGCGAGCAGGCTCTATTGCGCGTTGACCGTATAGCGGGCAAGAAACCTGTCCAAAGCATCCTCCCATGGAGGCAAACGGGAAAAGCCGCTGTCGCAGAGTTTTTGTTTGGACAGCCGCGAATTTTTGGGGCGGACTGCCGGTGCGCCGTATTCTTCGGTGGTTACAGGAAGAACTTTCGCAGGACAACCGCTCTTTTGCAGGATAGTCTGGGCAAAATCAAACCAAGAGCAGAAATTTTCGTTGGTGGCATTGTATGTGCCGTATTTTTCCGTGTCGATCATTGCGCACAGCAGAACCGCCAGATCCTCCGTAAAAGTGGGAGAGCCGATCTGATCGCTGACCACACGCAGTGTATCGTGGGTTTGTGCAAGGCGGAGTATGGTTTTGATAAAGTTGCAGCCGCCCAGCCCAAACACCCAAGAGGTACGCACGACAAACAAACGGTTGCATTTCTGCGCCGCCAGCTCGCCCGCATACTTGGTCTGTCCGTATACGTTCAGCGGTGCGGCGGGACTGGTTTCGCACAGGGGCGTTTCGCCATGATCGCCGTAAATATAGTCGGTGCTGATATAGAGCATTTTGGCATGGACTGCTTCGGCGGCACGGGCAACATTTTCCGTGCCCGTCACATTGATAAGCCGGCAGATGTCGGCTTCGGACTCGGCTTTGTCCACAGCTGTATAGGCGGCGCAGTGGATCACGGCGTCCGGCCGGTGCAAAAGGAAAAACGCCTGTGTCTGTTCGGCGTCGGTGATGTCAAACTCCTCCCGATCGGCGGGAATCGGTGTGTGACCGCTTCTTTGCAGGGCGAACACCACATCAGAGCCAAGCTGACCGCGGGCGCCGGTGACGATAACTTTCATAAGGCTGTCCTCTTAAAAGTGAAAACGGATGTCCGATTCGGCAAGCGGCACATTTTCAGAATCTTTTTTGGAAAGAATGGGGTCTTCCACGTTCCAGTCGATGCCGAAAGCGGGATCGTTGTAGCGCACACTGCGGTCATTTTCAGGTGCGTAAAAATCATCCACCTTGTAAAAGACCTCCACATTTTCCGTGCGGGTGACAAACCCGTGCAGAAAGCCTTTGGGGATGTAGAGCATCCGATGGTTTTCGGCGGACAGCTCCACACAGATATGCTGCATATAGGAGGGGGAACCCTCGCGAATATCGACCACCACATCGGTGATGGTGCCATGGGTCACGCAGATGAGTTTGGTCTGGGCATGGGGTTCCGTCTGGCAGTGCAGACCGCGCAGCGTCCCTTTCTGGGCGGAAAAGGAGCGATTGTCCTGCACAAAGACGGCGTCAATGCCGATTTGCGCAAATTTTTTCCGGGAATAGGATTCGTAAAACCAGCCTCGGTCGTCCCCGAAGAGTTGAGGCTCGATGATATAACAACCGGCGAGACCGGTCTCGATCTTGTTCATGATAGGCTCCTTTACGGCTGAGAGTAGATCTCGGCCTGGCTGTCATCTTCACGACCCCAACGAGGACGCTGACCCGGCTGGGTGGAATAGAGGATCTTGCCTTCCGCAACGCGGATCAAATGCTGACCGTAGGTGGATTTGCCGTATTTTTCTGCGGAGGAAAGCAGACGCCGCTTGGAGATCCAGCGCATATTGTAGGCGATCTCCTCCGGGGCAGAGACGATGATGCCCTGCAAGGTTTCGATGGTACGCACGAATTGGGCGGCATTCATCAGATTCTCCACCGTGCCGGTGTCCAGCCATGCGAAGCCGCGCCCCATCAGCTGGACGTCCAGCTCGCCGTTTTCCAGATAAATGCGGTTGATGTCGGTGATTTCCAGTTCGCCTCGGGCGGAGGGTTTGAGCGATTTGGCATATTCCACTACACGGTTGTCGTAAAAGTACAGTCCTGTGACAGCATAGTTGGACTTCGGCTGTTTGGGCTTTTCCTCAATGGAAACGGGGATGCCCTGGTCGTTAAATTCCACAACGCCGAAAGCGTCGGGATTGTCCACATAGTAGCCGAAGATGGTGGCTCTGTTTTCATTTTTGACAGCGGTGCGCAGCATATGCCCCAAACCGTTGCCGTAGAAGATGTTGTCCCCGAGAATCATGGCGACACGGTCGTTCCCGATGAATTCCTCTCCGATAATAAACGCCTGCGCCAGTCCCTCCGGCTTTTCCTGAACCTTGTATTGCAGACGCAGACCGAGCTGCCGTCCGTCACCGAGCAGGGCTTCAAACTTGGGCGTATCCTCCGGCGTGGAAATAATCAGGATGTCACGGATGCCGGCGAGCATTAAAGTGGAAAGGGGGTAGTAGATCATCGGTTTGTCATAGACCGGCAGAAGCTGTTTGCTGGTGACCATGGTCAGAGGATAAAGACGCGTTCCCGATCCGCCGGCTAAAATAATACCCTTCAATTCTGTAAACACTCCTCCATCGTATTCTTTTCAGCGTATGTATATGCGGAAAAGGCAGGAAGTTTTCCAAAGGAATATAGCAAAATAACCAAAATGGGTGCCAAAATCATGCTATTACACGTTGAATTATACCACGCACCCCTTGTATTGTCAATTCAAACGCCGTTTTGTTACAATTTTGAAACCCTGACAAAATTTCACCTGTGCAAAAAACTGATAAAAAAACGGAAGCTGTGTAGAATATTGTATACCGGGATTTGTGGCGGATGGATGAAGGGGTGATCTTTTGCGGATGGTAAGGGAATATATGTTTGTGTTCATGTTCGGCGCCGTGGCATACAGTTTTTTGGAGATCATATACAGGGGACGCACGCACTGGAGCATGACGCTGACAGGGGGCGCGGTGTTTTTGATGCTGTATGTTTTGAACGCAAAAATGCAGCCGAACGGACTGCTGGTGCGCTGTCTGCTCGGCTGTATTCTGATAACGTGTGTGGAGTTTTTGGTGGGCTGTATCGTGAACCGACGGTTTCACTTGGGTGTGTGGGACTACTCGGCACAGCCGCTCAATGTGCTGGGACAGATCTGTCCGGCATTTACGGGGATGTGGTTTCTGCTGTGCATACCGGGAGATTATCTATGCGGCTATATGCACAAGGTGTTGTTTCCTTAAAACGGCATATTAGTTGGAAAAGTAATTTTCAATACCGGCGGCAATCGCTGCGGCGATAGAATCCTGATGCTTGGCGGTTTGCAAAATCCTGCATTCCTCCAAACTGGATACATAGCCGCACTCGATCAGGACGGACGGACACTCCTCAATGCGGCAGACGCTGTAGGGGTAGAAAACCGTCTTGCGGTCGATGGTGCTCTTGTTGGTGCCGTAGATCTGGTTGACGTATGTCTGTACCAGCTGGGTGTGGATGCTGCTTGCAAGACCGTAGGAATACGGACGGTAGTAGAAGGCGCTGGTGCCGTAGGCGCTGGAGGAAGCGGCGGAGTCGCAGTGGATGCTGACGAAGATGTCCGGGTTATTCTGCCGCGCCATCTTTTTGCGGTCCTCCAGCGTGGGGTTGCCGCTGTCGGCGGTGCGGGTCATGAGGACGCTCGCGCCCTTGGCAGTCAGCTTTTCCTTGACTTTTTTGGCGATGGAAAGATTGATCTTTGCCTCGTTGTATACGGTGCTGTTGACTGCGCAGGGGGCGCCGCCGTCCGTGCCACCGTGACCGGGATCGAGCATGACCGTCTTTCCACTCATGGAAAGGGAGGTGCGCTCCTTGATGGAGATTTGCAGGGTATCGTCGGCGTTGTAGCTGACGGAGTAGCCGTAGAATTTGGCGGCATTGCGCAGATACAGCCGCAGGGTGCAGGTCTGCGCAGAGGCGGAACGAATCCATTCACTGCTGCTGATGACGCCGCTGGAGGCGACATTGGGCAGACCCGTGGCTTCCGCCGTGTAATAGAAGGTGATATCCAAACTTTTAGCGTTCAGCTTGGTTACGGCGTATTCCCGTCCGTTTTGGGGATCGTTGATGTAGCCCTGTCCGTTCAGCACAGCGTTAAACGGAACTTTCCATTTCAGATGCAGGCAGATGTCTGTTTTGTCGGAGGCGGTGCCGGAGCTGACCAAGGCAATGGTGTTGGCAGGCATGGCGTAGGCATTTTCGATGACTTCCACGTCCTTGCGGTAGACGCGGCGGCCGGAGCCGAGGTTGTAGTATTTGTAGGAGTCGAAGCTGGATTCCCCGACGATAAAGTCAAAGGTGCCGGTGAGCAGGGGCGTCGTCAGCGGAACGGACAAGTCGTTCAGCGGGGAAAGGGGCATGGTTTCTGCGTAATATTTGGTAACGACGCACATCCGTTTCCTGCCGGCAACACCGTTGTAGTTGTACGGTGTGATGACCGGATCCAGCTTTTGCGCCGCACTTGTCGCCGTTGTGGCGGCTGGCTGGGTGGTGGTTGTTGTCGCGGCACTGATGGGTGCCGAGGAGGACTGTGTCTCGGAATGGTCTGTTTCGGAATCGTCCGTCTCGTCCGTGGTCGTTGTGGTGGTACTTGTTGTGGTTGTCGTGGAAGTGGTGGTTTCCGGCTTCTTGCTTTCCTCCACGACGGGGAGCGCTTCGATTTTTTGCGCAGCGGTGATGGTGACCACGGCGCCGGTGATGGAGTCGCTGATGCCCTGATAGGAAGCAAAGGCTTTAATGGCGCCGAGACTGAAGTTTTTGGACGTGCTTTCCGGCAGATTGTATTTGCCGCTGTAGGTGACAAAGTCGGAGGAGGTGTCCATGGAGTCGTTGTTTTCATCGCCGAGCAAGGCGTTGCTGCCGGTCAGCGGAATCGTGGTGCCGTTGAGCGTGGCGTACACTTTGCTGGCACTGCGGTGCGCAACGACGGAGATCTCCAGCACATTGCCGCCGGGAGTACTCAGGGTACCCGAGGGAGAGATGCTCTTGATGAGATCCATTTGATAGGTCACGTTGTAGGTATAGGATTTGCCGCGATGGGTAAAGGTAAATGTATTTTTGCCGACCTGCAGTGAAAACTCCGCCGCAAAGAAGCCGTCCTGCGTGACGGTAACGGCCTTTTGGTTGCAGGTGAGGGGATAGAGCGGATTGCATTCGCCGTTGAAGGTGATCTTGGATTCATCCGTGGTGACGGATGTGCCCTTGGGGCTGGTGATCTTGAAATCCTTCAGGAAGTTGTCCGGCAGAATATGTTCGGTCATGCAGGTGCGGACGATGCGCTTGCACTCATCGTCCTGACTGAAATCGGAAAATGCGCAGAACACGGTGGACACAGGCGCATCTTCGTCGGTGCGGAAGATGGCAGAAATTTGGCTCAGTACCTCGGAAAGGCGCTCGAAGCCGCTCTTGTCTGAAACAAATTTTTCACTCTGGCTGACCCAAAGAAGTCGTCCGCTGCTGCATTCTTTCAGCGATTGCAGGACAGTGTCAAATGAGGAAGCGTCGCTTTTTGCAGATGTGTCCGGCTCGGTGTAAATGCCGTCCAATAGTCCCTGTTCCAGCAACGTGGAAAGCGTCGAATCACCGGCGGCAAAGGGCGTGTCCGCAAGCACACTGCTCACGCAGGTGGGGGTGAGACTGTCCCGCAGTGCACGCAATTCGTCCGCCGCATACAGGGAACCGCAGAGAATCAGGCTGTCTGCGCCGCTTTCTGCGGCAAAGGCGGAAAGAACGTCCGGGCTTTCCGGGATGTCGACACGCACAGCGGTGTATAAGCCTTTGCTTCTGGCGGCAGATACAGCCTCAGACAGCAGCGCGGTGTCCGCCTGTGCGGCAAAGGCAGAGTCGGTTCTGGACGGGAGAAAGACCACGCAGTTAAAGCCGGTTTCCGCAATCTGCTGCATGGCATCCTCGGAAAGCGGGTCGGTGTCGAGAAACGACTTGGTGCCGCGGATCACCTGCGGAACATTGGCTTTTTTTCCTTCGGGCAGGGCGTCCATCACGATTTCCGTTTCCGTTTCTGAAGTGTCGGCGGAAGCGGCTTTTCCGAAACGGTCGCTTTTCAGCAGACCGCCGAGAATGCAAATGCCCAGCAGCGTCACTGTCAAAAAGAATATGCCTACTTTTTTGGAAACTGCATTCAATGCAATGACCTCACTTTTGCACAATGTTACAAACTTGTAACCATTATAACACGGAAGTCAAGCGCTGAATTTCCTGTATAGAATTATCCGACATATTTTTTCCGAATGCGTAGGAATAGGAGAACAATGCGAAGCCGTTATAGCGGGAAACAGAGCGGATATATTGCAGCTGTCTTTGCAAAATGTCGCAATTTTCTATCCATTCCTTTTGCCCGGTACCGGCATATCTGTCCTCTTCACCGCATTTGTAGACAGACAGACCGAAGATCAGACGCACGTTTTCCGCCTGCACAAGATTGTTCCAGTCATCGGCAGATTGCTCGAAGGGGAAGGTCTCGTGCTCAAATCCAACATACAGCTGTGGGATGATCCAGTCGCAGTAGCCCGGTTCCTGCACCCAGCGGGAAACATCGGCGTACAGCTCGTTCTGGTTGCGCTCAATATCGACGGCGGGACTGATGCTGAAAATCTTTTCCTCGCCGTAAGATTTGACAGTGCTGTACAGGGAGTGCACAAAGGTGCTGATTCTGTCCCTGCGCCATTCGTCCAGCGGCAGTTCCGTCTGCGCAGAGAACAGCTCCGCATCAATAAAGTCATCCGTGGACGGATAAAAATAGTCATCGATGTGGATGCCGTCGATGGGATAATTCTGCAAAAGCTCCTTTACCCCGGACAGGATCAGTTCATGTACAGCCGGGTCGGCGGGATTGTAGTAAACGCCGCCTTGGACAGTCACGACACTTTCGGGCATTTTCAGGGCAGGATTGTTCTCGGCGCGTTTGTCCATGTTTTCTGCGGAGCAGATGCGGAAGGGGTTGATCCATGCGTGGACGGACAGTCCGGCCTCACTTGCATATTCGCAGAATATGTCTAAAGGGTCATAGCCGGGATCTTTGCCTTCCGTGCCGGTCAGGTAGCTGGTAAAAGGATAGATCTCCGAGCGGTAAAAAGCGTCGGAACAGGGGCGTACATGGAGAAACACGGTGTTCATTTTGTTCTCGGCAATATGACGCACCATAGTTTGTGCTTTTTCTCGGAAAGCGTTTTCCGAGCGGTCGTCATCGTCCAGCATGGACAGCTCGGTGAAGCTGATCCACACGGCGCGGATCTCTTCGCTCGCCGGAACGGCATCGGTTGCCGGCAGGGTAGATTCCGTTGTTTCCGTCGTTTCGGGCGGCGCGGGTCTGCGCAAAATAAATACAGAAGCCAAAATAACAACTGCGAGAGCAGCGGCGATCCATCGTTTCATAATGTACCTCTAAAAAATACGCTGTCACACCGAAGCGGACAGCGCTTAAGGCAGCACCGCACAAATTGCGGCGCACGCCTTGTTTGAATCTTATTCCGTCAGATAGCACAGAAATCCCTTGACTTGCGTCAGCAAGTCGGCGGTGTTTCCGTACAACCTGACGGAAAATCTTACTTCGCAATCCGCACACCTCAATTGTGCGGTACTGCCTTAATTATTAAGCTTCGGTCGTTTTTTCCTTGTGTTCTACCACAATGACCGAGGTTTTTTTGACTTCCACATGGTCGTACAGCTTTTTGAAGCTGACGCCCACCTTGACTTTCTGGTCGCAGTGCGGACAGTAAAACAGCGCGCGGAAATGCCGGCTGACGAACCGCCAATCGGTCAGCTGTTTTGCAGGTTTGCCGCAGCTTTCACACGTATAACAGAGTTTCGTTTTGTCCACAAGGGGATTGTTGATGTTGCCGATGATGTACGGCTTAAAGGATAGCTTGCCGTAAAAGTCCCTCGTGCAGGGCTGGATAAAGTCCGGGAAAGTTTTCGGGTCGAAGATTTTACGGAACAGCTCGGCGGTCAGCAGGCTGTCGTCCAAAGCACGGTGATGGGAAAAGCTGGATTCGTCGATACCGAGAATTTCCGCCGCAGAGCTGAGCCCGACCTGACGGGCAGGCGAAGTGTTGAAGATCATCTGGAAATAGCGCTGTAAGTCTGCGTAGTTGGACAGGAACGGCACGATCTCGATGCCGTTGAGATGGCGGCAGTTGTCGATCAGCACACGGATGTCGCCGTCGCCCCAGGTGATGACCGTATTGGGACGTGCGCCGATCCAGCGGCGCAGTTCAGACAGCGCCTTGGTGTAGGGAATGCCGCTGTCCAGATCCTCGTTGGTGATGTGCGTCAGCTGTTTGACACTGCCGCGCAGCTTTTTGCCGATCTGGGAGCGGATCAGGCTCGAGAAGCGGGAGACCTCCCGCAGTTCTTCATCGAGCATGACGGCGCCGATCTCAATGATCTCGTTGATAAAGCCCTTGGTCTTTCTGTCGTAGGCGTTGTTCCATTCCAAATCCAGAATTACATAATACATAGCGTCATTCCCTAATCATTAACTTTCCCTATCATATCAAATTTTCATAGGAAATGCAACACCTTTTCCCGCATTCACCCCTGCATGGATTCCATCTCCTTCTTCAGGCGCTGAATGATGCGTTTTTCCAGACGGGAGATGTAGCTTTGGGAGATGCCCAGCAGGGAAGCGATCTCCTTTTGCGTATGTTCTTTGGTTCCGCCTACGCCGAAGCGCATATACATGATGAGCTTTTCCCGGTCATCGAGACTGTTGATGGTGCGGATGAGGTAGTTTTTCTCGTCCTCCTCCTCGATGGCGCGGTTAACGGTGTCCGGGTCACTGCCGAGTACATCGGACAGCAGCAGTTCGTTCCCGTCCCAGTCGATGTTCAGTGGTTCGTCAATGGACAGCTCCGTTTTGGACACGCTTGTTTTGCGCAGGTACATGAGGATTTCATTTTCGATACAGCGCGAGGCGTAGGTGGCCAGCTTGATGTTGCGCTCGGGACAGAAGGTGTTGACCGCCTTGATCAGTCCGATGGTGCCGATGGAGATCAGATCTTCCACATCCACATGGGTATTTTCAAATTTCTTTGCGATGTAGACGACCAGCCGCAGATTGTGCACGATCAGATCCTCCCGTGCGCTTTTGTCGCCTGCGCACAGACGGGCGAGTATGTCTGCTTCCTCTTTTTTCTTTAGCGGCGGCGGCAGTGTCTGCGAGCCGTTGATGTAGTGTACGCAGGGCGCCATGAGCCGCAGACGCACTCGCAGAAACAGGTGTCGGATGTTCGTTATTCTGAATTTCATGCTCACTTTCTCCTTCCATCATTTCTTCATAGAGTGGGCAGGGAAACAGGGCGTCGTATTCCCCCGCGCCGAAGGCGTTTTCGGAAACGGCAATATACAGCCGTGTGTAGGTGTGCGTCTTTTTCAGGTGCGTCAGCGTGACGCTGTCACAGCGGAAGGCGGGCAAAAGTCCGCTCCCGCCGACGGTACTGTAAGGGAACAGACGCAGGCGATTTTGCCACTGCGGCTCGATGCTGCATTCGGCAAGGGTTTTTCCGTGCAGAAACTCCCGAACGCCCGGCGGGACGAGGGGGTCGGCAAAAATGCCGCTGACAAGGATGACCGGCTTTCCTGTGAAGCTGTCGCACAGATGGTTGCCGGTGTCGAAAATCCCTTTTCCCTGTGCGGTGCCGCAGGGGGTGCGCAGTGCGATCGTGCCGTAGTGGGTGTCGGAGGGATGCCCAGCGCAAAGCAAAAGCACCAGACGGATCAGACCGTAGGCGGCAAGGGTGAGGGCGAGGATAAAGGGGATGCTGACGTCAAAGTACACCGCGCCGAAACTGCAAAGGAAGCCGGAGGGGCGCAGCAGCAGGGAAACGGCAAGCATCAGCCCGGCAAAAACGAAGTTGACCAGCAGAAAAACGCAGAGACCTTTGATAAATCTGCGCAGAGCGGAAAATCCGTCGGCGATCCATCGGATCAGGATGCACACCCCGATGCGCAAAAGGATACACAGCGGGACAGGCAGATCAGCAAGCAGGATCAGGGAATACACGCCGCCCAGCAGAGAGGCAGCGAGAATGCGCAGCCTGTGTATCTGAAAATGCAGAAGAAGATCGGTGCCCAGCAGCAGAAAGTAGGTGACAAAGGTGTTGATGAAAATCAGCGTATCGGCGTAGATCGTGACCGGCAAGATGGTTCACCTCCGTGAAGCTGTTTTCATTATAATGCGGCACAGGGAGATTTTATGTCGCTATCGGGTGTCGATTTGCTTGAATTTCGGCGGAATATGCATTTTTCTATTGACAGAAATGTCAAAAATTATTACAATAAATAGAATATGATCGCAAGATTTTGAGGGGAGGCAGAACCATGCGCTGTCCTTATTGCGCAAGAGAGAATCAACCGGGTGCCCAAAGTTGTGCCTATTGCGGCCGCGTCTTTGCTGCGCGTCGGCCGCGTCCCGCCGCACAGACTGTTCCGGCGTCCGATGTTCGAAGACCGGTCAAACGACCTGCACCGAAGAAAAGACCGCCTAAGTTTATTTTGATCCTGCGATATCTTTTCTGCTCCGACGATCCGAAGCGGGCCAAGCAGACCAAACGCCCCCGCCGCCGGAACCCGAAGCTTTTGATGCTTTGCGCAGGGGTGTTGGCGGTTGTGGTGCTTGCGGGCGTGGGGATCGGCGTTGCGGTACACAGCAGAGGCGATGCGCTGGAATCCCGCCATATTCAGATGTTTTATTCCAAGCATCGGGACAATACCAGCGTGGTCTTTGCGGGCAATGTATACAAAAATACGATGAACGGCGCCGTCAAGACGGTGTACAGCAGTGCGGACTGCAATGTGCAGGCGGCGCTCACAGAGAGCGGCGAGCTGTACTATATGACCACGGATTCCATGAAAATGGTCTCGGCGGGGGTGCAAAGCTTTGTTCTGAGTGCAGACGGCTCTGCGCTGGCGTATATTATGGACAATACGACGCTGTCCACGGACGTCTCCGAAACCGAGGAGCCGACCACGGCATCCAGCCGTACAGCGCAGGAAACGACCGAGCCGGAAAGCACGGAGTATTTTCCCGCAGGCGGCGAGCAGTTTATGGAGTACGCCGATACTTCTCTGTTCCTGTATGACAGTCTGACGGGCAAATCTGCGCTGATCGCCAACCATGTTAGTGCGGATTCCGTCTGTCTCTCACCGAGCGGCACCGCTGTCTGTTACGCAGTCACCGAGGAGGAGGGCGATAGCTTCGAGGGCTTTGTGTTCCGCGAGGACGTCTATGTTTCCACCGGGCACAATACACTGCCCATCGCCGTTTCCGATGACGGCTTGCGGCTGTATCACATCAAGTTCGAGTATGTGGACGACTGCTGGATCATGAAGTTTTTCTCTAAAAACGGAGAGAACGAGATCAAACTTGGCGAGTTTGCGGATCTGAACCGTTTCGTGGCGTATCTGAACAAGGACTGCAGTGAGTTGATTTTCGGCATCTCCGGGCGAAACGGCAATTTCTT
>JBJEQK010000043.1:0-16226 GCA_051881715.1 Acutalibacteraceae bacterium
ACCGGACTGTTTTGGCTCCCCTCCTGCGCTTTTCTGTTGTCAGGGCAACACCGCACAATTGGGGTGTGCGGTGTTGCCCATAGTTTCGCCGACTGCGGTCGGCGACCAAAGGCGCCGCCTTTGGAATCCGCAAGCCTTTGAAAAGGCTTGACCGAAACTTTTAATCCCACAAAAATACGTGATGAACCTGTTTTTTCACCGAGAAAATCCCCCTTAAGCAGATTTCGGAGATTTCCTTCGTTCTGCTTAAGGGGGACATCTTTTTACTTTGCGGAAGTTTACCGCATTGCGAATCGCTTAGGCTCTGGTCTGCTTTCTGGTTGCCTGATCGAGGATAATCAGACCGGACTGCATATTCTTCATGATGGTGATATCAGAGTTGTTGATACCGCCGTCTTCAAAGAGGTCTGAGGCGAACGCCGCAGCATCTGTCATGCTGTAATCCAGGGTTCCTGCGTTCATGGCCTTTGCAATGGTAACATCCTGATTGTTGACCATACCGTCACCGTTCAGGTCGCCGAAGATGATGATCGTGTAGGTTGCGACGGTCTCGCCGGTGGAATCATCGACCAGTCGGACCGTATCGCCTGTGCCGATGTAGCCCGTATAGTCGTATTCCAAATGACCGTTGCCGATGACATCCAGATAGGTGCCGTCCAGCTCTTCCTTGGTGATCATTTCCTTCAGACCGTAGATGAAGTTTTTATCCGTATCCATCACGGTCGTTGCGCCCTCGGGGATGATCAGTTCCAGATCGGGGACATAGATAAGCTCCCAGATTGCGTAGATCGCCGTATCTGCCACCACGCTGACGGAAGTCCCAATCATCTCGGTACCTTCCGCATCGGTGCTCCAGCCCACAAAGTTGTAGCCCTCTCTGGACGGATTGACCATGGGCAGATCAACGGAATCGCCGTAGTTGTTACCCTTGCTGGAAGTGAAGACTGTATCGGTGCCGTCATTGAGCAGGAAGCTGACCGTATAGGTTCTCAGTTCCAGAGCGGCAACCGCTGCTGCGATCAGGTTGGAGTAGCTTCTGCTGTTTTCAGCGCCGTTGACGGAATCCTGATCGAAGATGCCAAGCTCCCAATCAATGCCGTCCAGCACTCTGCCCAGCGCCGCAACGGATGTGGCGGTGTAGCGGGCATCCAGATACTGGGTATCCAGCGCTGCGGAAATGGCACCGGCATTGGTGTACGCCCAATCCATCCACGTGCTGTAGTTAGTCTCAAGGACATCCTTTGCGGGATAGTCAAAGCCGTCTGTGCCGCTGGGGATGGTCAGGATCTGGTAGAAGACGTCTGTGTAATCCGCCGTGACGGGTTCAAGGGCATCAATGCTCGCCTTCAGGTTATCATAGATCTCCTCGTCCACAACGCTCTGGCTGACGATCTTGACTTCTCTGTCGTAGGTATCGTAGTAATCCAGCAGAGCCGCCACGCTGTCCGCTGTGAAGTAGATGGAAATGTCGCTGAACTCCACATTGTAGCGAGAGGGCAGGTACTCCGTCAGAAGAGCATCCACGCGGCTGTAGTCTGCGCCCTTGAGTTTCAGCGTGCCGTGGTACGCCTGTGCGAGTCTGGTGACGAACTGGGAAAGCTTAGACTGTGCAGGAAGTTTCAGGCTCGCATTGTTCAGATCCTTCACGATACCGGCATAGTCCATGTCGTTGCCGTAGACCTCAATGCGAAGCGCCAGAACGCTCTCTGCCGTATAGATGCAGCTGCTTTCGCTTTCGTTGAGGATGGCGTCCACAACACTCTTCAAACCGTTGTAGCTGTGGTTGCCGTCATCCGTGCAGGGCGGGTAGAGCTGACTGGTGTAGTTCTCGTACTCCCCTCTGGAAGCGCTGGTGCACTTGTAGAGGTAATCGTAATCCACAGGATAGAGGGTCAGATTCTCCAGCGCCGTATTCAGGGCAGCAGTGAGTGCATCGACCGTTGCCTGTTCGCTCTGCTTCAGACCGCGATAGGAGGTCTTGATGGCCTCGGCATAGGCAGCCTCAAGTGCTGTTGTGTCATAGCTGCTCCAGGGGTAAGTGCCGTCGGAGCCAAGCTCCACAGCGATCTCACCGTCCGCAACGTACTTAGGATCGTTCTTAGCGCTTGCGGGAAGGATCTGCGCATCGCGGTAGCCCTTGACAGTCGCAGTAATGAGGTTGAGTGCATAGTAGTTTGCACTGAACAGTGCGTAGAAGGTAACATCGCCTGCCGGGCAGGTATAGGATGCGTTCGCAGCATATTCCGTGCCGTCCTGCGTATACCAGCCGAGGAAGGTGCGGCTCTCTTGCGTTGCGGCAGATTCCACAGCGAGATCCGCAGTGGGAAGGGTGATCGTCTGGCCGTAAGTGGTGCTGAGCGCTGTGGGCGCCGTGCCGGATGTGGCACCGTTGGCGTCGAAGGTCACCGTGTAGAAGGTGTTCGTCCAAACCGCGTAGAGAATGATCTTGGCACCTGCGGTGGAAGAGAGATTCTTGACGGTTGCACCGTTTTCATAGGCGACTGTGCCGGAAGCGGAGGTTGCCCAGCCGGCAAAGTATGCGCCGGTCTTGGAGAATTCGTTTTCGGGCAGTGTATAGGTCTGGTCGTAGGTGCATTCCATGGACTCCATGGAGCCTTCGCCGGAACCGTTGCCGCGGAACTCGATGATGTACTTGTTGGCTGTCCAAACCGCATACAGGTCGATATCTGCCGCCTCTGCGGTGAGGGTTGCGCCGCCGACATACTTCACGTCACCCGTCTCGGTCAGCGCCCAGCCCTGGAACGTGTAGCCGGTCTTGGTGAACTGAACAGCGTCCAGTGTCACTCGGTCGCCCACATGGAAGGTCACAGGATCCATCGTGCCGTCTGCACCGTTGGCGTGGTAGGTCAGGGTATAGTCCACAGCCTGCCAAGCCGCCGTCAGGGAGATGTTGGCATCGGGCATGGTTGCGGGGATGGTATAGATACCCGCCGTGCCGGTGATGACCCAGTGCAGGAAGGTGTAGCCGACCTTGGTGGGATTTTCGGGAGCGGTGATGGCATCGCCGTAGGACGCACTGATGGATGCAACAGCCGTACCGCCATCGGAATCAAAGGTGATGGTATAGGTCAGCTTCTCCCAAACGGCAAACAGTTCCACGTCCGCAGTGCCGATGGTGAAGTGACCGCCGTTGGCGTAGGCAACGGCGCCGTCTGCCGTCTTGGACCAGCCGCTGAAGCTGTGACCCGTACGGGTGAAGGTGCAGTTATTCAGATCGCCCTCTGTGCCGTAGACAAAGATCTGCGGCTCCATCTCGCCTTCGCCGCCGTTGGCGTTGAAGGAGACACTGTACTTGTTGATGGTATAGTACAGCTTGAGAACCAGCGTGCCCTCAGTTTCGTTGTCCAGAACGATACCGCTGGCAATATTGTCTGCGTTGGACGCATCATAGGTATAGCCCGGGTAATCCGCAACGATAGCATTGACCTTGGTGCCGATCTCAGCGGTGGAGTCGGTGAAATGGGTTGCCTCGGCAGGATAGGTACCGTCCGCATTCTGCAGGTAGTACTCCGTCTTGTAGGAGGAATCCAGATTGCCGATCTGTACCCAGTGTGCATAGAGCGTGGTGTCCTCGGTGGTGTTCAGAACGGTCGAATTGGTGATCTGTGTGCCGCCCTCGATCGCAGTGTACCAGCCGGAGAACTCATAGCGGTTGCGAATGGGTGTACCCTCGGGCAGGACATAATTGCTGCCGTAGGTCACAACCGTGGTGATATCGTTTGTACTGCCGTCCAGAGAGCCGCCCATAAGCTTCCATGTCACGTTGGTATTGCGTGCCCAGACCGCATAGAGAGTAATGGTGGGCGTAGATGCGGTCCAGTCGATCTCGCACTTGTCGAGGATCTCTTCGTTCAGGGCGAACGTGCCCTTGTTGTCATAGACTTTCTTGAGCGCCTGTGCGTCTGCCAGCGTATATGCCCAGCCGTAGAAAGAATAGGTGTCGTCACCGTCCGTCTTGGTCTTGGTGTTGTTGCGCAAGGTAACGGCAGCGCCGTCCATGGTTACGCTGGTCGCAAGCAGAGTGCCTGTGACGCCGTTCAGGTTATAGACGATGCTGAACTTGGTGCCGCTCCACTGTGCATACAGTGTCACGGTTGCGCCGTCCGTGCTGGTCAGGTTGGTCACAGAAGCGGCATTGGCAAAGCTAAGCCCGGTACCGCCTGCCTCGGTGTTCCAGCCGGAGAAGGTGTAGCCTGCTCTGGTAAATGTATTTTCGGCGAGTGTGACGCTCTGGCCATAGACTGCCGCCGTAGTGCCCATTTCGCCCTTACCGCCGTTGGCGTTGTAGGCTATAGTGTAGGTTGCGGGATCCCAGTGCGCATAGAAGGATGTGTTCGCCGTGATGGAAACGGTGGTGCTGCCGGTAATCAGGGAGCCGCCTTCCGGCTCGGTGTACCAGCCGGCAAACTTGCCGCCCGCCTTGGTCAAAGTACCGGTGGGCAGGGTGTACAGTCCGCCGAAAGTGACAACGCTGGTCGGGTTCTCCTCGGAGCCGTCGATCTGACCGCCTGCCAGATCCCATGTGACGGTGTAGCTGGACTCTTTCCACTGGGCATACAGGGTGATGATGCCGCCGTCCGTGGTGGTCAGGTTGCCGGGGACAGTATCCAGCGGATAGTATCTGGTGCCGTTGCCGCCTGCTGCGGTATCCCAGCCCTTGAACTCATAGCCCGCCATGACGGGAACATAGCTTTCGGGAATGATGAAGGAACCGCTGTCGTACTGTACCGACTTGGATGCGGGAATGTTGGTCGCACCCTCTGCGGAGAACACGATGGTGTAGGTAATGGGCGTCCACTCCGCATAGAAGGTCATGTCGGAGAATACCTGCTTTGTGGTGCCGGGCAGATAGCCTGCATCGGTAAAGCCTGCATCGGCGTGCCACTTCAGATCTTTATAGCCCGTTTTGGTCGTGGTGGGGAAGGTGATGTTTGCGCCGTAGAGGACGTCGGTCATGGTGTTGACCGCAATGCCGCCGTTGGTCATGAAGGTGACCGTGTACTTGTTGGCGGTCCAGATGGCGTACAGCGTAACTTCTGCACCGTTTTCCGTGGTCAGCGCAGAGTACTCCTGTGCGGGAAGGTACTTGGAGCCGGTGCCGTCGGTCTTGGTGTTCCAGTTCTGGAAGGTATAGCCCGCTCTTTCCGGTGCGGAAGCGATGATGACCTTATCCGTGGTCTTATAGGTGACTTCCCCGGGCACATCGATTTGTGCGGAGCCGGCGTTGGCGTTGTAGACGAGCGTATAGGTATTGACGGAGAAGTTGGCAGTAACGGTACCGGCCAGCGTGCCCATAGTAAAGGTATAGGGCGCAGTGTCGGACAGTTTACCGTCGGTGGTGTTGGTGAAGCCGGCGAAGGAGTAGCCGTCGTTCGCACTGGGCGTCAGACCCGTTACGGTCTGTCCCTGACGCAGAACATAGGAGCCGGAGCCGGTCAAGGAACCGTTTGCACCGCTCGCAAAGGCAACCGTCTTGACGAAGCAGACGTACACATTCATGCCATTGACCGTTGTATCCGGGTTGTAGGAAGCACCGCTGGTGATAAGCGTATCGTTCGCATCGCGGTATTCCACAGACCAACCGGTTTCGGGGATCGCATTGAAGGAATACTTGCCGTTGGCATAGGTGAGATCAGCGGTACCGTTTTCACGGATGCGCATGATGTTGTTGGCCTTGCTGGTGGTAAAGCCTGTGGGCGCCGTCTTGACAAGCACCCATGTGTTGCTCAGCGTGGAGCCGGAGTTTGTGCCGAGGAAAGCATCGCCGCTCAGCGCGCCGCCGTCCAGAACGACGGAACTGTTCTTCACGGTAGAGCCGGTAACGGATGCCGCAAGAACGCCTGCCGCAGCCGCCTTGACCTCGGAGGAGGAGCCGGTCGTGATCTGAATGTTGTCGATGGTGGAGGAAGCCGCCGTACCGATAAAGCCTGCGTAGGTCGTGCCGGTGCCGGTGACGTTAAACTTACCGTTCAGCGCCAGCGTGACGTTAGCGATGGTCGCGCCGGAAACAGCACCGAAGATACCGCCGTAGGTGGAATCCGCAACGGTCTTGCCGGTGGGGACGTTGATCTCCAAGCCGCCGCCGTTGTAGTTGCCGGAAAATTCCAGAACAGGTGTTTTGGTCAGACTGTAGACGATATCCGCTTCCTGCTTGTAATACTTGCCCTTGGTGATGCTGCCGTCAGTCGTAATGCAGTAGGCGGTCTGGTCGTCGATCTTATCCAAATCAGCGACTGTGGTGATGCGGAAGGGATCGGCAGCCGTACCATGACCGTCGGTGAAGTAACACGTCCAGTTGGCTTTCAAATCGAGCTTGCTGCTGATCATTCTGCAAACCGTGGTGCCGGACACCGCAACACCTGCACTGTCTGTCCAGCCGTTAAATTTCCAGCCGTCCATCTTGGGCGACGGGAACGTGCCGTAGGGCTGACCGTAGGTCACGGTGATGGACTTGGTGTCCGCATCCAGCAGATAGCTGTCCAGACCCGTACCATAGTCAAAGTTGATGGTGCTGGTCACTGCGGTATAGACAAAGTCCTGCGTAAAGGAGGTGGTGCAGTTCTTCTTGACCACCGTGGGGGTGGAGCCGTTGTAGGTGAAGCCGTTGAAGGTCTCCTTGGAGACCGTGACGTTGGAGCCGGAATCAAAGCTTCTGGACTCTGTGATGGTGATGTAGCCGTCTGCTGCGGTGTAGGTCGTGCCGTTGTAGGTGTAGGCAAAGCCGTCCACTGCGGGGAGCTTGTGGTTGACGGTGACGGTGCAGGTGGCCAAAACCAGACTGTTTTCCGCCGCGATCAGCTCATCCGTTGCCGTCTGGATCTGTGTCGCAGAGGCTGTGGGATTGCCGAGGACGGTAGCCGCCGCCTTCAGCTTGGTGTTGAACGCAGAAAGGGATGCGGAGGTGTACTCAAACGCCTGATAGTTGGCGCTGATGGCATCGTTGATCTCTGCACGAAGCGTCGCCTTGTTGACGATATTGATGTGCAGACCGAAGCGCAGATGCATATGGACACTGGAGGAGTTGCTTCTCTCCATGTTCAGATCTGCTTTCACGGAATACTCGGTGTTGGTCGTGGGAATCGCATCGGTGGATTTATAGATACCGAACGCTTCGCCCTGATCACTGGGTTCATTGGTGTAGTTGACAGAGGATGCAAAGGTCAGTGCCCCGTCTTCGGAGACGAAGCTGGCCAATTTGTGGGTACTGCTGGAGGACTTGGAGTACTGCACCATCCAGCCTGCACCGAAGTTGGGAATCATGTTCAAGGTGGTGCCGCTGTAACGGCTCGAGTCGATGTTCAGAATACCGTATGTATTCGTATCGCCGAGGTATATGTTCTTATCCCCGGTTCGGTTACGGGTACCCGCCGTGGAAACACCGCCGTTGGCGCTCTGGGTAAAGTAGGTGGCGTAGTCGTTGAAGTAGCCGTCGCCATCGCCCTCGGGGACATTGGAATTGCCCCAGCCGGCAACCAGCGGGGACTTGAACTTGTCGTCCGCCGTGCCAACGAATTTGCTCTCGTAGGACGTGCTGATACCCTGGGTGGAGTGAATGCCGACAAGGAACGCATAGGCAACAATGACCGGCTCATTACCGATGGAGGTCTTGTACTTGTAACCGCCCTGTGCGCCTGTCTGCCCGAGGAAGGGCGCATAGACGTAGGTATACGCATAGGATTTGTAGGTCTGCTCGTTGATCACATAGGTAAAGGTCCACGTGATCACGCCGGAAGTGTAAGAGGAAGCACTGCCGCCCGTGATGGATGCCGCGAGAGAGCTGGCGTCCGTGACACTGGTCTTGTTCAGGCTGACCGTTGCGCCGCTGTACGCCACAGAAATGCTGGACGCCTGATGCGACGACAAGAAGCTGATCGCGCCCTCCGACGCCGCCGCATTGGACGGTGTGACCCCGTTGGCGGCACCGGCGATGTAGTACTGGAACGTCGTCGAGCCGGGCGTGAGGTAGATCAGTTCAGGCACTGTGATGGTCACCGAAACATCGTCTTTGGAGACGCTGATCGCTGCCAGCGATGTCAAGCCTGTGCTGAGCATCGTCACGATCATGACGAGCGCCAGGAAAAGGCTCGACACTCTTTTGAATGTCTTCATACAAAATTTCCTCCTTGGTCAATTTTGCTTTTTGGACAGGCATAGAGATACCAATCCATTTATACGTTCTCATTCTATCACACATTCCACAAGCGTGTCAACAATTTTTAATAAAAACTATAGAAATCGTACAAAAAAATTATACGACCGCAAAAATTGTCGAATGCCATTGTCACGTAAAAAAAAATGTGCTAAAATATTGACCGTTCTCCCCTGTCGCAGAGTGTACAAATTGGATGAAAGCGGTGTCTTTATGGCTTTTCGTAAAATTTTGGATATGCATACCCACACGGACAATTCCTTTGACGGCAACCACTCCACCATGTTCATGTGCGAGTGCGCCGAACGTCTGGGACTGCGCGGTGTCGCTTTCACCGACCACATCGAAACAGACATCTTTTATCAGGACGACTTTGACCGCCGTGCCAAAAACTCCTACTTCGACATCGTCAAGGCACGGGACGCCTTTCGAGGCAAGCTTTTGGTTTTTGTGGGCGTGGAGCTGGGGGAACCCACCTACGACACCGCCACCGCAGAGAAACTTCTGAACACGCTGCACTATGATTTTGTCATCGGCTCCATCCACAACCTGCGCGGGCAGGAGGATTTCTATTTCCTCGATGTGGACAACACCGACGATGCGGAGATTCGGGACATTCTGAACGAGTATTTTGAAGAGGAACGACTGCTGGCCGAGTGGGGCAAGGTGGACACCTTGGGACACCTGACCTATCCTCTGCGCTATATCTGCGGCGAACACGGACGCAAGGTGGATCTGCGGGACTACAGCACCCAGATCGAAGCGGTGCTTCGCGCTCTGATCCACAGCGGTACCGCCTTGGAGATCAACACCTCCGGGCTGTACCAGAAATTGCAGTCCACCATGCCGCCGGAAGAAATCGTCGCCCAATACCGCCGCATGGGCGGTGAGCGGATCACCATCGGCTCCGACTCCCACTACGGCGAAAAGCTGGGCTTCGGGGTGCAGGAGGGCATGGAACTGGCCGTGCGGTGCGGGTTCCGGGAGATGACCATTTTCCAAAACAGAGAGCCTGTCCAGATTCCCATTGAGTAAAGGAAAGCAGCCATGAAAGTGATCGTTGACGCATTTGCAAAAATCAATCTTCTTTTGGACATCGCCGGGCGACTGCCCAACGGCTACCACAGCCTGCACATGATCATGCAGTCGGTGAGCCTTTGCGACACCGTAACTGTGGAACGTGGGGAGGGCGGCATCGACTGTGATTGTCCCGGCGTCCCCACGGACGAGAGCAACATTGCGTGGAAAGCCGTTAAAGCTTTTGAAAAAGCGACCGGGCTGGACTGCGCAGACACCCGCATCACCATCGAAAAGCGCATCCCCTGCGCCGCCGGTCTGGCGGGCGGCAGTGCGGACGGTGCGGCGGTACTGGCGGCGCTGAACATTTTGCACGGCACCGATCTTTCCGTCGAAACCCTTTGCCGCATCGGCGCTTCCTTCGGCGCCGACGTCCCCTTTTGTCTGACGGGCGGCACACGCCTCGCGCTGAATATTGGTGATGTACTCGCTCCCCTGCCCGCTTTGGAAAACGTCACCCTCGTGCTTGCCAAACCCGACTGCGCCGTATCCACCAAGGAAGCTTATGCGGCGTGCGACACGGGGGAAAGCGTCACCCATGCCGACTTGACCCGCATTTTGTTCGACGCTTCCAAGGGGAACTACGAACGTGTGTTCCGGGAGACCTGCAACACCTTCGAGCAATTCATCGAGGTGGCAGACCGTGTCCCCATCAAGTCCGTTATGCGCCGCCACGGCAGTATTTTCTCCATGATGAGCGGCAGCGGACCTACCGTGTACGGCATTTTTCAAAGCGCCGAGGATGCGAAACAGTGCGCCGAGGAATTGCGCACCTTCATCCGGGATGTTCACGTCTGCACCCCTGTGGGCGAAGGTCTGCATATCCGCACCGTGTGATCTATATACATTTTATACTTGCATTGCGTGCAGATCCATGCTACAATAGACTGAATTTTACAGAGGAGTTTTTTGTATGAATGTTTATGATTTTGACAAGACCATCTTTGTCGGCGATACCGAGGATCGTTTCTTCGAGTTCATGTTCCAGAAAAAGGGCTTTCGCCACTACAAGGTCGCTTTCAAAATATACGATCTGATGAACAAAATGCACCTGATCACCAAAACCAGAAGCCGTGAATTGCAGTACAGATTTCTGCGGGACATCGACGATCTGGACGCCACGCTCAAGGCGTACTGGGCAGAGATCGAGCAGTACATGATGCCTTGGTACTTCGAGGCCAAGCGAGACGACGACGTCATCGCCAGCGGCACGCCCCGCTTCATTTTGGAGCCCATCGTGGAAAAGCTGGGCATCGGCGGACTTGTTGCCACCGAAATGGATCCCAAAACCGGCAAGATCGACGGGGACTTCGCCATCGGGGAGTTCAAGGTCGTCAATTTCAAAAACCAGTACGGTCTGGACTGCATCGACAAGTTCTACTCCGACGCCTATTCCGACCACTATCTGGCCGAATACGCCAAGGAAGCCTATGTCGTCCATGACGACCAGCAAATCACCGAGTGGAACGAGTGGTTCACCGCCCATCCCGAATTGAAGAAATAAGCCAAACGGAGCTGTCGCACAAAGGCAGCTCCGTTTTACCATTTTGCGATTCGGTGCGTCGATTTTACAGATATTGACAAATAACGTCTGCTGTGTTAGGATGGAGTTGCAAAAATGACCGCTCTGCGGCAGAATGGAGGAAAATCTATGAAAAAATTTCTTGCCCTCGTCCTTGCGGTTTTGATGGCATTTTCCCTTTGCAGCGTTGCCATGGCCGCATCCGACACACCCATGACGGCCACGTTCCTGAGCGAGCTGTCCAAGAGCAAGCAATTCTACGCCCACGTCACGGGTCACACCTATGAAAACCACAGCGACAGCACAAACTTCGACATCTATGACGATTTCAACACCAACAAAATCACCTGCAATTTCAAGAGCAAGGGTATCCGCGCCATCTATGACAACGGCGAAGTGAAATGCGTGTTCACGCCCCTGTTCTGCTACGTTTCCGCTTCGGCGGCAACCTTCCCGCTTTTGGGTACCGCTGTCCTTGCGGTGGAAGCGTTCCAGACCGTGCTGAAAAAATTCATCGACGATCCTATGCTGAACAGCTTCACCTGCACCATCTCCACCGTGGAGCGCAACGGGCAGACCGTCACCTGCGAAAAGTTCACCGGCAAGCTCATTCAGGTTTCCGGGAGCTTCTACTACAACAGTGACGGAAAGCTTTGCGAAATCGTCCTGACCGACACGGTGGGTGCCTCCATCGGCTTCACCGTGGAGAATGTCGCCACAAGCTTTGACGGCGATGTCTTTTCCGTGCCGTTCTACTACATCAACCTTTCCGTGATCTGGAAGATTCTCATGCTGTTTATTTCCCTCATTTGATCAATAGCGGGGCGGTCGCCAAAGCGACCGCCCCGTTTTCTTATAACTGTTCCTCGTCACAGCATTTTTGGAGATAATCGGCACAAGCTTCGCACACGATGGCGAACTTTTTGGAGCCGTCCTTGTTGAGGATGAATTTATACAGCCCCTCCACGTTCCGACCGCATCGCTTGCATTCGCCGGACTGGTGCAGTGCCAGAATTTGATAGGACGGCGCCAGCGGTTCCCATTCCGGCACAGCCTGCGCAATCGGCGCACGGGTGGGAGCCGCCGCAAAGGTCTCCGGCTGTGCCGGCGACTGCGGGTAGGACGGCGACGAAAAGGATACATCGTCCCTGTCGTTTTGCACCTGTGCCTGCATAACGGGGATCGCCGCCTGCACACGTTTCGCCTTGAATGCTTTTTTTGCCATACCGCCCAAAACCGGCGTCAGAATACCGAACAAAATCAGCAAATACCCGGCAAAGGTCAGCTTCACCACCCCGGAATATTCTTCGTTCATCGCAACAAGCAGAAGAACCGTCAGCGCAATCTGAATCAAATTGTTGACAATCAAGGCGACGTTTACGGCTTTGAGACCTTTTTTTGCGTGCTTGCTGTTGGTGAGCAGCAGCGCCAGAAAGAGCAGGGTGGTACCGATGACAGCAATCACGCCGACCACCAGCATCACACGAAATACCTTGTACAGATCCTCGTCCGAGAGGGAATAAAAAACCTTGTACGCTTCCATGGCCGATGAGGTGCCCGAGACAAGCCACAGATCGTATTTGATCGTGCCGACAAAGCAAAGAATGATGTTCAAAATCAGAGAAGCAAGAAACGCCAAAACCGACTTCTCCTTGAACGGCGCCGGCGCCGCAAATTCCCCGGAACCGGCCTTGGATACCGCCGAGCCGATGTTGGAGCCCAGCTGCTTCGCCTTTTCCTTGTACGCCTTGATGTCAATGTTCACCCCGGAACCCACTCTCGTGCCGCACCCCGAACAAAATGTTGCCGTGTCGTGGATCTCCTTGCCGCAATTTTTACAATACATTTCTTTTCCCCCTTTTCGTTAGTTGGACGATATAGCCTTCACGGTGCTCCAGTTGTTCTGGAATTCCGCAATCAGTGCATCCATGCTGTCATAGGTGCTCATGCTCCACCAACCGTCGGTGCGCAATTCCACGTTGTCCGTGACGATCTTTCCCGCCGAGTCGATCTTCAGTCCCTCAATGTAGGTGTAGATATACTTCGTTTCGTCATCGTCATTTTTGTATGTGTAAATGAAAACCAGCTTGTTGGATCTGGTGCCTGCATCCGTGCAGAAAATCGCCTTCTGGTACACGGGAGAATACTCGTTCAGCTTTTCGTTCGCCTTGAGCTTCAGCGCATTGAACTCCGCAACACCGAACGCATTCTGCGAGGACATATAGTCGATCAGCACCGGGTCATAATCCTTCGACACCAGAGGGAACGAAAATCCTTTGGAGAGATAGCCGTCCGCCGATTCGTCGATACGGACGGAGATTTTTTTCGTGGCGTTGTAGCTGCCGGCATCCGCATAAAAGCGAATCGTGGTCACCACACTGCCCGTGCCGTCCTTGATTTGCAGGCGATCCTCCTCATACGCCGTTGCGGTAAAGCTACCGTAGGTCTTGTTAAAGGTGGTGTTGTAGACGATTTGCGTTCTATTGTCCACAACGTCATACCGCACGCTGCTGATATACTCAAAGGGATCCAGTGCTGTGACCTCCGACAGACCCTCGATGGTGTAGGTCTTTTCAAAGCTTTCGCCGCCCTTGATCTTCTTTTTGAAGTTATACTTCCGCAGGCAGTCCTTGTCGATGGTGACTGTGACCGTCACCTTGTCGCCGTTGGAAAGGCTTTCGGATTTGTCCACCGAATAGTCAAAGGCGCCCCGTTGAAGTTCGTAGAGAACATCGTCCGGTTCAATGATGCCCCACGAGGTCATGTTGCCGCCATACCCGCCCAGTTCTTCCCGGAGCATGGTGTTGGCGATCTTCAGCAGACCGTCCTCGCCGCCTGCCAGATCCGTCAGAAATTCATCTTCGTCAAAGAAACTGTCGGCAGAAACGCTTGCATAGCCGTCAAAGCCTTGGATGTTCAATTCGCTTTCGCTCTTGAAATACTGATTCGGGTTGACCGTGTTGGAAACAGCAGAAAGAATGACCACAGCCAGCACCGCCACCACGGCCACAGCAGCAATCGCCACCAGATGCTTTTTGTTGATCTTCCGGGATTTCGTCTCCACTTTTTCCTTGATTGCCACTGCTTTCTGTACCGACTGATTTTTCAGCTGGGAAAAGTCGATACTGCCCGCAGTCGGCGCCTCGCCCACAGCGAGACCGCAATTCGGGCAGAACTGTTCATCGTCCTGCAAGGGTTTGCCGCACTTTTCACAATACATTTTGATCTCCTCCGTAAAATTTTCTATCAAAATTATATTTTGATTTTGTAGTATGAGCTGAAAAATTTATGTCTTTATTTGTTTTGCACTATAGCACATATTTCTTAAACTGTCTATAATTTCTGACAAAAATTAAGGAAGAATTAAACATTTCCTGTCACACATTAAATTTTTCTTGTTGTACTTTAACTTTTGTTAATATTCTTGCAGCGCAATTTCCTGCTCGCATTTGACATCTCCTGTGAAATGCGATAGAATATTTTGGTTATATGTTGCCAAAACTGTTCCGACGGGGTATCTTTCGGAACAGTTGAACATACATTGAATCGGAGGAATTGCATATGTCTGAAACCATTCCCGCAAGGAAAGACGTTCCTGTGGCGCACACATGGAAGCTGGAAGATATTTTTGAAAGCAACGAGGCGTGGGATCGTGAATACGAGACTTTGCAGACGATGCCGGAAAAGATCGCCGCCTATCCGGGCAAGCTCGGCACGGATGCCCGGGCGCTGTACGATTTTTTTCGGCTGGAGGACGAGCTGTCCGTCCGCCTGACCGCACTGCACAGCTACGCCAACTGCCGCAGTGACGAGGACACGACCAACAGCCTGTACATCGACAGGAAGGGCAAAGCGATCCGGGTGTGGGTGGCGGTTTCCGAAGCGTTGGCCTTTGCGGCGCCGGAGATCATCGGCATCGGCGAGGAGACCCTGACCCGCTTTTACACGGAGTGTCCCGCACTGCACGAATACGACAGAAGTCTTTATCTTATCCGCCGCAAGACGGCGCACGTCCTTTCGCCGGAGTGCGAAACACTGCTGGCCGCCACGGGAGAAATGGCGGAGGGAGCGGAAAACATCAACGCCAGTCTGATGAATGCCGACCTCACGTTCCCCTCCGTTCGGGACAGGGACGGGCAGGAACACACCCTGACCAACAGCACCCTTGTTCCGCTGCTGATGTCTGCGGACAGAACCCTGCGCAAGAACGCCTTTACCGCGTACTACGCACAGCTCGGCGCATTCAAAAATACCATCGCCGCTTCGCTGGACGCCTGCTTCAAGCAGATGAAATTCTATGCGAACGCACGGCGCTATTCCTCCATGCTGGAAGCGTCCCTGTTCAGCCACGAGATCCCGGTCAGCGTCTACCACAGTCTGATCGAAGCCGTACACGAAAATATGGACAAAATGTACGCCTATGTCGCCCTGCGCAAGAAAATGCTGGGCGTCGATAGCCTGCATATGTACGACGTCTACACGCCCCTTGTGGAGGATGCGGCGGAGAAAATCTCCTTCGAGACGGCGAAAAGCACGGTGCTCGAAGCGCTTTCCGTCCTCGGCGAAGATTATGTTGCCCTGCTGAAAGAGGGCTTCGACAACCGCTGGATCGACGTATACGAAAACAAGGGCAAGCGCTCCGGCGCCTACAGTACCTCCGTTTCGAGACCGCACCCCTATGTTCTTCTGAACCACAAGGATGATCTGGACAGTATGTTCACCCTGGCGCACGAAATGGGTCACGCCCTGCACTCCTACCACTCCACGAAATACCAGCCCGTCAGCACCTCGGACTATGTGATCTTTGTGGCGGAGGTCGCCTCCACCTGCAATGAAGTGCTGTTGATGCAGTATCTGCTATCGCACACCGAGGACAAGAACAAACGTGTCTGCCTTCTCAATCACTTCCTCGACCAGTTCAAGGGTACGCTGTACCGGCAGACCATGTTCGCCGAGTTTGAGCTGGAAATGGCGCAGATGTGCGAGGGCGGCGAAGCACTGACGGCGGATGCGCTGTGTGAAAAATATCTGGCGCTGAACCGGCTGTACTTCGGCGAGGAGATGGTTTCCGACGAAGAGATCGCACTGGAATGGGCAAGGATCCCCCACTTTTTCTCCAACTTCTATGTTTTCCAGTATGCCACCGGCTTCAGTGCGGCGGTCGCCATCGCCAACCGCATCCTGCACGAGGGACAGCCGGCGGTGGACGACTACAAGAAATTCCTGTCCTCCGGCTCCTGCGTAGACCCGATCTCCCTTTTGAAGATCGCCGGCGTGGACATGAGCACCCCCGAGCCCGTCAATTCCGCCCTGCGGCTGTTCGGCGAACTGGTGGACGAACTGCGCACCCTGACGGAACAATAACCGCATATTAAAAGGTTCATCACGGAAAGTTGGGGGAATAAAAGTTTCGCTCAAGCCTTTTTAAAGGCTTGCGGATTCCAAAGGCGGCGCCTT
>JBJEQK010000044.1:0-16192 GCA_051881715.1 Acutalibacteraceae bacterium
GTGATGTCCAGCAGCGTGTCGTAGAATTCGGCAGGTGCACCGCTGGCGTTGTTCAGTTCGGTGCTGGTCGCGACCTGACCCTCGTAGGTCTTGATCAGACCGGCTGTGAAGCCGTCGGTTCTGGCGGTGTAGGGGACACCGTCAATGGCGGGTGTGAAGTAGGTGCTGTCAAAATAAACAGGAACCTGGAGAAAGAATGTGTAGAAGTCGGTGCTGAAGCTGACACGGACTTCGATCACATCGCCGGGGGACAAGGTAGAGCCTTGTTCTACCTTTGTGCCGTCTTTGTAGACATCCAGACCGTATGTAACAGTACCGGCGCCCTCTGCCGTTTCAGGAACGATACCGGCAGAACCGGCGTTCCAGTAGGCGGAACCGGACACTGAAAATACGCTGAACGTCATCAACAAAGCAAGCAGCACTGCGAGAGAACGTTTTGCCATTTTCATGTTTTTTCCTCATTTCCTTTAGAATTTAGAAAAGAGATCTTTCCTTGTGCACAGTTTACCACATATGCGCAGAAAAGTCTACATTTTTTCGCAATTTTTCTGCAATTTGTCTATACATTTATCTGAGCACATATTTCCGCTTTTCAGGGAAAAACTAACGGCAAGGATTTATACAAAGGAGGACTTCGGATGGCAATTCCCGAAAAAGAATATGATCAAATGACAAAGCGTGCATCGCCCCCTTCGCCGAAGATGATGAACAGCATCAAGGCGTTTTTGTTCGGCGGCGGCATCTGTATGCTGGGGGAGGGACTTTCGGCGCTGTACACGGGTGCGGGACTTGCAAAGAAGGATGCGGATCTTTTAGTGCCGGTCACGCTGATCGTGCTTACGGCGATCCTGACGGCGTTCGGCGTATTTGATAAAATTGCGAAACACGCCGGCGCGGGGACGATCGTACCCATCACCGGTTTTGCCAATTCCATCGTATCGCCGGCGCTGGAGTTCAGCAGTGAGGGACACGTTCTCGGTACGGGTGCGGAGATGTTCCGCATCGCAGGTCCCGTGCTGGTTTACGGCAGTGCGGCGGCGGTGATCGACGGATTTATCTACTGGATATTCCGCTGACAGGGAGGACAGGATGGCACAGAGAATCGGAACACAGACAATCCTTTTGCCGCGTAAGGTCGCGATCATCGGCTCGGCGGCAGTCGGCACCCCGAAGGAGGCGCAGGGACCGCTGGGGCAGGAGTTTACCTATTGCTTTGCGGACGCCACCGCCGGGGAATCCACATGGGAAAAAGCGGAAAGTACTCTGCACAAAGAGGCGATCAACCGTGCCTTGCAGGATGCGGCGATCCCGCCGGAGCAGGTACAGCTGCTGCTGGCAGGGGATCTTTTGAACCAGTGCATCGGAACCACCTTCGGCATTCGTGACCTGCAAATCCCCTTTGCGGGGATGTACGGCGCCTGCTCCACCATGGCGCTGACTCTGGCAATGGGCGCGATCCTGACGGAGTGCGGCGTGGTGCAGACGGCAGTCGCATCCACTTCGTCCCATTTCTGCTCTGCGGAAAAGCAGTTCCGTATGCCCTTGGAATACGGCGGACAGCGACCGCCCACAGCCCAGTGGACAGCGTCGGCGGCCGGTGCGGCAGTGCTGTCTGCGCAGGGAAAGGGGCCTCGGGTCAGTGCGGCCGTTTTCGGCAAAATCATGGACTACGGTATCAAGGACGCCAACAATATGGGCGCGGCCATGGCACCGGCGGCGTGTGATACGATCGCCGCATTTTTGCGGGACACCAAGACGTCCCCGGAGGAATACGACATGATCCTGACGGGAGATCTGGGCAGTGTGGGCTCCACATTGCTTGTGGAGCTTTTGCAGAAGGAACACGGGATAGATATCCGCACTGTGCACGCGGACTGCGGGCTGATGCTGTATGACCCACAGACGCAGGACGTACACGCAGGCGGTTCGGGCTGCGGCTGTTCCGGGTCGGTGGTCTGCTCCTATATTTTGCGCCGCCTGCGGGAAAAGAGCCTGCGGCGGGTACTGTTTGTGGGTACTGGAGCGCTCCTGTCGGGTGTTTCGTCCCTACAGGGGGAGAGCGTTCCGGGGATCGCCCACGGTGTTCTGCTGACGAGCGAGGAGGACTTCTCATGAAAACATGGGTACAGTGGCTGCGGGTACTGGAAACGACAGAAAAGCTTTTGCGTTTGATGCGCTTGGTGATCGGCATCGCTCTGGTGTTGATGGCCTGCGGTGCGTTCCGAAGCCGCAGATTCGGATAAAGAAAGGGTAATGCTTGTGCAGGGGACGATCCGCGGAAGGCAATGGCGCGGTACAGTGCGTGCCGATGCCGGCTTACTGAAAAAGGCTTATCGTGCGGCCATGCGCAGCACCGAAAAAAATTCGGCGCAGGAATGGCTGTGTGATAACGCCTATCTTTTTGAAAGGGCTTCGGGGGAGGTATATAAGTCGCTTCGGTTTTTGCCGCCGCTGCCTGCGGGCGCGCACGGTAAACCGGGGCTTTTCGCCCTGTGCGAAGCGGCGTATGACGAGCTGCCGGAATGGACGCAGGAGGCGCTGACAAAATACTTTTCCGACGCAGGCGTGACCAGCGCGGAGGCGGAGGCGATCCCCGTCGTACTGCAGGCGGTGATCCTGCACAGGGCGGCGGAGGGTACAGCGGACGCCAAAGTGATCTCCAAGGCGGTGCGAATCCTGCACACGCTCCCGGACATGGACTTTGAAGCGCTCAGCTGTGCGGTCAGCCCTATGGAAAAGCTGCTGCGGCAGGATCCGAGCGGCGTCTATGCGCAGATGCAGGAGACTTCCCGCGCGCAGTATCGGGGTCTGCTCCTATCCTATGCGGCGAAGCATCGGATAGATGCGGACAAGCATACGCAGGAGATTTTGGAGCGGGCACGTCAGGGAAAGACGGCGCGTATGCGCCATGTGGGGGCGTACATTCTGCCGCCCCATCCCAAGGTGCGGGGCACGTTTTTCTTGCTCTTGGAGGCGTTAGTGCCTGTGCTGCTTTCCGTATTCTTCGGGATTATGCTCCGAAAGGTCTACGTACCCTTTTTGCTGGTTCTTCCGCTGTGGGAGATCACGGCAGGCTTTCTCATGCGGCTGTCCCAGCGCGGTGTGCGTTCGCTGCGAATGCCGCGCATGGAGATGCAGACCGTTCCGCCGCAGCGGCAGACACTGCTGACCGTTTCCACGCTCCTGCCTGCGGCGGCCAAGGCGGAAAAACTGCGGGAGCATCTGGAGCAGCTGTATCTGTCCAACGGGCAGGAGCACGTGAAGGTCTGCCTGCTTGCCGACCTGAAAAACTCCGGCACACCCGAAAAGCCGGAGGATGCGGCGGATATTGCGGCGGCGGCGCGGCTGATCGAATCCCTGAACCACTGCTACGGCGGCGGCTTTATTTTGGCGATCCGTCCGCGGGTGTATGCACCGACGGAAGGCTACTATTCCGGCTGGGAGCGCAAGCGCGGCGCCATTACCCAGCTTGTGCGGGAGATCATGGGGGAGACGGGCGGCTTTCTGCATCTGTCGGGAGACACGCAAACGCTGCAAAAGACCCGATATCTCTTGGCACTGGATAGTGATACGGAGCTTCCCATGGACGCAGCTGTGGAGATGGTGTCTGTGGCGGCGCATCCCTTGCAGGAAGCGGTCGTGGATCAGCAGCGCGGCGCCGTGACGGCGGGGTATGGTGTGCTGGCACCCAGAGTGTGTACCGATGTTTCCTCCCGGCAAACGCCGTTTCAGCGCATTCTCTGCGGGGACTGCGGTTTGAGCGTATACGACAACGTGGTCAGCGAACGGTATCAGGATCTGTTTGGGGAGGGTATCTTTGCCGGAAAGGGCTTGATCGACGTTCGTGCCTTTTACGCCGTGCTGGACGACAGCTTGCCCACGGGGCGGATCCTCAGCCATGACAGCCTGGAGGGCGGCTTTCTTCGGTGCGGGTATCTGTCCGATGTGCAGGTGTCGGACGGCTTTCCCAAGGACCCCCGCAGTTATCTGGAGCGTATGAGCCGCTGGGTGCGCGGGGACTGGCAGAATTTGCCCTTTGTGTTCAAAAAAAGTCCCCTCAGTGCCCTTTCCCGCTACAAACTGTTGGACAATATGCGCCATTCGCTGACGGCGGTCGTCCGTTTGGGCGTATTGCTTTCCTGCATTTTTCTGCCGTCCAAGGTTGCCGCGTGGGTGGCGGCTGTCTGCGTACTGTCTGCGGTGGGCGGTGACTTTGCCGCCGCCGTGCGTTCGCTGCTCTCAGGCGGTTTTTCCACCGTGTCCCGGCTGTTTTATTCTCCTGCCGTGCCGACGGCTTTGGGCGATCTTTTGCGCGGGTTCGTGCGCATTCTCCAGCTGCCGCAGGAGGGACTGCGCTGTGCGGTGTCTATCGTGCTGGCGCTGTACAGAAGCTTCATCAGCAAAAAAAGACTGCTGGACTGGACGACCTTTGCCCAGTCGGATGCAGGCGGCTCCGTCCGCCGGACGCTGGCGGACTGCCTGTGGATCGCAGCTGTCTCTGCGGCGCTTTTCGTTTCCGGCAAGCCGCATTTAAAGCTGATCGCCCTGCTTTTTTTGGCGGACATTCCGTTCCTTTTGCTCTCGGGCAAGCCGACTGCACCGCAGACTCGCCAGCTTTCTTATCTGGAGCGGGACAAGCTGACGTCCTATGCGGCGGCCATGTGGAATTTCTTTGCAGAGACCTGCGATTTCCGCAACAATTATCTGCCGCCGGACAACATTCAGGAAACACCTGTGTACCGTGTGGCGCACCGCACGTCGCCGACCAATATCGGACTGATGCTGCTGTGTGTGCTGACAGCCAGGGATTTTGGCTTTATCGACAGTGCGGAGCTTTGCCGCAGACTGCAAAACAGCTTGGGCAGCATCGAACAGCTGGAGACATACTGCGGCAATCTGCTCAACTGGTACGACACACAGACGCTCAAGCCCCTGCAGCCGGCGTATGTCTCATCGGTGGACTGCGGCAACTTTTTGTGCTGTCTGAAGGCCTTGCAGCAGGGACTTGGGGAATATACGGCGCAGGAGCCGGCGCTGCAGGGCATCGTGGATCGTGTGCAGAATATCCTCGACAATGCGGATCTGTCTGTGTTCTATAACGAACGGCGCAAGCTTTTCCATATCGGTTTGGATCCGGCGAGCGGAAAACGCTCCGACTCCTACTACGATCTGCTCATGAGCGAAGCGCGCATGATGGGGTATTACGCCATCGCCCACCGTGCCGTCGGGCAAAAGCATTGGGCGGCGTTGTCCAGAACCATGAGTAAGGTCGGGCGCTATATGGGCCCTGTCTCGTGGACGGGGACGATGTTCGAGTATTTCATGCCCTATCTGTTCCTGCCGTCGCAATCGGGCACTTTGGGGTACGAAGCGCTGAAATTCTGCGCGTGGTGTCAAAAAAGACGAGTGCGGGGGGATGTACCCTTCGGTATTTCGGAGAGCGGCTTCTATGCGTTCGACAGAGATCTGAACTACCAGTACAAGGCACACGGCGTGCAGTGTCTGGGACTGCGGCGGGAATTGGATGCGGAAACGGTCATTTCCCCGTATTCCACGTTTTTGCTCATGCAGTTGGAGCCGCACGCCGCCATGCGGAATCTGCGGCGCTTGGAAAAAATGCAGATGCGCGGACGCTGGGGATTTTATGAGGCGGTGGACTTTACCCCTGCGCACACCGGCGGCAGACCGTATGCGGTGGTGCGCAGCTATATGGCGCATCATATGGGCATGAGTCTGCTGGCGGTGAACAATGTTTTGCAGGACGGCATTTTCCGCAGGCGGTTTATGCGGGACAAGGAAATGCGTGCGGCACAGAGCCTGTTGCAGGAGGGCGTGCCGACAGACGCCTACGTTTTCAAAAACAAGGCGACACGGGAGACGCCGCTGCCGAGGGAACGGGTGGAGGCGCACAAGCGGGAGATCGCAGACGCAACGCTCTTGGCGCCCAATGCACGGGTGTGGACGAACGGAGAGCTGTCCCTTTGCGCATCGGATGTGGGTGCATCCAAGGCAGTGTATCGCGGGGTGAGCCTGTTCCGGCACAGTACCGATCTTTTGCGCCGACCGCAGGGACCGGTGGCGGTTGTGCAAACCGAGAAGTTTTCCCTGCCCTTTGCACCCATGGCAGATTACAGCGCACAGGGGAAATACCGCTGTACGTTTTCCGGGTCAGCTGTGCGGTATTTCGCTTCGGCACAAGGAATTTCTATGCGTGTGCGTATCAGCGTGCATCCCGAAACTGCGGCGCTGCAATATACGTTCAGCGTGCGAAACGGCGGAAAACAGCCGCTGTCGGGAGATTTGCTCTTTTATGCGGAGCCGTCCCTGACAGCGCATGAGGAGGCGGAAAATCACCCGGCGTTTTCCAAGCTGTTTGTGGAGGATCGCTTCGATGGGGAAAATCGTGCGTTTCTGTATCGCAGACGGGAGAGAAACGGCGGTCAGGGCGTTTGCATGACAGCAGGCTTCTTGAAGGAAACGGCCTTTTATGGCACACGCGCCAAGGTGGCGGCGTTGCAAACAGGGTACGGAATCGGCTCGCTTCTGCGGGGGAATGTACGCTTTGAAGCGTGTGCAGGCGGGGGAGACTGCTGTCTTGCCGTGCAGGTTCCGTTCAAACTGCCGCCCCACGGCACTGCGGAGTGGAATTTTGCAGTGACCGCAGCGTCCACACAGCAGGAGGCTGTGCAAAAACTGCTGAGTCTGCGGGAAACCGGCATTCGAAAAGGGGCGGGCAGTCTCTTCCGTGACGGCAAAATGGAATCGGTGCTGTCGGAAAAGATGCTGCCGGGCATCGTGTTCGGCGTCCGGGACGCAGAAAATATCCGTGCTTTGCAGCAAAACGATCTGCCGCTGCGGCATATCTGGCGGTTCGGCGTCTCTGGGACGCATCCCGTTGTTTTCAAGGAGATCACGGATGCACAGGAGATGTCCTCGGTGATTCCCTATGTCCGTGCGGTCAGTCGTTTGCAGCGTGCCGGCTTCTACTGTGACCTGATTTTGGGATACACGGAAGGCGGCGAGTATGATTCTCCCGTCCTGCACGCCGTTCGGAAAATGCTTCGGGAGGAACGAGCGCCAGCGGACGGCATCTTTCCCGTGAATCTGACGCAGTTTTCCGAAGCGGACAAACAGTTTTTGCAAACAGTCAGTGTTTTTAACCTGCACGTCTCGCAGACACCGCCGAAACCGGTGGAAATACACCCGGTCAAGGACTGCCATTCTACCTCTAAATCTGTAAAGTTATATAACTTTACAGCCAATAAAATAGAGATCCCTAAAAAGGGAGAAAAGCCTTATTTACCATGGTGTTTGGTGCTTTCCAATCCAAACTTCGGTACCATGGTATCTGACAAGTCTTTGGGCTTTACATGGGCGATGAACGCCCATGAGAACAAGCTGACCCCTTGGGGGAACGATATTGCCGCAGATAACCGTGGAGAACTGCTTTTATTATGCGAAAACGGAAAATACTATGATCTTTTGCGCTGTGCCGGTGCCGAATTCTCTCCCACACAGGCGCAGTGGACGGGAAAGGTCGGCACACTGTGCTACCGTGTGCGGGTGTATGTGCCGGAACGGCTGCTCTGTAAGCGCTGTACTGTGGAACTTTGGCGGGAAAACGGCGAAGAGGCAGCGGCAGAGTTGATCTATTACACCGAGCCGATTCTCGGCAGCGGGCAGAGGGATGCGGAATATGTGCAGGTGACGGAAAGGGAAAACGGCCTGTTGATCCGCAATCCCTGCGCTGTTATCCACGGCAGTGCCTATTTGTCCGTGGATGGGGGAGCAGACGCCGTTTGTACGGACAGAGGTGTGTTTTGGTACGGCATTTCTTGCGAGACATTTGCCTGCACCTGTGCGGCTGTGGCGAAAAAAATGCCTGTTGTATCTGCAAAGCCACAGACTGTGACATTCAACTTTTCCTTTGCGGTCAACGAATCTGCCGCATTGCATATGCCGAAACTTCCCCCGAAGAAACTGCCGGTGCCGGACAGTATCACGGTTCGATCCGCGCAGGCGTCCTTTGACCGAATGGTCAATGTCTGGTTGCCATGGCAGATTCGCAGCTGCCGTATCGAGGGCAGGACGGGCTTTTATCAATGCGGCGGCGCATGGGGCTTCCGCGACCAGATTCAGGATGTGTCTGCGTTTCTGATGACGGATCCCGATTTGGTGCGCCGTCACATTCTTCGGTGTGCGGCGGTTCAGTTCAAAGAGGGCGATGTGCTGCATTGGTGGCATCGGCTCCCGCCGGAGGATGGCGCTCTGCGCGGCGTGCGCACACGGTATCGGGATGATCTGCTTTGGCTGCCGTGGCTCGTGGGGCAGTATGTGCGCGTCACGGGGGATGACGGTATTTTGTCCGAATCTGTGCCGTATCTCACGGCAGAACCGTTGACAGATAAGGAAAATGAGCGCTACTTTACGCCGCAAATTGCCGCCGAAAAGGGTTCTGTGCTGGAGCACTGCCTGCGTGCTGTGGACTATGCACTGCAAAAAGGGGAGCATGGTCTTTTGCTGATCGGCGGCGGGGACTGGAACGATGGCTTTAACACCGTCGGTATCGAAGGGAAGGGGGAGAGCGTTTGGCTGACCATGTTCCTGATCGTTGTGTTGCAGAATATCCTTCCCTATTGTCCCGAGGAAAGGTCAGTGGCGTACAAACAACAGATACAGGCGCTTCGTCAGGCAATCGAACAGAATGCATGGGACGGCGATCACTATCTGCGTGCTTTCATGGATGACGGTACACCGATTGGAAGCAATGACGGCGCCCAGTGCCGCATCGACAGCATTGCGCAGTCCTTCGCGTTTTTCGCAGGGCTGTCCGAAGAGCGGACGAAAATTGCCTTGCGTACCGCAGAACAATGGTTGACGGACAAGGAAAAAGGAATTGTGAAGTTGTTGGATCCTCCTTTCACGCAAGACGGCATCCGCGCCGGATATATCACCGCCTATCCGCCGGGGATTCGGGAAAACGGCGGTCAGTATACCCATGCGGCTGTGTGGCTTTGTGATGCGCTGATCCGCTCCGGCAGGGCAGAGGAGGGGTATGCAATGTTCCGCAGGATCAACCCGTCCGCTTTTTGCGAGGATGAGGTGCGATGCGCACGCTACGGCGGGGAACCGTACGCCTTGGCAGGGGATATCCCGGCTGTAGAGAAGCGTATCGGGTGTACAGGCTGGAGCCTTTACACCGGATCTGCGGCATGGATGTACCGCACGGCGGTGGAGACGATCCTCGGTGTGCACAGAGAAGGGGACAAAATCACCCTGAACCCCCACATAATCGACAAATTACTCCCATTAAATGTAAAAATTGTAATAAATAACACGAAGATAAATGTTAGAATAGAAAATAAAGAAGCAAAATCCATGATTGTCCGAGGAAAAAAAGCGGACTTCATTCCCTTAGATGGCGCAGTTTATAATGTGATTTTGAAATAATAAATGCACGTCGGCAGACCCGATATGTAAAGAATGTTCCTTTACATATCGGGTATATTCGTTTGTAGAAATAAAATTAAAATTTTTTGAATAAAATTTCTAAAACCCCTATACATTTATAATATAATGTGTTATCATTAAACAAGAGAAAACGAACTGTATGTGCCGTGGTTCGTGCCGCTTTTTATTCCTTGATGTTATCCACGAAAACCACGGGCGTGTTTTGTGCAATATGTATAAATTGCTTTTTTAATCCGAAAATACATTGACAAATTGAACCGTTTGGATTATAGTTTATTTAACCGTAAAAGTGGCGTTATGGGGTTCACTATGTCCGTTCCCTACCGCAAAACCCCTATAACCTAAGCCGCAGACACGTGGATTCTATGGAAGGGGCGTGGTCCTTTGAGGATGCCGGAGGTGTGCGACCGGCGAACCCACCGCACGCATTAAGGTCGGATACGATGAAAGTGTATCAATATACTTTGGAGGTGTAAACTTTGAGAAAATTCAGTAAAGTTCTCAGCGTTCTTTTGGCGATGGTTCTTGTTTTCTCCGCCGCATCCATCGGCGTAGAGGCACAGTACAGCGCCTATAAGGACAGCGCAATCATGAGCTACGACTCGATCGACAAGCCCATTCTGACCATGGATCAGTATGCGTCTATGGCGATGGACGAGGTTGACCGTATGCTTGCCGAGGAGAATATCAAGGTGGACTTTGACCTTGCAGGTCTGTTGACCATCAGTGCAGACTTCTCCTCTCTGGACAAAGCTCTGGACTCCATCGCCAGTGTGTATGCAGACATCGAAAGTTTGCTGCCCACCATCGGCGGCGACGTGCAGAACCTCAATTTTGAGGCGCTTCTGAATGCTCCCCGCAGAACCACTGCCGGTGCGTCGGATGCGGACATTATCGTGGCTCTGTTCCAGTTCTTGGCGGACAATGCTGCCATCGTTGCAAAGGTCCCCTACGGCTCCGTAGAGAACGGCGGTCTGGATCTGGGCATTCTTTCCGGATTCGTTGATCTGGGCGACAAGCTCAACGTCGCAAAGATGGCCAAGGAAGCCATCGCAAAGATGGTATGGCCTGACACGCCGGAGGATGAGCTTGATCTGACACTCACCCTCGACCAGTACGTCGAGACCATGATCAATCTGATCTGCAGCGGTGAATACTCCAGGGAAAAGAGCAACACCATTAACACCATCATGGATGCGATCCAGAAGTATCTGCCCGACATCCAGAATCAGGTCAACTTCCTGTCCGATTCCGTCTACGATGTTGTCGAAGCAGCTGCGCGCATTGCGCTCAACAACATCGGCGTGCCCATGGGCAACAGATACCTTCCTGTGGCCATCGGCAAGCTTTGCGGCTTCTCCTACAAGAAGACAGAAGTGCCCGGCGGTCTGACGCAGTACACCTTTGCCAATGCCGACGAGGCCAACAGCCTGACAAAGCTCTTCCGCATTGCTAAGGATTCCAGCGGCAACATCACCGGTATCAGCTTCAATCTCGGCGAGTTCGATATGTCGAGCTGGGGCACAGAATCCTTCGTGGAACACTTCAACGACATTGCCGGCCAGATCATTGAGGCGGCACTGAATCCCGACCTCGGCATTACTTGGGACTACTCCAACGGCAATGCAAGCCTGAAGGGCAACATCATCACCATCGCAAGAACGATCCTTTCCGACACCAGCCTTACGGATGAGCTCTTCTCCAGCTATGTGGAGGTTCTCACTCCCGAAGAGGTTGCAGCGCTTACGGACGATCAGCTGGTCGCCTATGCACTGCGCTCCATCTTCAACGGTTCTGTCCATGCGTGCGACATTCCCTCCAGCGTGGACACCACCATCGGCGTTGTCACCGAGCTGGTCAAGGTCACGCTTGCAGACGAAGTTCCTTCCCGTGACTACTCTGATCTGGACGCTTCTCTCGACAGCGTGGTTTCCATGCTTCTTGACTACGCAGCCATCGGTCTGAACCAGGTCACCAATATGGAGATGGAATTCGGCATGACGCCGGAGGATTTCTCCAATGTCGCCATGGATTGGGTCATGGAGAACTACGGCGGTTTCGTTGCAGATGTTCAGGGCAACAACGGCTGGGAGAAGATCAGCTACATCCTCTTCAGCCTGATCCCCGCCAACTGGCTGCCCTACAGAGACGGTGCAGAGAGAGATAACATCTACGATATCGTCTTTGAAGACATTGTCGGCAACATCCTCAACTTTGACCTTGCCGGTCTTCTGGATCTGCTTGCAAGAAACCCCGACGGCGAGCTGAACGGCACCATCGTCGAAGTCCTCCTTGCTCGTGTTTCCGGCATTATCAACTATGTCATCCCCGGTGTCTTTGATGAAGGTTACGACTACAGCCAGCTGGAGAATTTGCTGGACAGCGACTTCCTGAGCGACCTGATCAACAACCTGCTGACCGGTCTGTACGACAGAGTGGACACCCTCATGCCTTCTCTGCTTCCGCTTCTGTGCTCCGTACTTGATCTGAGCACACCGGCAGAATTCGGCTATCCCTACGTCAGCCTGGAAGACAACTCCACGCTTGACCCGACTATGACCTCTTCCTTCTATATGTACAATGCATCCAGCGGTATCAACACCAATGCTACCGACAAGTATGGCAACACGCCTGCTGTTCCCGATGCTTTGTACAAGTATTACATCCGTTCCATCGAAACCAACAATGAGGACATCACCGTTTCTCCCTCCTCCAACATCTACATCAACGGTGGTACCTCCCAGACCTTCAACTTCGTCGGTGATCTTTCTGCGGCACAGGATACCGTGCTGAAAGTGACCATCACCTATGACGTGTTGGAAGAATCCGGCAACGTGATGACGCCCACGCCGCTGACGGCTACCAATTACTGCTACATCTCCTCCGAAAAGGACGACGGCAGTGAGAAAACCAAGGCGGATGCGAACCCCACCGGCAACCTGCACCTGATCTACTACAAGAGTGCGAAGTACATGACCGTTAACGATCGTCTGAGCAGTCTTGAAGATTATTCGATCGACCTGCAGAGAAACGTTTCCAAGAGCTCCTCCATGCATACCCTTGACGCAACCTTCAGCGTCACTTCCGTAACGCTGGATCCCGCCCTTGAGGGTGTAGGCGTTTCTGCGAGAACAGATTACAGCGTCAGCACCACCATGAAGGGTGGTACATGGGAGTACAACCCCTACATCGTTTCCGACAAGGAATCCAAGATCGGCGATGTGCTGGATCTCGGTGTTTACACCAACAACTTCCGCTTTAATGCGACCCGAACCGAGGATCCTGCCGAAAACATCAGCTTCTCCCAGTATGTCTGTGTTTACAATGACTTCGGTCTGTCGAAGCTGCTTGCCGACGCAGTCAATGCAAACCGTCAGCAGGCAAACTATGGTACCGGCGACTACGAAGCTGAATACGTGGACTTCTACAATGAAAATGAAGAAACTCCCGATATGGTTCAGTCCACCGTCAACGGTGCAGAGGCATGGGAGCGCTACGAAGCTGCTGTCGAAGCCGCTGCCGCAATCGTCTACCGTCCTCGTTTGGTGAACACTTTCCTGGATATGATTCCTCTGTATGAGGATGCTGCTTTGGAACTGTACACAGCTACGCAGGAACTGGAGGCTTGCTCCGTTTCCAGCGGTGTTGCAGGTGTTCAGGCAACCCTCGATTCCATCATCGTTCCCGACACATATCTGGACGATCTGGGCAACGAAGTACATTATGACTACGATGATGCACGTCACACCTATTTTGACAGATGCGACTACATCAGCTACACCTACAGCAACTTCAAGAGTGAAAAGAGAGATGCTGAGAAGCTGATCGCTGCTGCAGAGCAGGGCGAATCTATTTCCTCCATCAAGGCGGCATACACGCAGCACAGACTTTCTCTGTATGCTTCCCGTTTGATCCGCACCCGTGCATACACCACCCATCTGGAGGCTGCCATTGAAAAGTATGCACCCATCTACAATGCGGGTCAGGGCAACTACTCCGCAGAATCTTGGAGCGAACTGGAAAGAGCATATACCTTCGCAACTGCCGTGGCGGCAGAGCCCATCGGTACCGTGATCAGCGGCACTGAAAACCTGGAAGGCGACGGTCTGCGTCAGTCCAAGGTCAATGAAGCGAAGAACCAGCTCATCCGTGCAGTCAAGAGACTGAGTGAATCCACCACTGTGGACTACACCCTGCTGAACGGCATGATCTCCACCGCCAAGGCCACATATGATGCCGGCGCAGCGAACTGGACGGCTGTTTCTTGGGCAACCTTTACCGCAGCTTATGAGGCGGCACAGGCTGTTGTCGCACAGAATCTGGAGGATTCCGAGGCCAACCGTACTGCAGTGCAGACTGCGTACAACAACCTCAGAGATGCCTTTGCAGCACTTGCAGAAAATATTTCTGAGGGTTCTTGGGAATTCACCACTCCCGACTATGTGGATATCCCCGAGCTGCACGCTCTCGACTATGTCGATGAGGACTGGGGCATTGACCAGCACTACATTGTTGGTATGTTGGATTGGCTTCCCGGCCTGTATGATGAATACTTCAACTTCCAGGGTGGCTGGAGCTACGATGTTGAAGCGAACCAGTACGGCGCCACCGATGGCACCGGCGCAGTGATGAATATTCTCAATGCGAACGGCGACGTTGTGGACTCCTACGAGCTTGTGCTCTACGGTGACTGCTCCGGCGACTCCATGATCAACGCAAACGACGTTACTGCAACCATGAACGCAATCAATGAAAGCGCAAAGGTTGACTGGAACATCGCCATGTGGTTTGATCCCTTTGAATTCTCCTATTCCTTCGCAGCAGACGTCAACCATGACGGTAGCTTGAACGGTATGGATACAACGCTGATGATTCAGCAGCAGCAGGAGATCTGGCTGATCAACCAGTCTTGGGCTGAGGTCGGCGATGCGATCAAGCTTCCGTTCGAGTTCTAATTTCCAAGGACACACAATTTTATCCTTTGCCGGTCGGTATGCCGGTCGGCAAAGGAAATACTCGTAGGGAGGAAAATAAATGAAAAATATGAAAAAGGTCGCAACAGTACTGCTTGCGCTCCTCCTGGTGATGAGTACGATGTCGCTTGGTGCCTTTGCTGCTGATGAGACCGGCACGATCGGGATCACCATCACAGCGGACAAAACAAAAAATTTATACCCCGGCGATATTGTAACTTTCACGATCAACATTAAGAACGACTTCAACTATGTTTGTATGCGTTGGCCGGTCATGTACACTGCCAAGGTTTTTGAACCTGTGATTGCCAACGACGGCAACGGCGATGCCGACTACTGCAACGTCAGCGGCTACGGCAGTCTCTCGGGCGTGGATTCCATTTTGGAATCCGGTGAACTTCCGTCCACCAGTGAAGCGTTTGGCGGTACTTACAACAAGACCAACTACAAGGGCATCCTCATCCAGTGGACAGGCGGCACATCCAGCTCCGGCATTGCCTATTATCACGAAGAGAACGGCTCCGACTGTATCCAATTCCAGCTGCGTGTTAAGGATGCACCTACCGCCACCAGCGCAACGGTCATTATTCCGACTACCACCCAGTGTAAAGGCTTCTTCTACTATCAGGCGATCACTGATCCTGCGGACATTTCCACCCTTTACAAGATGTCCAGCACCACCTGCACCGTCACCTCCACCGGCGCTACACTCTCTGTGTTCAAAGAGGCTGCCGGTATTAAGGCAAAGGCAGGCACCGATATAGTTATTGATGAGGACGGATACATCTACGGCTTTACCGAGGTTGTCCGTGATTTTGATACGCTCAATGCGAGCACGATCAGCAGCTGGATCACCACTGCTGGCGGTGCGACCTACACGTTCGACACGAATGCATCGGGGAACTACAGCACCGGTGCTACGCTGCACGTCTACGACGCAGACGGCAATTCCGTGGCGGATTATCAGGTTGTCATTTTCGGCGATATCAACGGCGACGGTATCATTAATGCTATGGATTCCGCAAATCTGATCATTGGTTATCTGAACCTTGCTGAGTGGTCCGAGGACTACGATCCGAAGGCCAATGCAATGTATTTTGCCTGCGATGCCAACGCCGACGGCGCCGTAGAAAATGTGGACTATGGTCCGTTGGAGGTTTGTATCCATGGTGATGGTTATATCAACCAGACCTACGATGCTTCCAATCCGCTGATTTATTTTGAATAAGTTAGTTTTTTAGGGTTCATTTGCATTTTGCAATGTGATAAACCAAATAAGATTAGGAGGAAAATCAACTAATGAAAATGGCAAAACGTTCCCTTGCAGTGCTTTTGTCACTTGTGATGGCGTTCAGCGTATTTTCAGTAACCGGTTCCGCTTACTGGAACGCCGGCTCTGCCGGTATCGTTCCTGAAACGGCAGAGGGCGCCGGTACTGTTACATACGGTATGGATGTCTACAAGGACGGCACTAAGGTAGAACAAGGCTCTACCTTGTCTCCCGGCGATGTGATCGAAGTCCGTATCAGCTTTAGTACCGACTTCTACACATTCTTTCTCCAGGTTCCTGTTTACTTTGACAGCACCTATTTTACGCCTGCCATCGACGGTGTCCCCTACACGGACAGAACCGACGGCTTCACGGCCGGCTTGATCAAGACCTACGAGGGTCAGGTCGCGACCAGCTCTGAGCTGAATAATGCCAGCGGTGCACCTGCCGAATTCTACGACACGCTGCTGGATATCAG
>JBJEQK010000045.1:0-3530 GCA_051881715.1 Acutalibacteraceae bacterium
GTCAGCGTGTTTGTCGAGCGCTTCCCGGCGCAGCAGTTCCATGCCGTACTTGACCATTTGGACGTGCCCGTGGGTGCAGAGTATGGTTTTGCCGCCCTCCTGCGTGAGCAGTGTTGCGGGCAGTTCCGAGCAGAAATCGCAGTTGCCTTTCACCTGCAAAAGGGGGATGCCGTGGAGAAAGGCGGTGTCCCGTTCCCCGTCACCCAGATGGATGATCAAGGCACAGCCATTTTCCCGTTCCACGGCGCGGCGCAGGGCACAGCTGTCCCCGTGGGAATCGGAAACGACCAAAATACGCATGCATATAACCTCCTGACAATGCATAAAAAATCAAAAGAGGGAAGGAGTGGATCCCCCGTGAAAAAGGGTCAACCGACACCTGAGGAGCTGTTGCAGATACAGCGCCGTATGCAGCAAAGCGGCATGGACGAACAGAGCCGACAGCAGGAGCTGCTGCGCTTCGCCGGGCAGAAGCTGGATGCAAACCAGCAACAGACATTGAAACAGCTTTTGCAGGACAAGGACGCCATGCAGAAGCTCTTGCAAAGTGAGCAGGCGCAAAAGCTGATGCAGAGACTGAAAAACAGACCATAACACCGAACACAGCGAGGGACGGCAATGGAATATTCGATGGACAACATAGCCGATCTGCTCGGTAGTTTAAGCGATGCGGATCTGGATGCGCTCAAGCACACGGCAGAGAATCTGTTTGGGGGAGGGGGCGGCGCAAAGAAGCCGCCGCCGAAGCCGGATCTCGGCTCGATCAGCCCGGAGATGATCGGGAAGATCGGCCGGATCGTGCAGGCCATGCAGGGCGCGCAGGACGAACGCTCGGAGCTGATTGCTGCGCTGAAGCCATATCTGAGTGCGCCGCGGCAGAAGCGGGCGGACGAGGCGATGCAGATACTGCGGATGCTGGATATACTGCCGCTTCTGCAGAGCGGATTATTTTGATGGGAGGGATGCGGCGTGGCGCAGCCGAGACCGATGCGCGAGGAATACACGCGGGCGGCAGATTTTATGGAGCACTACCGAAAAGAAGCACAGCGCATGAAACAGCCGCCGCAGGCAAGAGCAAAACCGGCTCCCGCACCGTCGAACGACGCCGCAGTGATCCTGCCGATCCTGTTGCTTTTGATGACAGAGGGCGCAGATAAGTTTCTGTTGTTTGCCCTGTTGTATATTTTGATGTGAACACAGCCGTCGGGTCTCCGGCGGCTTTTTCAGTATAGCACAGACGAAGTTTTTCGGCAAGGAAAAATAATGGATCCTTTGAATTGACAAAAATTGTGTGGGGTGTATAATATGGGGTGATTTTGAAAAAAACGGAGTGAGTATTCCTTGAGCAGCCTACGCAGGCACAGCGGTGTGGATATTGTGTCCGGACCGCTGATGAAAAACATATTTCTCTTTGCCGTACCGATCATTTTATCGGGCGTTTTGCAGATGCTCTTTAATGCGGCGGATACGGCAGTGGTGGGGCGTTTCGGCAGTCCGACGGCGCTGGCGTCCGTGGGCTCGACCAGTTCGTTGACGCATTTGATCATCAACGCTTTTCTCGGAATGTCCGTCGGTGCAGGCGTCGCCGTGGCACAGGGGATCGGCGCCGAGCGCACGCAAGAAGTGCGGGAGACGGTGCGCACCTCGGTCACGCTGAGCCTGATCTGCGGCGTGATCGTCGGCTTTATCGGCTATATGTTTTCGCCTGTTTTCCTGCGCTGGATGGGCTCTCCCGCCGATGTCATCGACGGCGCCGCACAGTATATGCGCACCTACTTTTTGGGAATGCCGGCGGTCATGCTTTTTAATTTCGGCAGTTCCATTTTGCGCTCTATGGGCGATACGCGCAGACCGCTGTATTTCCTGCTCGCTTCGGGCGGTGTGAACGTGGTGCTCAATCTGATTTTTGTCATTCCGATGCACATGGATGTGGTGGGTGTGGCGCTGGCCACGGTGATCTCCCAGTGCGGCGCCGCCGTGCTGGTTATGCTGTGCCTGCTGCGTCTGCCGGAGGATGTGCGTCTGGATCTGCGCCGTCTCGGCATGAACGGGCAATGTCTCGGAAAGATCGTGCGGATCGGTCTGCCGGCGGGTCTGCAAAGCTGTCTGTTCTCTTTTTCCAACGTGATCCTGCAATCCTCCGTCAACTCCCTCGGCTCCGCCGCCGTGTCCGCCAATGCTGCCGTGACAAATCTGGACAACATTATCTATATCGCCATGAACGGCGTTTCCCAAAGCGCCACCACCTTTGCCGGACAGAATTACGGCGCACGAAATATCCGCCGAGTGCGCAGGACGATGATAGATTCCTCCGTCCTGACCGCCTTGGTGGGTGCAGGGATGGGGGGGCTGTGCTGGCTGTTTGCCGATCCGCTGCTGGGACTGTTCACCGCAGATGCACAGGTCATCGAAATCGCCAAGGGACGAATGGCCGTTACCATGGCGACCTATATGCTGTGCGGGCTGATGGAGATCTACAGCAGTACCCTGCGGGGCATGGGGCGCTCCGTCCTGCCCATGGTCGTCTCCCTGCTGGGTGTGTGCGGCGTGCGTCTGACGTGGATCTTTCTCTATTTCCCGACCCATCGCACCCTCGCACAGCTGTACATCTCCTACCCGCTGTCGTGGTTGGCGACGGCAGCTGTCCACCTGATTTTCTGCCTGATCGTTTTGAAAAAGGAGCAAACCTATGTCGATCCTGATCTGTCCCGTGTGCGGGGAGAGTCTGTATGCGCAGGGCAATAGCCTGCTGTGCGCAAACCGACACAGCTTTGACCGTGCGAAGGAGGGATATTGCAATCTCCTGCTTTCCGGGCAGTACCGCAGTAAAAATCCCGGGGATGCGCCGCAGCTTTGCCGGGCAAGACGGGCTTTTCTGTCCAAGGGGTACTATGCGCCCCTGCGGCAGTTTGTGACCGAGCGCATCAAGGGGGACGTGGTGCTGGATGCCTGCTGCGGCGAGGGGTACTACACCTGTGCGGCGGCGGAAAATCACGAGACCTACGGCTTCGACATCGCCAAGGAAACGGTTCGTCTTGCCGCTAAACAGGACAAGCAGACCCGGTATTTCGTGGCGGGTCTGCACCGCATACCTGTGCGCACCGGCGCAGTCGATACGCTGATGCACCTGTTCGCTCCCTTTGAGGACAGGGAATTCTGCCGGGTGCTGAAGCCGGGTGGAACGCTTTTGCACGTTCTGCCGGGAGAAATGCACCTTTGGGGGCTGAAACAGGCGCTGTACAAAGAGCCGTACCGCAACAGGGAAACGCCGCCGCAGACGGCGCTGACGATTGTGAAAACGGAGCGGCTGCGGTATGACGTGTGCCTGGAGAGTACGGAGGATATTCTCAATCTCTACGGCATGACGCCCTACTGCTACAAGACCGCCCAATCGGGCATACAGCTGTTATCCGCCCTGCCGAAGCTGGAAACCACACTGGATTTCGTTGTTATGACCTATACAAAATAGAACACAGGGGCTGTCGCATTTCGCGAAGAACAAAAAGAAAAAGCAGAAGCTATTCTCGAAC
>JBJEQK010000046.1:0-16043 GCA_051881715.1 Acutalibacteraceae bacterium
TTTCCTTCTGGCAGTTGACCATGCCGCCCTTGATGGAGTGCATCTCGCAGGGCGCATAGGCGATGACGATGGAGGGACCGTGATAGGCTTCTGCCTCGGCAAGAGCCTTGATGGTCTGGTTCATGTCGGCACCCATGGCGATCTGTGCGACATAGACATAGCCGTAGCTCATGGCGATCTCTGCAAGGCTCTTCTTGGCGATTGCCTTGCCGGCCGCAGCAAACTGTGCAACCTGACCGATCTGGGAAGCCTTGGAGGCCTGTCCGCCGGTGTTGGAGTACACTTCGGTATCGAAGACCATGATGTTGACATCTTCGCCGGAAGCAAGGACATGATCCACGCCGCCGAAGCCGATATCGTATGCCCAGCCGTCACCGCCGAAGATCCAGACGGACTTCTTGGAGAGGTATTCCTTGCTGGCAAGGATGGAGCGGCAGGTATCGCAGTCCACGCCTTCCAGAGCCTTGACAAGCGCTTCGGTGGCAGCGCCGTTGGCGGCACCGTCATCCACGGTGGCAAGGTAGCTTTCCGCAGCCGCCTTGACTTCGTCGGATGCGCACTCTGCAGCGGCAACCGTCTTGACCTTTTCGATCAGGGAGTTGCGGATGGCATTCTGACCGAGGTACATACCGAAGCCATGCTCTGCGTTGTCCTCGAACAGGGAGTTTGCCCATGCAGGACCGTGACCGTCCTTGTTGACGGTATAGGGAGAAGTTGCAGCCGGACCGCCCCAGATGGAGGAACAACCGGTCGCATTGGAGATGTACATTCTGTCACCGAACAGCTGGGTGATCAGGCGGGCATAAGCCGTTTCCGCACAGCCTGCGCAGGAGCCGGAGAACTCGAGCAGGGGCGTCTTGTACTGACTGCCCATGACGGTGTTGTTGGCAAGGTCATCCTTGACGGAGACGTTGGCGACCATGTAGTCGAATGCGGCCTGCTTGCTTTCCTGGCTCTCACGGGAGACCATCTTCAGGGAGTTGGTCTTACATACGCCGACGCAGACGCCGCAGCCCATACAATCCATGGGAGAAACGGCGAGGTAATATTTGTAAGCATCCTTGCCCTTGCCCTTCTTGTCGGCAAGAACGGTGCCTTCCGGCACAGCGGCGGCCTCTTCGGCGCTCAGTGCGAAGGGACGAATGGTTGCATGGGGGCAGACATAGGAGCACTGGTTACACTGTGCACAGGTAGCGGCATCCCATTCGGGAACCATGACCGCAACGCCTCTCTTTTCGTAGGCGGCAGCGCCCTGTTCAAAGGTACCGTCTGCATGATCCATGAATGCGGAAACCGGCAGGGAATCGCCGTTCATCAGACCGACGGGCTTCATGATGTTTTCGACCTGCTTGACAAGCTTCTCAGCGCCCTTGGTTTCGGAAGCGACAGCGGCATCCTCTGCATTCGCCCAGTCGGCGGGAACGTCGATCTTGACATAGGCGGTTGCGCCGGCGTCAATGGCGGCCTCGTTCATCTGGACGATCTCGATGCCCTTCTTCATGAACTTCTGCGCCTTTTCCTTCATGTAGCCGATGGCTTCCTCTTCGGGAAGAACCTTGGACAGGGAGAAGAATGCGGACTGCAGAACGGTGTTGGTACGCTTGCCCAGACCGATCTTGGCGGCCAAGTCGATGGCGTTGACGGTGTAAAGCTGGATGTTGTTCTTGGCGATGTAGCGCTTCGCTTCGGCGTTCAGCTTTGCGGAAAGCTCCTCGGCAGACCACTGGCAGTTGATGAGGAATACACCGCCGGGCTTGACGTCGTTGACCATCTTATAGCCCTTTTCCACATAGGAGGGGTTGTGGCAGGCAACGAAGTCCGCCTTGTTGATGTAATAGGGAGACTTGATGGGGCTGTCACCGAAACGCAGGTGGGAAATGGTGATGCCGCCGGTCTTCTTGGAGTCGTACTGGAAGTACGCCTGAACATATTTATCGGTATGGTCGCCGATGATCTTGATGGAATCCTTGTTGGCACCGACCGTACCGTCGCCGCCCAGACCCCAGAACTTGCACTCGATGGTGCCTTCTGCGGCGGTGTTGGGAGCTTCTTCCTCATCGAGGGAAAGACCGGTCACATCGTCCACAATGCCGAGGGTAAAGCCCTGCTTGGGCGCATCCTTGGCAAGCTCTTTATATACGGCGAAAACGCTTGCGGGCGGCGTATCCTTGGAGCCGAGGCCGTAACGACCGCCGACAACGTCGATCTTGCGACCCTCTGCGGCGAGAGCGGCAACGACATCCAGATACAGCGGCTCGCCCAGAGAACCGGGTTCCTTGGTTCTGTCGAGAACAGCGATCTTCTTTACGGAAGCGGGAATCGCTTCGGCAAGCTTCTTGGCGCTGAAGGGTCTGTACAGACGAACCTTGACAAGACCGACCTTTTCGCCCTTGGCGGTCAAGTAATCAATGACTTCCTCTGCGACGTCGCAGATGGAGCCCATGGCAACGATGACGCGGTCTGCATCGGGTGCGCCGTAGTAGTTGAACAGCTTGTAGTCGGTGCCGAGCTTGGCATTGACCTTGTCCATGTATTTCTCCACGATCTCGGGCATGGCATCGTAGTACTTGTTGCAAGCCTCACGATGCTGGAAGAAGATGTCGCCGTTTTCGTGGGAACCGCGCATCACGGGACGCTCGGGATTGAGTGCACGCTTGCGGAATGCATCGACTGCATCCATGTTGCACATTTCTTTCAGGTCTGCATAGTCCCAAGTCTCGATCTTCTGGATCTCATGGGAGGTGCGGAAACCGTCAAAGAAGTTGATAAAGGGAACTCTGCCCTCGATGGCGGCAAGATGTGCCACGGCGCCGAGATCCATAACTTCCTGCGGGTTGGTTTCGGCGAGCATGGCAAAACCGGTCTGACGGCAGGCGTAGACGTCGGAATGGTCGCCGAAGATGTTCAGCGCATGAGAAGCGACACAGCGTGCGGAAACATGGAACACGCAGGGAAGCAGCTCACCGGCGATCTTGTACATATTGGGGATCATCAGCAGAAGACCCTGCGAGGCGGTGTAGGTGGTGGTCAATGCACCGGCTGCCAGAGAGCCGTGCACCGTACCGGCAGCACCGGCTTCGGACTGCATCTCGGCAACCTTAACGGTGGTGCCGAAGATGTTCTTCTGACCCTGTGCAGACCACTGATCGACGTAATCAGCCATAGGGCTGGAGGGGGTAATGGGGTAGATACCGGCTACTTCGGTAAACGCATAGGAGACATATGCCGCAGCGTTGTTACCGTCCATAGTCTTTTTCTTTCTAACCATTATCGTTTCATCCTTTCTCGTTTAAAGAGTATATTACAATAATAAATTGTACAAACCGAACCAAATAGCATTTTATCACGTTTGCTCTGCAAAGTAAATAGCAAATTCACTGTTTTTTCGATGAATTTTTCGGCACACAAGGAAAAAATTTTGTGCACGGCGCAAGTAGCGCAGGAAAAGGTCATATATTTTCTTAAAGAAACGGAGGGAGTTTATGTTTACGGTACTGCAGGTGACACAGGAGAAGCCGAGGGGATTCGCACGGATCCTTTGGAAGCTTCATCCGCCGGAGCCGGAATTCGTCAAGGTGGCAGTGAAAAGCGGTGCACCCTTCTTTATTCTGCGGGTGCGCACGGCAGAGAAGGCGCCGCCATGGGAGGATATCCTGTATACCGTCGGACGATGCGCATCCCGAATCCTGACGGACACGGATATCTCCCTGCCCGAAAACAGAAACGTGCGTCTGTTTGCGCCCAAGCACCTGCCGCTGATTGCCGCCATGCGCACCATGACCGAGGTGCTGTCCCTGTCGGATATCCCGCCGCACAAGTGCGTCATCGGCGTGTACGATCCCTTCGGCTCCCTCTGCGGTCGGGCAGAGCAGCTCTTGCAGTGCGCATCGGACGTGCGGGTCTGCACGCAGAGAACGGCGGAATATGACGAAGAAAGCCGTCGGCTTTTCCGGCTCTGCGGCGCCGGTCTGACGGTGGGAGAGACAACAGACCTTTTCCGCAGGTGCAACATCCTATTGTGTGCCGACGCCGACATCTTTCCCGCGCAATGCGTCACCTTCGCCTGCCGGGGCACAGCGCGCGAAAACCTCTTTCTGTGCAAAGCCTTGGACATCCCCGAACCGTACCGCTCCCAGACGCCGGAAAATATCGACCCCGGATTGTTTGCTTCTGCGCTGTATGAGCTGTGCGGCGTTCGGTCGCTGGAACAGTGCCGGTACAGCTGTATCCTGCACGAGCAGGATACATGGACACTGCCCGAAGCCGCCGCACGGTTTCATGCCCGAAGTAACACTTGACATTCGGGCGGTAATTTGGTATAATACACAGACATGTATTCATACATTTTATTTTCGGGTAGATTCTGCAGTCATGCAAACGGCATGACAGAAAGGATGATAAGCTATGGCAAACGAAATGACACATGAGGGGTACAAACTGCTCAAAGAGGAGCTTGACAAACTCAAAACGACCGGTCGTGAAGAGATTGCCGCCCGTATCAAGGAGGCTCGTTCCTTTGGTGACCTTTCGGAAAATGCCGAATACGATGAGGCGATGAATGCGCAGGCGATCATGGAAGCGCGCATCGCCAAGCTCGAAGCGGAGCTGGAAGACGTCAAGATCATTGACGAGAGCGACATCACTACCGACATCGTCAAGACAGGCTTGAAGGTCAAGCTCTACGACGTGGATTTTGAGGAAGAGGTCGAGTACAAAATTCTGGGTAAGTCCCAGTCTGACCCCGACAACGGCGTCATCTCCGACCAGTCCCCTTTGGGCAAAACTTTGCTGGGCAGAGGCATCGGCGAGACGGTTCATGTGGAGCTGCCCAACGGTTCCGTCATCGAGTACAAGATCCTTTCTATTTCCAAGTAAGATACATGAGGTGAAGAAAATGCAGGAAGAGAAGATGCAGGAAAGCAAGGCTGTGCGCAACGAACAGCGGGACGTCCGTCTCGAAAAGCTGGAGGCGATGCGCGCGGCGGGACAGGATCCCTTTAAGATCACTTTGGCGGATCAGTCCGAGCACTGCGCACAGATTCTGGAAAACTTTGAACAGTACGAAAATAAAGACGTATCCATCTGCGGACGTATGATGTCCAAGCGCAGAAAGGGCAAGGTCAGCTTTATTGACATCCGCGACCGTTCCGGACGCATCCAGGCGTATGTGCGCTTCGACGATGTGGGCGAAGAGACCTACGAATCCTTCAAAAAGTGGGACATTGGCGACATCATCGAGGTCAAAGGTTTTGTGTTCAAGACCAACATGGGGGAAATCTCCATTCACGCCAAGCAGATCCGTATGCTCACAAAATCTCTGCTTCCCCTGCCCGAAAAGTATCACGGCCTGCAGGACACCGACACCCGTTACCGCCGTCGTTACCTTGACCTGATCATGAATCCCGACGTCAAGGACACGTTTATCAAGCGTTCCCTCATCATCCGGGAGATCCGCAACCACTTGGACGCTCAGGGCTTCATCGAGGTGGAGACGCCCATGCTTGTCCACAATGCGGGCGGCGCGGCAGCAAGACCCTTTACCACCCACCACAATGCACTCAACGAGGACTTGAGTCTGCGTATTTCTTTGGAACTGTATCTCAAGCGCCTGATCGTCGGCGGTCTGGAAAGAGTGTACGAGATCGGTCGTGTGTTCCGCAACGAGGGCATTGATGTGCGCCACAATCCCGAGTTTACCCTGCTGGAGCTGTATCAGGCATACACCGACTTCCACGGCATGATGGATCTGGTGGAGAATCTGTTCCGCACCGTGGCGCAGAAGATCTGCGGCACCACGACCCTCGTCTACGACGGCAAGGAGATCGACCTGTCCAAGCCCTTTGCCCGGCTGACCATGACGGAGGCTGTCAAGCAGTATGCCGGCGTGGACTTTGCTGCCATCAGCTTTGAGGAAGCGAAAGCACTGGCCAAGGAGCGGGGCATCGAGTTTGAGCCGCACCACAAGAAGGGCGACCTCTTGAACCTGTTCTTCGAGGAATACTGCGAAGAGAACCTCATCCAGCCCACCTTTATCACCGAGCATCCCGTGGACATTTCCCCGCTTGCCAAGAGAAAGCCCAACGATCCCGACTACACGGAGCGTTTTGAGCTGTATATCAACCACGCCGAGATGGCCAACGCCTTCTCCGAGCTGAACGACCCCATCGACCAGAGAGGTCGTTTCGAGGCACAGGAGGAGCTGGCGAAAGCCGGCGATGAAGAAGCCAACCACACGGACGAAGATTTCCTCATGGCGCTGGAGTACGGTATGCCCCCCACAGGCGGCATCGGCATCGGCATCGACCGCTTTGTCATGCTGCTGACCGACAGCTACTCCATCCGCGACGTTCTGCTGTTCCCCACGATGAAGAGCTTGGAGGAAAACAAGAGCGAAAAGAAAGCGGCGCCCTCCCCTGCCCCCGCAGAGAAGATCGACTTCTCCAAGGTGGAGATCGAGCCGCTGTTCCAAGAGTTTGTCGATTTTGACACCTTTTCCAAGAGTGATTTCCGCGCGGTGAAGGTACTTGCCTGCGAAGCGGTCAAAAAGTCGGACAAGCTTCTGCGGTTCACCCTCGACGACGGCACGGGCACGGAGCGCACCATCCTGAGCGGCATCCACGCCTATTACGAGCCGGAGGAGCTGGTGGGCAAGACACTGCTCGCCATCACCAACCTCCCGCCCCGTCCGATGATGGGTATCGACTCCTGCGGTATGCTCATCTCCGCCATTCACAGCGAAGAGGGCGCAGAAAAACTGCACCTTTTGATGCTGGACGATCACATCCCCGCCGGCGCAAAAATGTACTGAGCCGATCCGGGTTTCCCTTTTTTGTTCCCGATGCAGCTGCCCAACAAATGAAAAATCCAGAGTATGTATGCGGATTCGCAGTTTTGGGACAGTTCGCCCACGGAAAAATTAAATATGCTAATACTGCCACCGGGTAGTGAATGTTATGCATTCGATTACACATCGTTAGGTCTTAGAAGATGTGTAGTCGAATGCTTTTTTTGGGAGGCACTATGAAGATAAGAAAATGGTTCACAAACTATTTTACAAAAGGTGAAAAAATGCTGTGGGCGTTTTCTGTAATGGCTGTTATCACAGCTTTTTTCCTCTTTGACAAAGAAAATTATATTACGCTTATGGCATCATTGATTGGCGTGACTTCGTTAATTTTTAATGCGAAAGGAAACCCAGCAGGACAATTCCTCATGCTCATCTTTAGTGCGCTGTATGGTTTTTTTTCTTACAGATTTTCATACTATGGTGAAATGATAACATATCTCTGCATGACAGCGCCTATGGCGTTTGTTGCCTTGATCTCCTGGCTGAGAAACCCCTATATGGGGAACAAGTCGGAAGTGAAAGTCAATCAAATCGAAAAAAAGAACATATCTTGATGTGGGTCTTGACTATAATTGTGACTGTGATTTTTTATTTCCTTTTGTCGTATTTCCATACTGCCAATATTCTTCCAAGTACCCTGTCTGTAACAACCAGTTTTTTAGCCGTATATCTCACATTCCGCAGAAGCCCCTATTATGCAATAGGGTACGTAGCAAATGATATCGTTTTGATCGTTTTGTGGACATTGGCGGCGCTGGAAGATATTGCCTATGTTTCCGTTATCGTCTGTTTCATCGCTTTTTTCGTAAATGATATTTATGGATTTTTAAGTTGGAAAAGAATGGAAAGCAGACAGGCAGCTTCGTGATCCACCGCAAACTGTGCCCCAAACGGGAAGAAAAAGATATGGCAATACCGCACAATCGGGGTGTGCGATTTTTGTGTAAGCTGACAGAATAAAATTCAAGCAAGGCGTGTGCCGCGATTTGTGCGGTGTTGCCATATGTAACGCCCGGTGCAAGGTATTATGTTGCAAAGCCCGAATACTGCGTCCTGTAAAGTTCATAGTATTTTCCCTTTTGACGCAATAACACATCGTGCGTTCCGCTCTCCGCAATTTTGCCATGATCCATCACAACAATGAGATCCGAGTCCCGAATCGTGGACAGGCGATGCGCAATCACAATACTGGTACGCCCTTGCATAATGCGATGCATAGCACTTTGAATCGCCTTTTCGGTACGTGTATCCACATTGGATGTTGCCTCGTCCAGAATCAGAATTTTGGGATCGGCTACAAAGGCACGAGCAATCGCAAGCAGCTGACGCTGCCCCTGACTGATGTTCGCACCGGCGCAGGTCAACATGGTATCATAACCTTGCGGAAGGCGGCAGATCATATCCTTGCAACAGCTCATTTCTACTGCTGTTTCCAGTTGTTCATCTGTGGCGAATGCATTGCCGTACTTCAGGTTGTTACGAACTGTATCAGAAAACAAAACCGTGTCCTGTAAAACGATGGCAACATTCTGACGCAAGCTATCCCGAGCGATATCCTGTATATTTTGCCCGTTTATGGTGATTTCCCCGCTGTCAATGTCGTAAAACCGCATGAGCAAATTCACAATGGTGGTCTTTCCGCTGCCGGTTGCGCCGACCAGCGCCACTTTTTTGCCGGTGGGTACTGTTAAAGAGAAATCTCTGATCACATCGTTTTTTGAATCATAGGAAAAGCATACGTTTTTGAAAGCTACTGTCGCCTTTTCCTCTTTGATGAGCTTTGCACCTGCGTGATCTTCGTTTGCCTCGTCCAATACGGCGAAAACTCGTTCCGCTCCGGCAATTGCCGTTTGCAGCTGGCCGTAAACCTGCGCGATCTCATTGATAGGTCTGCTGAACTGCTTTGCATACACGATAAAGGCGGAGATAACGCCGACTGAGATCAGTCCGTTTATAGAGAAATATCCGCCAAAGGCCGCGATGATCACAAAGCCGATGTTGCCGATGCAGTTCATGATCGGTCCCATTATGCCGCTGAAAATATCAGTTTTGATCCCTGCTTTGGTAAGAGAATCCGCCGTGTCACAAAAACTTTCAGTTGCAGCCTTTTGGTAATTATAGGCGACGACCGTGCGGTATCCTGAAACCATTTCCTCCACGGTGCCGTTAAGCTGTCCCAGCAGCGTTTGTCGTTTGCGGGAAAAACCGCGCACTCTGCCGGAAAGGATTTTTGTGGCAAGCAGCGTCAGTAAAACCGTTGCCAGACTGAGAAGCGTAAGCTGCCAGCAATACCAAAGCATGATCGCCACTGTACCGATAATCGTGAGAATACTCGAAAACAGCGACGGCAGAGATTGCGACACCGTTGCGGAGATATTCTCAATGTCATTGGTCATCCGGCTCATAATATCTCCGTGGGAATGGGTATCGAGATAGCGTATGGGCAGATCGACGATCTTGCCGAAAAGCTCCTCCCTCATCTGCTTTACAACGCTCTGACTGAGTCTGGCGCTGAGCAGTCCCTGCAAAAGCCCGCTTAAACTGTAAAGCAAATAAACAGTGAACATCAGGATCAACGTATAAGCAAAATTCCCTTCCCGTTCTCCGGCAATAATATCAATGGCCTTGCTTTGCAAGCTCGGCGCATAGATCCCGCAAAGCGTACCGGCTGTCACGATGCCCAGCATAGCAATAACGGTTGTTTTTTGTCGTATAAAATACGTGACGACCCGCTTTAATGTTTCGCCGACGTTCTCCGCGTGTTCCACTTCTGCGAAACGCTGACCGCGGTTCATTGCACCCGGAATGATTGCCTGCGCACGCTTTGGTTCCAAATTGGTTTTCATGCGATCTCATCCTCCCTGCCGATCTGAGAGCGATAAATATCCTGATAAATCGGACAAGATCGCATCAATTCTTCATGTGTGCCACAAGCAGAAATGCCGCCCTTCTCCAAAACAATGATTTTGTTCGCCCTGCGTATGGACGCAATCCGCTGCGCAATAATGATCTTCGTGCTGTCCGGGTGGGCGTTTTTCAGCGCTTGATACAGATCGGCTTCGGTTTTCAGATCAAGAGCGCTGGTTGAATCATCAAAAATGAGGATCTCCGCCGGTTTCAAAACTGCTCTTGCAATGGAAATCCTTTGCTTCTGACCGCCGGATAGGTTCATGCCACGCTCCGCAACAACCGTATCATATCCTTCTGATGCGGAAGAGATAAAGGCATCTGCCTGTGCAGTGCGTGCAGCGGATTTAACCGCCTCATCATCCGCTCCGGGAAAACCCCATTGGATATTTTCCCGTATAGAGGCGCTGAACAGCTCGCTTTTTTGCAGCACGATCGCCACTTTCTCACGAAGTACCTCCTGTCTGTATGCGCGAATATCGACGCCATCCACAAGAATTGCACCCTCAGTTACATCATAAAAACGTGGAATCAGATTTACAAGAGTGGTCTTTCCGCATCCTGTAACACCCACGATCGCTACGGTTTCCCCCTTGTGTATAGCCAGATTGATATGAGACAGCACATTTTGATTGCTTCCCGGATAAGCAAAGGAAACATCTCTAAATTCGATTTCACCCTTCATTTGCGTTTGTCCGTCAAATTCGCCGTCCGTAAGCTCCGATTCGCTGTGCAGTACCTCCTTTACACGCTTCCATGAAGCGTATCCCCTGGAAATATTCTGAAACAACATGACGAGCATCAGAATACCGTTGAGCAGCTGTGTCGTGTACGTGATCGCTGCCATTATATTGCCCGGCGTTGTACCTGCACCGCGCACGTCAATGGAACCTATCCACAAAATGACCGCAACAACGATATACATCAGTGAATTGACAATGGGATTCATAAAGGCAAAAATCACGAGTGTTTTGAGCTGTGTTTTGATCAGCGCATCATTGGCTTTTTCAAAGCGCACTTTTTCATAAACCTCACGCACGCAGGCTTTAATAATACGGATGCCGGATACATCCTCCTGCATAATGGCGTTGATCGAGTCAATCTGCGCCTGCAATTTGGAAAATAACGGATTTGCTTTATATAAGCAGACCGCGAGTGTACCCACAAGAAACGGAAATGCACACAGTACAACCAGCCCGAACTTGCTGTTCAGGCGAAACATACAGTACATACTGCCAAATGTCAACAACGAAGTACGGATCATGCCCCGCACAAATTGGGATACAAAGTTCTGTACCTGCGTTATATCATTGGTCACTCTTGTCACAAGAGAACCTGTGCTGAACCGATCTATTTTAGAAAACGAAAAGGTCATGATCTTTTGAAAGCAGTCTTTTCGCATCGCATTCCCGATGTTCTGCCCCGACAGATGGACAAAGACATTGTTGAGGGAACCGCAAAGACCGCCGAACAATACGAGTCCGATCATTTTTGCTCCAAGTATCCAGATCAAATTCAAATCGCCTACACCGCCATGACCCAGACCAAGAACGCCCTCATCCACAATTCGGCTCATAATGCGCGGTTGGATCAGATCCATCAGCACTTCGCCAACCATAAACACAGCTGCAAAAACTGCATACGGTAAATATGGTCTAATATATTTCCACATAACGGCTCCCCTGCTCATTCTTCCGGTCCGAAATGCCGACCGTGATGCCTGTCCCCATGAAAGCCATGCCCTCTGTGAAACCCGTGCGCATGGTTCGGAGGAAAACGGCCTTCCCAGTCCATGTGGATTTTTTCCAGCATGGAAAGCAGCGTCGCCTGTTCCTCCTGCGTGAGACAGGAAAACATTTCCTCATGCCGCTTCTGCCGCTGCTCTGCGGCTTCCGACGCCTGCTCTGCACCCATATCCGTCAGCGAGATGTCCGCTGTCCTGCGGTCTGTTTCATTGGGAATGCGGGCAATGAGTCCTGCGTTTTCCAATTTGGACAGAATTTCACTCACAGAGCCGGGCTGAATGCCCAGTCGTTCCGTCAGGTCTTTCTGCGTAAGCGTTCCGCACTCGTGCAGAATAATCAGTATGCGCTTTTGGCTTGCTCTCCCCTCATACTGCATTTGCATCATGTGGAAGATGTCCCGCAGATTGAGAATCAGCTTTTCCTGCACATCTGCACTGTGATAGCGCGGCATATGCATTGCGTGTCGGTGTTCTTCCCTGTGTCTGCACGCCGGAAACACACCCGTTTTGTCAAATTCTCGCCCTTTATTGCAGCCGGGAGCACTCAAATCGCAGTGGCGTCCACAACCGGGGCAGATTTCTTTCTTTGTCATTTCTTTTACCTCCTATCTTGTTTAGGTACCTTGATTATAACGCAACTGTTTAGAAATGTCAAGGCGCCTAACGAAAATAAATCAATTATTTATTCCCCCGCCGCCACCTTGATTTTTGCGTAAAGATATGGTATACTGACACCGTAGCCCTGTAGAGTTCTTTCTGCAGGGCTTTTGTGCTAAGGCAACACACTTTGAGGAGGAGATCGCGATGCAAGAGTTTTTTCTCGGGTCGTCCTACTACCCTGAGTGGTGGACGGAATCGGAATGGGAAGAGGATTTTGCAAAAATGGAAGCCCTCGGCTTCAACACCGTGCGCATGGGGGAGTTTGCCTGGAGCTGGTATGAACCGACGGAGGGCAACTACAATTTTGCGCCCATGCTCCGTGCGCTGGACTGTGCGCAAAAGCATCATATAAAGGTAGTGATGGGCACGACCACCGCCATTGCCCCGCCTTGGCTGTACAAGAAATATCCCGAGATCAAGGGCGGCAACATCCACGGACACTACGATTTCGGCGGAAGAAAGGGACAGTGCCTGTCCAGCGAAATCTTTTTGGAATATGCAAAAAAAATCACCAAGGCGCAGACCGAAGCTTTAGGGACACATCCCGCCATTGTCGGCTGGCAGCTGGACAATGAACCGGGTTTTCCGTTCTGGGATTTTGACGAGAACTGCAACATCGGCTTTCGAAAATGGCTGCGTGAAAAATACGGCACCATTGACGCACTCAACAAGACGTGGTTCACGATGCTGTGGTCCAACGTCTACAACGACTTTGACGAGATCCAAATTCCCGTCAACCTCTCCGAGGGCGGATGGTCACCGCAGGTACAGCTGGATTACAGACGGTACTTTTCCTTTACCTTCAACCGTTTGCTGTCCATGGAAGCGGAATATGTGCGCAAAAATTCTCCCGGCAGATTTATCTACACCAACTGGCCTGGCGCCAACTGGTCGGTCAACTGCTTTGACGGGGAAAAATATCTGGACTACGCCGGCTGGGACAACTATGTGCCGCAGCCCTTCGGTGACGATTACCGCATCCAGCTGCGCGCCAGCATGGAGCACAGCTTTGACCGCCGGCTCTCCAACGGCAAAAACGAATTCCTCGTCGCAGAGCAGAAAGCCTATGCCGACGCCGACGCCAATGCACAGGTCATTGCGGCGCAGACGTGGCTGAATATTTCCCACGGCGCTTTCGGTACGTTCTACTTCGAGTGGCGCACGCCCAACGGCAGCTTTGAGCAGGGCTACGACGGCATCCTTGCCAAAGATAAAAACTACCGTCCCGATACAAAGCCTGTCTTTGAAAAGCTGGCGCAGGATATCCGGAAAATCTATCCGCTGATCCGGGACGGCAGAACCCGATCCGACATTGCCATTCTCTATTCCTACGAGAACAGCTGGGGAATGCAAAACTGGGTCGTGGACGGGTACTACGACGACGACTTTTTCAACTGCTACGGCGGCTTCAAAAATGCACTGCAAACCAACATCGATGTGGTCGGGATGCAGGATGATCTGTCCGGCTACAAAATCGTTGTTCTGCCCAACCACCGCATCACCACCGCCGAGGAAGCCGAAAAAATCAAGGCATATGTGCAAAACGGCGGCACGGTCATCCTCGACTGCGAAGCCGGCACAAGGGACGAAAACAACCAGACGCGGGAGCTTTTGCCGCCCGGACTGTTCGCAGAGCTTTGTGGGTGCAAGGTTTTCGGCAGCGTCAGCGCAGACGATCTGCGCCGGCACACGGGAGACAGCAGCGTCCGCTTTGCCGACGGCACGGTCTGCGCCGTGCACAACACGGTACACGCCCTCACGGCACAGGGTGCACAAACGGTTGCCGCGTACACTTCGGGCAGGCTCAGCGGCACCCCTGCGGTCACCATCCATCCATACGGCAAAGGGTTCGCCATCCTTTACGGCTTCAGCGGAAATGACATCGGCTTTTACGAAGCGCTGGCGAAGGATGTGCAAAAACGATTCCACATTCAGCCCTTGCTTTCGGCAGAGGACGGCGTCATCGTTTCTTCCCGCACGGCAAACGGAAAGGAATACATCTTCGCCGTAAACATGAAGGACGCCGAAAATGCAATTTACCCCGTCGGAAAGGCGGTTGATCTGCTTTCCGGCAAGCAGGCAGAGGGAAAATATATCCTTGCGCCCTATCAGACCGCCGTACTGCAAGTGCAATAAATACAGGAATATGCGACATTGGAAATTTTCAAGCAAGGAGATAATCCTATGAAAAAAACTGCATCCGTTTTACTTTGCATCGCCATGATTTTAACATTCGTACCGCTGACGAGCTTTGCCGTATCGGGCAACACATACTACATCGACAGCGTATCGGGAGACGATCTGTCCCTCGGCACAAGCGAAGCGCAGGCGTGGAAAACCACCGCCAACATTGCGTCGCTGAAATTGCAGGCGGGTGACAAGATACTCTTTAAGCGTGACGGTATTTACGACTGCACCCTTTCCCTGACCTGTTCGGGAACAGCGGAAAACCCCATCGTCATCTCGGCCTACGGCGAGGGAGAAAGGCCACTGCTTACGACGGGCGAAAGAAATGCTGTGCTGAAATTGTTTGACTGCGACTATGTGAGCGTTTCCGACGTCGAGATCACGGCGCATAACGGCGGCGGGATCTGGGTGGACGCTCTGTCCAAAAACTCCTGCGGCATAACGCTGGACAACATTGTCTTTCACGATATGCAAAACTACAAGGTAAAAACCAGAGATAATTTTGCCGAAGGTCCCATCTCCGGCAGAGCAGCTGTAGTGGTCAGACGGTACGGAAACAGGCTCTATTCCGTGGACGATTTTACTGCGATCAACTGTGAGATCTATGACTGCGGAAACGGCATATTTTTCACGGGAGATTCTGCATACCCCAACAAAAATGCACTCGTTAAAAACGTGTATTTGCATGATCTGGACGGCGAAGCCATCGTCCTCGAAAGCTGTGATGGCGCACGGATCACCGATTGCAGAGCCATTAACTGCTGTCTGGGCGAAGGCATAGACGAAAACGGAAACAAGCTCTACTATATCGCCGCCGTCTGGACCCACTACTCCAGCAACTGCACGATACAGAACTGCGAAATTGCGGGACAAAAGTGCGTCACTGACGGCATGACGGTGGATTTTGACCACTGGTCTTTCAACTGCACCTATGAGTATATCTACTCCCATGACAACACCAGCTTTATGGTGAACAACTCCAAAGAGGACAACCCCAACCGGGGAAACACGGTTCGCTATTGCCTGTCGGTGAATGACGGCGGCAGAAGCAGACTGAGCACCAGTGCGGGGGAATACGACTTCCGATTCTACAACAACACCATTGTCGGCTGCGGAGATTTTGATTTTGACGACACGTTTGACGGCATCGTCGCCAACAATATTATCGATCCCGCAAAGGAAAGCAGGCTCTCCTACGACCGTTCCGAAATCAAAGCATCCGGGACGATTTTTACGCACAACTGCTACTACAACACGATGACGCCTTTGTTTGAGCCGGGCGCATACAATGTTTTGCCCGGTTTCAGTGGTGAAGATTTGTCAGATCCCGGCAGTTTCACACTCTCTGCCGATTCTCCGCTCATCGGCGCAGGATATAGCGTACAGGATGACTGCACCACGGACTTCTTCGGAAATACCATCACGAGCCAAAACATCGGCTGTTACGGCGGCAACGGGACGGACGCAAAATATCCGAAAGAAAGCGTGATTCAAAAAGCGTTCCGAACCATCCGCTATGTGCTGGAAACCATCGTGAAAGAAATTCGGTACAACGCCGATCGTCTGATCAAAAAAGCCAAAAAGTATTTGGACGAGAAATTCTGAGGTACCACGTTCTATCCATTTGAAATCAAAAAACGGGTTCTTCACGGATTTTTGTGGGATTTGTGCTTCGCACCGGGGAACCCCCGGCGAGGG
>JBJEQK010000047.1:0-3523 GCA_051881715.1 Acutalibacteraceae bacterium
AAAAATAATATGTTTGTATCGTTGGAGCGCAAAGAGCAGGATCATGCCCAGCACACCTGCGGAGAGCACTTCGCCTGCGCCCACGGTCAGCACCAAAAACCACAGCGCATCCTGGACGCCGTAGGCGTACCGCAGGATGACGGGGATGATGATCGCATTGCTGAAAATGGGCGGCAGCGCGGCGCACCATTGGTATTTGCGCAGAAGGTATGTGCCGACGGCGCCGAGAAGTGTGGCGAGGGTTCCGAAGATCACGTCCCAGACCACAGCCCCCGTCAGGATATTTGCCAAAAGACAGCCGATGGCAAGACCGGGGATGGCGGCGGGGGTGAAAAAGGGTAGAATGGTCAGCGCTTCGGAAATGCGGATCTGTATCGCTCCGTTGGCAAGACCGAAGGCGTTGATGAACAGCGTCAGCACCACATACAGGGCGGCGATCAGCGCCCCCTGCGTGAGGAAAAGAATTTGCCTTTTTTTCATATGCAGTTGTCTCCTTTAGTTTTGTTTTAGGTGAGGAAGGTCTCGAACTCACCGCGCGTGCAAGGGCAGTATACCACAATCCGCACTATTCTTCAAGTAGAATTTCCTGTTCGGCGACAATGTTTTCCAGAAGATGAAAATCGGCTTTGATCCGCAGATCTTTCGCATCCTGCAAAAGGCGGATATCCTGCGAAAGAAAACGGGCGGTGTGGAAGCGCTGTGCCGCCTCGGCCTCGAAATCGGAGAACAGAAGCAGCATCGTTTCCCTGTCCGACAGAGTGCGGGACGATGCAAAGAAAGTGCTGCGGCGCACGGTGCAGGAGACGGGCAGGCGGTACTTCCCGGCGGTCATGTACATATCATAAGCGAAAAACTGCGCGCCCTCCACAGCCTGGGACTTGGCCGGCGGAAACGTCCACCCGAACAGGCGCACACTGACCTTGGTCAGCGCAGTGCTCACGGCGGGGAAGGTCTGCTTTTTGGGCACGGTGACCGTTTGCGCGGCAGTGGTCTGCGCTTCCGTATACCCTTTTGCGTGGTGCAGGCAAACGGAACCGTCCTTGTTGTCCGTGATGCCGCTGATGAGCAGCTGTCCCTTCTGCACGGCGGTGGGGACACGAACCATCGCTTTTCCGTCATACGGTTCCAGCGTGCGCAAAACGCCGTCCTTGGCGGCGACGAGATGGCAGGGGGAGGACGCATCCTGTTCTCCCTGTGTGCGGATTTTGGCACGCAGTCTAACGTGCAGTACCGACCCTTGGCGGTTCAGGGCGACCCATTGAATCTTCGGGATCTGCAAAGGCAGTGCGCTTTCCGTTTTGGAAGCTTCCAGAGAACGGGTGCGCATCCCCTCGTAGATGCCGGCGTCCCGCAGTGCTGTGCGGATGACAGATTCCGGGACGCCCTGTAAGTGCTCGATCTCGATGACCCAGATGCGTGTGGACAGCAGGGCGAACACGGCGAGAAACACGGCGGCGCCGATCAGCAGACCGCCGTGTTTTCTATGTTTGTGCATAAAAAAGGGTACGCCGCACTTTTTGCGCAGGCGCAGGCGCATTCCGGATTTCCGGGAGATGGTGCGCAGGCGCAGATAGTCCTTGGTGCGCACCTTGCCGTACAGCACATTGCCGCAGGGGCGGATGTCCCAGATCGGAATGTGCCCGGCGGTGCAGAGGTTGATAAACCGTTCGGGAAATCCGCCGACTGCGGAAAAGAGGACATATCCCGCAACGAAACGGAACAGACGAATCAAAAACATGGCGCCCTCCTACGCAAAGTCCACGGAAAGGATCGTGCCCGTGATGCGGATCTGGTTTTGCTGCATGGCATTGATGGACAGATCACTGCCGGAAAAACAGATCACCAGCCGCCCGGTGCTGATGCGGATGGCGGTGTCGTCATATTGCAGGATGTTTTGGCACCCGTCCACCAGTGCCTCCCGGTTGCCAGACAGCTCGATCTGCGCACTGCCGGGACCTGCGGATTGGGGGATCTCCAGCGTATCGTTCAGCTTCTCCGTCAGGGCATATAGTTTTTTCTTGGCATTTCGGCTATTGCGGCTCATTTGCGTACTCCTTTGAATAAAGTTCCCATCTGCTTTCATAGATATGAAAGAGGTGTTGGGATTATGAAAAAAAGAGAATGGGTGCAAAGGCTCTTGCCGGCAGTGCTGTTGCTGGCGCTTTTGTTTTGTTACCCGCAGGAAATGACGCAGGGCATACGCAGTGCATTGAGTTTGTGCGGCACGGCGGTGATTCCGTCCCTGTTTCCGTTTTTTGTGCTGTGTACCTTCTTTGTGCGCAGCGGACTGTGCGAGAGCTTCGGCAAAGTGTCCTCGCCCGTTATGCGGCGTGTTTTTCGTCTGCCCGGTACGGCGGCGGGCGCTGTACTGCTGGGACTGTGCGGCGGGTTTCCCGTGGGGACACGTATGGCGGCACAGCTGTACAAGGGCGGCAGTGTGACCGAGGCGCAGGCACAGCGGCTTTGCCTGTTCTGCGTGGCGGCGGGACCGGCATTCGTCGTCGGAACCGTGGGCGCCGAGATGCTCCGAAGCCGTACCTGCGGCTGGATTCTGTTTGGGTCACTGACGGCCGCAAACCTGACCGTGGGGATTCTGCTGCGCTTTATCGGCACCGCCGCGGCACCCGGCAAAAAAATACCCCCCTATCTTCCGCTGACCCAAAGCATCTGCGAGGCTGTTTCGGATGCGGGTACAGGGATGCTGCCGCTGTGCGCATGGATATTGCTGTTTTCCGGCATATGTGCGGTGCTGGAGCGATTGCCGCAGAGCGTCTATGTGTCGCTGTGCTGTTTTCTGGAGGTGACGAACGGCTGTCGGATCGCCGCGCAAAACGGCGTGTCCCTGCCGGTCATTGCGGCAATATTGGGCTTCGGCGGGCTGTCTGTACATTGTCAGATCTTGCCCTACATCACGCAGTGCGGCGTAAAGCTGTCCCATTTTCTCACCTCGCGCATCGTCTGCGGCGCATTGGCGGCGGTAAACTGCGCGGCGATTTTGCGCATTTTTCCGCAGGCGGCGCAAACGATGCTGCTGCAAAGCGGTCGGGTCGTGGAGCCGGTTCGTGCGTCCGTGCCCGTTTCCGTGGCGCTGTTGTGTACGGCGGCGATATTTATATTGAACACAGCCGGTGTGCGCGAGCATACATAAAAAAGAAAGAGCCGGTGCCTTTTGGGCATCGACTCTTTCTCCTTAGGGAACGTTGTCAGCAGCCGCAGTTATTGTTGCAGCCACAGCCACAGCCGTTATTGGCAAATGTGCCACAGCCGTTGTTACAACCACAGTCGGAACATAACAGGATGATGACCAGGAGAATGATCCAAGTATTGCATCCACAACCCATTTATTTCGCCCTCCTTTCCTTGCTCTCAATCCCATAATATGGAGCAAGGGGAGAGTTGGTTCCGAAAAAATGATAATTTTCTTTTTTGCGGGCAAGACTATAAAAAGGTTCATCACGGATTTTTGTGGGATTAAAAGTTTCGCTCAAGCCTTTTTAAAGGCTTGCGGATTCCAAAGGCGGCG
>JBJEQK010000048.1:0-15860 GCA_051881715.1 Acutalibacteraceae bacterium
TACATCAAGCGTGGCGGTCAGGTCTGGATCAAGATTTTCCCCGACAAGCCCATCACCGAGAAGCCCGCTGAAACCCGAATGGGTTCCGGTAAAGGTTCTCCCGAGTACTGGGTCGCCGTTGTCAAGCCCGGCAGAGTTATGTTCGAGATCGCCGGCGTGGACAGAGAAGTCGCAGCAGAGGCTATGCGTCTGGCTGCAAACAAACTTCCCATCAAGTGCAAGTTTGTCAGTAAGGAAGAAACGGGTGGTGAGCAAGAATGAAAGCCAGTGAAATCAGAAAACTTTCCGCTGAAGAGTTGGATGCTAAGCTCCTTGAGCTGAAGGACGAGTTGTTCAAACTGCGCTTCCAGCAAGCCATTAACCAGCTCGATAACCCGATGCGAATCAACGCCGTCAAAAAGGATATCGCCAGAGTCAAGACCGTTCAGCGCGATATCGAGCTTCACGGCGCGAATTCCTGAGGAAAGGGAGGCTAACCAATGGAAAGAAACCTTAGAAAGACCCGTGTGGGTATCGTTACAAGCGACAAGATGGACAAGACTGTCGTCGTCTCCATCAAGGATAAGGTGAGACATCCGCTCTACAAGAAGATCGTCAACCGCACGATCAAGCTGAAGGCACACGATGAGAACAACGAGTGTGGCATCGGCGATCGCGTATTGCTTATGGAAACACGTCCCATGTCCAAGGACAAGAGATGGCGTGTTGTCGAAATTATCGAGAAAGCCAAATAATTTTGGGCAGTTAAGGAGGAAACACTGTGGTACAGCAACAGAGTTACCTTAAGGTCGCCGACAATACGGGTGCAAAAGAACTGATGTGCATTCGCGTACTCGGCGGTTCCGGCAAAAGGTATGCCAATATCGGCGACGTCGTCGTTGCTTCTGTTAAGAAGGCAACACCCGGCGGAGTTGTGAAAAAGGGCGATGTCGTCAAGGCCGTGATCGTGCGCTCCGCAAAGGGCGTCCGCCGCGCAGACGGCACATACATTCGCTTCGACGAAAACGCGGCCGTGATTATCAGAGATGATAAGAATCCCAGAGGCACGCGTATCTTTGGGCCCGTAGCCAGAGAGCTTCGTGAGAAAGACTATCTCAAGATCCTCTCTCTCGCTCCCGAAGTGCTTTGATTGGGAGGTACTCAAATGAACAAAGTACATGTGAAAACCGGCGATAAAGTCGTCGTCATCAACGGTAAGTACCGCGGCAAGGAAGGCAAGGTCATGCAGGTCTCTCCTTCCGAGGGCAAGGTCATCGTCGAAGGCGTCAACATCGTGACCAAGCACGTCAAGCCCCGCAGAGCAGAGGAGCAGGGCGGTCTGATCCAGGCGGAAAGCGCACTGTACGCAGACAAGGTTCAGCTTGTTTGCCCCAAGTGCGGCAGACCCACCAGAGTCGGTCACAAGATCAATGAAAAAGGCAAGAAGGTTCGCACTTGCAAGAAGAGCGACTGCCTTGCGGAATTTGAATAAGGGAGGACATGACAGATGGCAGCAAGACTGAAAGAGCACTACACCAACGAAGTGGCGCCTGCTCTGATGAAAAAGTTCAACTACAGCAGTGTCATGCAGATCCCGAAGCTCGATAAGATCGTTGTCAATGTCGGCTGCGGCGAAGCCAGAGACAACCCGAAGGTTCTCGACGCGATCATCTCCGACATCATGCAGATCACCGGTCAGAAGCCCGTCGTTTGCAAGGCGAAGAAGTCCGTCGCAAACTTCAAGCTTCGCGAAGGCATGGCGATCGGCGTCAAGGTCACACTGCGCGGCGAGAGAATGTACGAATTCCTCGATCGTTTCTTTAACCTGGCACTCCCCAGAGTGCGTGACTTCAGAGGTATCAACCCCAACTCCTTCGACGGCCGCGGCAACTACTCCGTGGGCATCAAGGAACAGTTGATCTTCCCTGAAATTGATTACGATAAGATCGACAAGGTTCGCGGTATGGACATCTGCATGGTCACCACCGCGAATACAGACGAAGAAGCACGTGAGCTGCTCGCGCTCATGGGCGCTCCGTTCGCAAAGTAAGGAGGGAATTGTAGTGGCCAAAACATCCATGAAGGTAAAGCAGGCGAAGCCCGCGAAGTATTCCACGAGAGCTTACAACAGATGCAAGATCTGCGGTCGGCCGCACGCATACCTCCGCAAGTACGGAGTATGCCGTATCTGCTTCCGTGAGCTGGCTCATGCCGGTCAGATCCCCGGCGTCAAGAAGGCAAGCTGGTAATAGCAATTGCAAAGGAGGAAAAACGGTTATGCAAATCACTGATTCCATCGCTGATATGTTGACAAGAATCCGCAATGCGAATTCTGCAAAGCACGATACAGTGAAGATTCCCGCATCCAACATGAAAAAGGCAATTGCACAGATTCTTGTTGATGAGGGTTATGTTAAGAGCTTCAAGGTTGAAGACGATGGTATCCAGGGCATGATTGAGATCACACTCAAGTACGGTCCCAACAAGTCTCAGGTTATCACCGGTCTGCGCAGAGTCTCCAAGCCCGGTCTGCGCATCTATTCCAACGTGGAGGACATCCCCCAGGTCATGAAGGGCCTCGGCATCGCGATCCTCTCCACGTCCAAGGGCATTATGACAGATAAGGACGCGCGCAAGGCCAACGTCGGCGGCGAAGTCCTTGCATACATTTGGTAAGGAGGTGCTGTTCAGATGTCTCGAATCGGTAAATTACCCATCGCAATCCCCGCAGGTGTCGATGTGACAATCGACGGCAGCACTGTCACCGTTAAGGGTCCTAAGGGCGAGCTTACCAGAACAGTGCACAGCAACATGATCGTCGCCAAGGACGGCAACACCGTTACCGTTTCCCGCCCCGACGACAACAAACTCAACAGATCACTTCATGGTCTTACGAGAACGCTCATTGCCAATATGGTCGCAGGCGTGAACGAGGGCTTCAAGAAGGAACTCGAGGTCAACGGCGTCGGTTACCGTGCCGAAAAGAAGGGCAAGCAGCTCGTCATGAAGATCGGCTACTCCCACGACGTCATCATGGATGAGCCGGAAGGTCTCACCATCGAGGTTCCCGCACCCAACAAGATCGTCGTCCTCGGCGCCGACAAGCAGAAGGTCGGTCAGTTTGCAGCGGAGATCCGCGAGAAGCGTCCTCCCGAACCCTACAAGGGCAAGGGCATCAAGTACGCCGACGAAGTGATCCGCCGCAAGGAAGGCAAGGCCGGTAAGGGCAAGTAAGTCTTATAAAGGAGTGAAATAAAATGGTTAACAGACCGGACACCAAAGCAGCGCGTCAGAAGCGCCATAAGAGAGTCCGTGGCAAAGTCAGCGGCACAGCAGACCGTCCGCGTCTTTGCGTTTTCCGCTCCCTTCAGAATATCTATGCACAGCTGATCGACGATACCAAGGGCGTCACCCTCGTATCCGCATCCACTGTGGAGAAGGATTTTGAAAACTACGGCGGAAACAAAACCGCAGCCCGCAAGGTGGGCGAACTGCTCGCACAGCGTGCCGCAGAGAAGAAGATCACCGAGTGTACCTTCGACCGCGGCGGCTATATCTATCACGGCCGTGTTCAGGAACTGGCCGAAGGCGCCCGTGAGGGTGGCCTCAAGTTCTAAAAGAGGAGGTAATACTTGTGGCTAAGATTGACGCATCGGCACTTGAGCTGACAGAACGCGTTGTCAGCATCAACCGTGTATCTAAGACGGTCAAGGGCGGTCGTATCATGAAGTTCACGGCACTTGTGGTCGTCGGCGACGGCAATGGTACAGTCGGCTTTGGTCTGGGTAAGTCGAGCGAAGTGCCCGACGCTATCCGTAAGGGCATCGAAGATGCTAAAAAGAACCTGTTCAAGGTGGCGCTGAAGGGTACAACCATTCCCCACGAGGTCATCGGCAAGTTCGGCGCAGGCGTTGTCCTTCTCAAACCCGCAGCACCCGGTACCGGCGTTATCGCCGGCGGTCCCGTCCGTGCTGTTGTTGAGACGGTCGGCATCAAGGACATCCGTTCCAAGGCGCTGCGTTCCAACAACCCCTGCAATGTTGTCAGAGCAACACTCAACGGTTTGCAGCAGCTTCGCAATGTCGAAGATGTTGCAGCGATCCGCGGCAAAACTGCAAGCGAGATTTTAGGATAAGGAGGGTGGATCAAATGGCAAAAGCTAAAATCAGCACTGTCGAAGTCAAGCTCGCCAAGAGCCTGATCTCCAGCAAGAAGGATCAGATTGCCACCGCCCATGCACTCGGTCTTCACAAAATCGGTGATGTTTCCGTTCAGCCGGATAATGCCGCCACACAGGGCAAGATCAGAAAGATCTCACATCTCCTTGAGGTTTCTGAAGCAAAAGGAGGAAAGAAATAATGCGTTTACATGATCTTTCACCCGCCGCTGGTTCCAAAAAGGAACGCAAGCGTATCGGCAGAGGCCCCGCTTCCGGTCAGGGCAAGACCGCCGGTAAGGGTCACAAGGGCCAGCTGGCCCGTGCAGGCAGAGGTATGCGTGCAGGTTTTGAAGGCGGCCAGATGCCCCTTCAGAGACGTCTTCCCAAGAGAGGATTCGTAAATATTTTCGGTAAGCAGTTCTCCGTTGTCAATGTTTCCGCCCTCGAAGAGAGATTCGAGAACGGCGCAGAGATCGACACACAGGCACTTATCAATGCCGGCCTTGTAACCAAGGTTCTGGACGGCGTTAAGATCCTCGGAAACGGCGATATCTCCAAGAAGTTCACAGTCAAAGCAAATGCCTTTTCCGAGAGCGCTAAACAGAAAATTGAAGCTGCCGGTGGAAAGGCTGAGGTGATCTGATTTGCTTAAGGTCATCTTAAATGCGTGGCGGATCCCTGAGCTGCGCAAGAAAATGCTCTTTACGCTGTTTATTATCCTGATCTTCCGTATCGGTGCGGCGATCCCGGTTCCCTTTTTGGACATCGGCGAAGCAGGCATCCTGACGGAGGCAAGCGCAGGTACCTTTATGGAATACCTGAGCATGATGACCGGTGATGCATTCAACTATGGTACCATTTTTGCAATGTCCATCACCCCCTACATCAACAGCTCCATTATTATGCAGCTGCTCACAGTTGCCATCCCCGCTCTGGAGAGACTGTCCAAAGAGGGCGAAGAAGGCAGAAAAAAGATCGCATCCATCACCAGATATGTGACCATTGTTCTGGGTCTGATCCAGAGTACGGCCTACTATATCTACCTCAAGAATCAGGGCTACCTGATCAAGTCCACCGACGGTCTGGCCTACACCGGCTTCTGGGCATTCTTCCAGGGTCTGGTCGTCATCGCCACCTTTGTCGGCGGTACCGCACTCATCATGTGGCTGGGTGAGCGCATCAACGAAAAGGGTATCGGCAACGGTATCTCCATGATCCTCTTCGCAGGTATCATCTCCCGCATCCCGACGCTCCTTTCCTCCCTCTACAGCCCCAACATTCAGGTCGGCTACATCGCCAGAGGCGGCGCTTACTACGTGCTTGCTCCCTTGGCGGGCGTGCTGATGCTGCTGATGATCGCCTACATCGTCTGGATGGACAACGCGGAACGCCGCCTGCCCGTGCAGTACGCCAAGAGAGTGGTCGGACGCAAGATGTACGGCGGCCAGAACACCCACATTCCGCTGAAGGTGAATATGTCCGGTGTTATGCCCGTTATCTTCGCTTCCTCCATCCTCTCCCTGCCCCCGACAGTGGAACTGTTCGTTAAGAATCCCAACAACTTCTGGACGGGCTTCTTCAATGTGTTCAAATCCACCCACTGGGCATATGCGATCATTTACTTCGTACTGATCATTGCGTTCGCATACTTCTATGCGTCCATTCAGTACAACCCCATCGAAATGGCCAACAACATCCGCAAGAACAGCGGTGCGATTCCCGGCATTCGTCCCGGCAAGCCCACTTCGGACTACATCGCACGCATCCTCAACAGAATCGTTCTGCTGGGCGCGCTGCTTCTGAGCGTGGTTGCGCTGTTCCCCATCATTTTCTCGCAGGTCACCTCTCTGATCAACATCAATGGTGTCAACTATGCGATGAACATCTCTCTCGGCGGTACCTCCATTATTATTATGGTCGGTGTTGCGCTTGAAACCGTCAAGCAGCTCGAGAGCCAGATGATGATGCGTCACTACAAGGGCTTCCTTGATTAAGTGAGGCGAAACAGGCATGATAGTGCTCAAAACAACAAGAGAGCTGAATCTCATGAAAGAGGCCGGAGCCATTTCGGCCGGAGCATTAAAGGTAGCGGGAGAAGCGGTACAGCCGGGGGTCTCCACTTGGGAGATCGACCGCATCGCTTACGACTACATCGTCAGGCACGGCGCCGTACCCGCTTTCCTCCACTACGGAGGCTTTCCTGCTACCGCATGCATTTCTGTCAATGACGAGGTAATCCACGGCATTCCGAACAAGAAGCGTATCCTGCGCGAAGGCGACATCGTCAGCATTGACCTTGGCGCCAAGATCAACGGTTACGTCGGAGACACTGCTGCGACTTTCGCTGTCGGAGACATCTCCCCCGAAGCGAAGCGGCTGATCGACACCACCCGCGAAAGTCTCTATGAGGGCATCGCGAAGGCTGTCGCGCGCGGCAGGCTCGGTGACGTTGGTCACGCGATACAGCAGTACTGTGAGGAAAGAGGTTTCAGCGTTGTCCGGGAGTACACCGGTCACGGCGTGGGAGCCGAGCTGCACGAGGATCCGTCAGTACCAAATTACGGTACACCCGGTCGTGGTGTACGCCTGCTGCCGGGCATGGTGATTGCGATCGAGCCCATGATCAACGAGGGCACCGCTGCAATCCAGAATATGTCCGACGGTTGGACCGTTAAGACCCGCGATGGTAAACTGTCCGCCCATTTCGAGCATACCGTGGCCATCACCGAAGATGGCCCGAAGATCCTTACACGTGTGTAAGCGGAGGGGTTGGGATGCTGGTTAAGGGCAGTGTCGTTCGGTCATTGGCCGGACGGGACAAAGATGGACTACTGGCAGTGTGCGAGGTTGCGGACAAGTACGTCACCGTCTGTGACGGCAAGGAGCGTCCGCTGGAAAACCCGAAGCGCAAAAACCTGCGTCACGTTGCGGACACAGGGCTTCGGATCCCGCCCGAGGCTGCCGACAGTAACAGAGCGCTGCGCAAGGCGCTTGCCGGTTTCGCGGAACGCGTCTGACCGGACAAAGATGAACCGAAGGAGGTTTTACAATGTCTAAACAGGATATGATCGAGATTGAGGGTACGGTAGTTGAGGCTCTTCCCAACGCGACCTTTACGGTCGAGCTGAAGAATGGCCACCAAATCTTAGCGCATATTTCCGGAAAGCTTCGTATGAACTACATCCGCATTCTTCCCGGAGACAAGGTAACGGTCGAAATGTCGCCATATGACCTTACCCGCGGGCGCATTACATGGCGATCCAAGTAATTGAAGGAGGTATACAAATGAAAGTCAGACCTTCTGTAAAGAAAATTTGCGAAAAGTGCAAGATTATTAAGCGCAAGGGAAAAGTAATGGTGATCTGTGAAAATCCCAAGCACAAGCAGCGTCAGGGTTAAACCGACGCATACCTATAATGGAGGTGCAACTGACACATGGCGCGTATTTCAGGTGTCGATCTGCCGAGAGATAAGAGAGTCGAAATCGGTCTTACCTATATCTACGGTATTGGTCGCAAAACAGCAAGCGATATCATCGCTGCTACCGGTGTAAATCCCGATACGAGAGTAAAGGATCTGTCTGAGGACGACGTTTCCAAGCTCAGAGAGTACATCGACCACAACGTCAAGGTCGAGGGTGACCTGAGAAGAGAAACCGCTTTCGACATCAAGAGACTCATCGAAATCGGCTGCTACCGCGGTGTTCGTCATCGCAAGGGTCTGCCCGTAAGAGGTCAGCGCTCCAAGACGAACGCACGCACACGCAAGGGTCCCAAGAAGACTATTGCGAATAAGAAGAAGTAAGGAGGAGGAGCAATATGGCAATCAAGGGTGCAGGTAAAAAGAACACTGCTACACGCAGACGCCGCGAGCGCAAGAATATTGAGCGCGGTGCGGCCCATATCCAATCCACCTTTAACAACACGATCGTTACGATCACGGATACCCAGGGCAACGCTGTTTCGTGGGCAAGCGCCGGCGAAATGGGTTTCCGCGGTTCCAGAAAGTCTACTCCCTTTGCTGCCCAGACCGCAGCAGAGACGGCCGCAAAGATCGCTATCGACCACGGCATGAAGACTGTCGAAGTTTTCGTCAAGGGCCCCGGCCAGGGACGTGAAGCTGCGATCCGTGCGCTGCAGACCACGGGTCTCGAAGTCACCATGATCAAGGACGTTACCCCGATCCCCCACAACGGCTGCCGTCCGCCCAAGAGAAGACGCGTATAATTTGGAGGTGTAATTCATGTCAAGATATACCGGTGCGGTATGTAAGCTCTGCCGTCGCGAGGGCAAGAAGCTGTTCCTCAAGGGTGAGCGCTGCTATACAGGCAAGTGCGCCATTGAGCGTCGTGCTTATGCTCCCGGTCAGCATGGCCAAAGCCGCAAAAAGACTTCCGAATACGGTTTGCAGCTTCGTGCGAAGCAGCAGGCCAGACGTTACTACGGTATTCAGGAAGGCCAGTTCCACAAGTATTTCATCATGGCTGAAAAGAAGGCCGGCGTGACCGGTGAAAACCTGCTTCGCATCTGCGAGAGCAGACTGGACAACGTCGTTTACCTTCTCGGCTGGGCTTCTTCCAGAAACGAAGGCAGACAGCTCGTCACACACGGTCATTTCCTTGTCAACGGCAAGAGAGTGGACATTCCGTCCTACCTGCTCAAGGCCGGCGATGTGGTTTCCATCAAGGAAAAGAGCCTGGACAGCGAGAAGTTTAAGGCTGCCCTCGAGACCAATTCCGGTCGCCCCGTTCCCACTTGGCTCGAGCGCGACAGCGATGCCCATACCGGCAAGGTCATCAATCTGCCCGAACGTGACCAGATTGAAGCCCCCGTCGAAGAGCATCTTATCGTCGAGTTCTACTCCAAATAATGCCGCATAGCGCATTGAACGAATTGGGTTTAAATTCGGGGATAGCCCCCATTTTATCAAGGAGGGTTTTGAATGTTAGGAATTGAAAAGCCCAGAATCGAAACTGCAGAGCTCGCTGCGGACGGTACTTACGGTAAGTTCGTCGTAGAGCCCCTGGAAAGAGGCTATGGCACCACGCTGGGCAACAGCCTGCGCCGTGTCCTGCTCTCTTCCATGCCCGGCTACGCCATCACTTCCGCAAAGATCGACGGTATCCTGCACGAGTTTTCCACGATCCCCGGCGTCAAGGAAGACGTCACCGAGATCGTGCTGAATTTGAAGAGTGTCATACTCAAGATACATGGCGAAGGTCCCAAGACCATCTATCTCGATGTCAATGAGCCCGGCGAAGTCACTGCCGGCTGCATCAAGACGGATTCCGAAGTAGAGATCCTCAACCCCGAGCTGCACATCGCCACACTGGACGAGGGTGCGCATCTGGGGATGGAGCTGACCTGCGACAAGGGTCGCGGATATGTCTCCGCCGAGCGCAACAAGCAGATCATGCAGCCCGTGATCGGCGTCATTGCGATCGACTCGATCTATTCCCCCGTGCTGAAGGTCAACTACACCGTGGAAAACACCCGTGTCGGCCAGATCACTGACTATGACAAGCTGACGCTGGAGGTTTGGACAAACGGTACGATCTCTGCAAAAGACGCCGTGTCTCTCGGCGCCAAGATCCTCAACGAGCATCTCACGCTCTTCAGTGACCTGTCCGGCGAGATCTACAACACGGAGATCATGGTTGTCAACAAAGACAGCGGCAAGGAAAAGGTCCTGGAGATGACCATTGAGGAACTTGACCTTTCTGTTCGCTCCTTCAACTGTCTGAAGAGAGCCGGTATCAACACAGTAGAGGATTTGATCAACAAGACCGAGGACGACATGATGAAGGTGCGCAACCTCGGCAGAAAGTCCATCGACGAAGTCGTGGCCAAGCTGAATTCGCTCGGTCTCGACCTCAACAGAGAAGACGAGTAAAGATCCCCATTGAAGCTTAAATTAAGGAGTGATTTGAATGCCCGGTACTAGAAAGCTTGGTCGTCCTACCGACCATCGTGCGTCTATGCTCAGAGGCTTGGTCACCTATCTTTTGGAAAACGGCAAGATCGAGACCACCGTTACCAGAGCCAAGGAAGTCCGCGCAATGGCCGAAAAGATGATCACCATCGCGAAGGAGCCCACACTGACCGCAAAGCGTCAGGTTCTTGCTTATGTAACGAAGGAATCTGTCGTCAAGAAGCTGTTTGATGAGATTGCACCCAAGTATAAGGATGTCAACGGCGGTTACACCCGCATCATCAAGACCGGTCCCCGCCGCGGTGACGCCGCAGAAATGTGCATCATCGAGCTTGTCGGCTACGAAGCAGCCGCTGAAGATAAGAAGACCAAAAAGAAAGCTGAATAAGCTGCACAGCAAACAAGTACACGCCGTGCCCGAAAGGGTGCGGCGTGTTTTTCTGCCCGGCGGATTCACCCATTGTCCCGGATATAGGTGCATCACGGTTTTTTCTGGGATTAAAAATTTCGGTCAAGCCTTTTTAAAGGCTTGCGGATTCCAAAGGCGGCGCCTTTGGTCGCCGACCGCAGTCGGCGAAAATCTAACAACAGAAAAGCGCAGGAGGGGAGCCAAAACAGTCCGGTGGACTGTTTTGGTGTGGGGAACCCTCGCCGGGGGTTCCCCGGTGCAGAGCACAAAACCCGCAATTTTCCGTGAGGAGCGAAAATTTTTGCATAGTCACTTTTTTAATATCAGTCAAAAGTTTGCGGAAAACGCCTTCCCTTGGGGGAAGGTGGGCGAGCGAAGCGAGGTCGGATGAGGGAAGAGATTGCCGTCCGATGCCAACCGTGGGTGACATCGTAAAACACTGTTTTCCCTCATCAGTCACGGCTAACGCTGTGCCAGCTTCCCCCGAGCGAATGAGGAATTAGGAATGAGGGATTAGGAATTATGGCGTGCAAATTTTTGCGCGGGGTCAAAAAACGTTAGCCGGCTAACGAATTTTATCCGATATCCATGCGTTTGTCTGCATTCCCTCGCAGGGAAGCCATGGCGGGCGTGGCGCAAAAAGTAGGATAAAGTAGGATAAAATCCTACCCGATGTCAAGGTAGACTAATGAATAATGAAGTCGCTACGCTGATGAATAATGCATAATTTCGGTGGCTTTGCAAGCAAAGCATTGTAATTGTGATACACCGTTACAGTATGCCAGCCGTGGGAGACATCAAGAAAGAATGTTTTCCCTCATCAGTCACGGCTTGCGCCGTGCCAGCTTCCCCCGAGAGAAGCCGAGTGGGTGCGGGATTGCCCGTGCAAAATTTTGCACGCACTACAAAAAACGTTAGCCGGCTAACGAATTTTGTCCTATGCCAAAGTATTTAATGAAAAATGAAGTCGCTTCGCTGATGCATAATTTCGGCGGCTTAGCAGGCAAAGCGTCAGCCTCGTCGGGAGGGTTTTAACGTTCTATTTTGCTGTCTGCCTGCGGCGGCGTTTAGAACCCCTCAGTCTGCTTCACAGGGGAGCTTTGGCGGGCATGGCGCAAAAAAGTAGATAAAGTAGGATAAAATCCTACCCGAGAAAGAGATAGGATATTCTTGTGCTTGGATAAAACAAGCACCCCCTTGGCGTGCAATTTTTTGCGCGGCTGCTTTTCAAATCTCTGTCAAACGTTTGTGCCAAATGCTTTTCCGGCAAAAAATGTTGGCACGGAATTATTCCCGAAAGGAATAACAATAACAACCTATTGTGGAAAAATCGGATAATTATCCACAAGATGTGGATAAATTCGTAAAAAACAACAAAAATATAGAACAATCAGTGAAAAAACTGTGAAAAAATTGTTGACAATAATACAACTTTGTGATATATTGAATATGTATAAAAGTATACGGGTACCTATACCTAAAAGTCAAAACAGCAAGGAAAAGGGAGGAAGTTGTAAATGGCTAAGAACATTTGCAAGCGTACGCTCAGCAGTTTGCTCGCGATTTTGATGGTCGTGACAACGTTCTGCTTTGCGGACCTGGGACTTACTGCGAACGCATGGGTGGATTCGGCTCCGCTGGAAAGTGTTGGGCGTCCGAACAGTACGGCGAGCACCTCATCGGTGAACGTCATGTTCCTCGTGCCGGAGACGATCTATCTCAACCCGGCAGGGGATGCCTATGCATACTACGTGGACTCCACGGCAACGGGCGCGCTGGTGCAAAACCCGGCGAAAACGAGCGGTCAGATCGTTTTCCGCTCCGATGTGCCCGTCACGAGCCTGAAGATCACCCGTAGTGACTCGACGACCACGTACACGTCCTCGACCAAGACTTCATCCCTGACAGCGACCGCTTCCGTTGCCGGCACTGCCCGGGACGGCGGTGTGATCGAGTGGAAGGCGACCTATGTCGTGGACGGCGTGACCTACGAGTCCTACGCCTATACCTATGTCTACAAGCCCTACGCCGACGTCATCGGCCAGGCAATCCGAGGACGCGTATCCTCGACTTTTACGACGCACCGAATGGTCAAGGGCGTCATTTCGGCTGCCGTCGGTTTCCATGCGGCGGACAGCACCTATGTGGGCAACCGCACATGGGGCGGCAGCAACGGCGTGCCCAGCCCGTTGGTAACGGGGATCATCCCCGGCGGCACGGTAGACTGGGGTGCCAACCGCGAGGACAACGTGGACAGGTATCTCACCAGCGCCACCAACGGCGGCATCTACTATGAGAATGTCGGCGATGCCAGCGATGACAACAGCAAGACGCAGAGCACCAGCTACGTCTCCACCGGCGCCATCACCATCGACCGCAGCCGCTACAGCAACACCAACCAGATCCCCTACCTGCAGTCGGTGATCTACCACTACTACAGTGAGTGGCCGGACAACAGCTATTCTGTCTACTATACCGGCACCACAACGTCCAGCGCTCTGTCTGCGTCGGTCACCTTTACAGAGTATCACAGAACCAATTCCTTTGGTAACGATGACGATACACCGCAGTCCCTCTACTCCAGCACCCGTATCAACTATGGCATCTCCAGCTCCACGGCTTCCAACTTCTACCTGTGGAACAAGTACTATACCTATGCCAAGTACAACGGCTCCATGGACAACACCTATATCAACTTCAACAGCTTCTCCCGCCTGCACGTGACGCTGGTGGATAAGTCCTCTCTGCGTTCCACCTATAGATTGGCGTGTACCTTGGCGGTGGAGTCCAGCAACTCCTATGCGGGCTACTCTGCGTTCAAAACCGCACTGCAAACGGCGGGTACCGTTTTGGGCAACCCGAAGGCGACAGCCAGTGAGATCTCCTCGGCGCAGTCCACGCTGAACAGCGCCTACAATACCCTCAAGGGTCAGCTGGCGGCAGTTCCGGCGGTCTACGGCGCCCCGGACATCTACTTCTATGTTCCCGAGACCATCTACGTCAATCCCGCCAACGGCACGGCTTTCCAGTACTTCATTGACCGTAACAACGGCGTCAACAGTGCGCTGAGAACCTCCAGCAACACGACCGGTAACATCTACTTCCACTGCACCGACACTTCGGCGACGGTCACGGGTCTGACGGTGACGTGTGACACCGGGTTCACGGCTCCGTCCATCGCCGCCACAACTTCCTCAAACAACACATTGGCAACCACCACCAGCGGCGGTTCACTTTCCTCCGCCCTTGGCTCGGGCGGCACCACCCAGCTGACCTGGACGGTGAGCTACCTTATCAACGGCAGAACCTACACTGCTAAAGCGTACAGTACCGTGTACCGCAACCTGGTCGGCGCCAGCTCCCTGATTGCGGGAACGGCGCACCCTCGTTGGCAGAGTAACTACCACACAAACGGTTCCTTCTGTTTGACCGTATGGATTGCCGGTGCCCACAGCGCCAACTTCAACCAGGCAACGAACCCCGACGGCTTCACCGGTACCGCCAGCGGCAGTGAGGGTGACAACCGCGGTTCCTACAACGGTCGTGTGCTCGATGCTACGACCGTCCCGCAAGCAGGTGAAAAGAATGTAAGCATTGGCGGGAGCGGTACCGGCTGGTCCGGCTACTGGAACGAAGATACGACAAACACCACATATACCGGCGGTGCAGGCTGGATCCATGTCGATACCTCCCGCTACGGAAACCTCAGCCAAATTCCTAACCTCAAGTACGGTGCCGACGACAACTACGAGTTAAATGGTAAAGACGATTCCGGTGAATTGTATTACCAAATCCAAGGCGGCTCCGATCAGCAGGTCTATAGCTGGAGCAATGCCGGCTACCCGAGCCGACTGACGACCCAAACCTTTAACGTAGCGGTCAGCGGCACAGGGAATAAATGGGTAAAGATATATGGACACGCCGTTAAAAAAACGGATACAAACACACATGCCCACGCCTATACCTACCTGTACGTGGATCAGTTCACTAAGGCAGAACTGCGTACCAAGATCAATGCGGAAGTTTCTGTCGGACGCCAGTCCATCTGGTACACCAGCGCCTCCTGGGCAAACTACTGCAGCTACATGAAGCAGGCGTATGCCGTCCTCGGCAATCCCACCAACACCAACACCGCATCGGGCATCACCGCCATCAGCAACGCCGTTGCCGCCCTCGTTTACAAGACGGGCAATGTGTCGGCGAAGCACTGGAGCGATACCCTGAGCAACAGCAGCAATAAGTATAACCTCCTCGGCACCGATGCCGCCAAGAGCTACACCTATGGCTCCGCTGTGTCCGGCGGTCCCAACGCCTACACCGGCTACACCTACAGCGGCACCTTCGGCGACTTCGATGTGGAGAAGTGGTACGCCCTCGATGGCAGAAGCGGCAACGCCATCTCCGCCGTCTCCGTGGACGCCGCCACCCGCTCCATCACCGTCACCGGTACGGCTTCGGACAGCTATACCGTCATGGATATGAGCGGTCCCAACGATTCCGGCGCCTACTACTATGTGCCCGTCATTCCGGGCGGTACATATACCTTCAGCTACACCGGCTCGGGCACCGACGGCAAAGCTTTCTACTTCTATCAGGACGCCAACTTTAAGTATATCAGCCACGGTTCTCTGGGCGGTCTGGGCGATCAATCCGCAACGTTGACGATCCCCTCCAACGCCCGGTATATCCAGTTCCGTTTCGGCGTCGGTGTGGGTACCAAAACCTACTCCAATGTCCGCCTGATCGGCGGTTCCCCCGAGACGTATGAGTTAGCGGAGCTGCCCAACGTGGTATATAATATGTATTATACGCCCAAGGAGTATACCGTCACCTACAACCCCAACGGCGGTACCTTCAACGGCAGCACCGGTGACACTACCGATACCGTTCTGTACGACGACGCCTACACCGTCGCCAAGATCGGCGCGCGCAACGCGAAGACCCAGATCGCCGCGCCTACCCGCAACGGCTATACCTTTAATAACTGGCTGTGCAGTGCGACGGGCTCCAACGTTGCCCATGCCAGCACGGTCAGCCCGTGGAACTACGACATGGACGTGGAGTACACCGCCAACTGGACGCCGTACAGCTACACCTTGGCGTATAACGGCAACGGCGCCACCTCCGGCTCCATCTCCAGCATCAGTACCACCTACGACGCAGAGATCACCACGCCCACCAGTGGTTTTACCCGCACAGGCTATACCCTGCGGGGCTGGTCGGCGTATAACAACACACCCTACGACACCTCCAACGCATACTTTATCCCCACCGGCACGCTGACCTCTGTGGACAGTATCGCCAACGCTCAGGGCTCGAACGGCACAGCGGCGGCGAACGGCTCGACCCTGACGCTGTACGCCGTGTGGTCACTGAACACAT